>JAAEPI010001399.1 GCA_024232835.1 Cytophagales bacterium
CAGGAATCATTACCTCTAAAAGAAATTATTAAGAAATTATCACAAGACTAATTTTTTTCGATTCACCTTCGTTATCAATTGGATGCATCTAATTCGTTACTTCTTGATTATACTTTGCTTGCCTGCCATCGGTCAAGTCAGTCAGCTGGGTCGTTACTCCGCTGATAACATTCGCGGATGCGCTCCACTCACAATCAATTTGACAGTGCGTGACACTTTTGGAAATATCACTCGACAATATTTCTATGAAAATGAAAACGATGTAACCACAAGTCAAACTCATGAATACATCACCTCCGGTATCTATAATTTGGTACAGTTAATAGGCATTGACGTTGATCCAGAGCCAAAAACAGACACCCTCGTAATCGAAGTGCTAGCTTCAACTATCCCTGTGTATGACTATTTATTTTGTGATTCCAGAGAGGTGTATTTGGAAATTACAGACCCCACCTACGATTCATATGAAGTTCAATTTGGTAGTGGAGGTCCGATCACATTGTTAGAGGGTGAGAGTACAAGTTATGTATTTGGTGCTGCAGAGTCTCTCTCTATTGACGTAAGAGGTATCTATTCTAACGCCGCAGATAATTGTAATCCGAGCAGCATTGTTCTCAATCAAGTGTTTGACAATTTGATTGCGCCGGATGTTAGTACCGTGTCCATAATTCAATCCTGTGAAGATTTTTTTAACTTATCCATCACGACCAACGAGGAACCTGAAGTACTATATGAAATAGAAATGAATACTAGCGGTGGAGCTTACACTGACATTTACAATGGGTTTATCTCAAGCCCTATGCTACTTGAAAATATTTCCATAGATGAAAACGAAACTGAATATTGTGTTCGAATTAATGCCGTAAACGCTTGCAATGGGTCTCTCATAATTGGTAATCCAACTTGCGTGGCTTTGGCTACTGGCGATCTGAATCCTGTCCGAAATTTATATAGCTCCTACGCTGGCAATCAAATTCAATTGTTCCTTGATCCTGCTACTATTGGTTCGTTCGTGTTTCAACGTTCTTTTGACCAACAATCCTATTCCACATTGGGACAGGGGCAGTCGGACTATACTGACCAAAATCCGTTTTTTGGGAGACAATATTTTTATCGAGTTAGCTATATGGATACCTGCAGCGCTACCTGGAATGAACAAGCCACAAGCCCACCTTTTATAAAAGCGGAACAAACCTCCATAAACAATTATCAGATTACGCTGGATCAGGCTGAGCATCAGACAGGAGAAATCTTTACATATATTGCCCAATTATCTGGTGGCGGATCATCAGAAGCTACGCCTATTTCATCCAACACTTTTGAAATCGGTCTTTCTCCAAACCTAGGAGAAAAACAAGCTTTGCAAATCATAGGCACTTCCCAGAACTTAACTGTACAATCCAACACAATGAATTTTGCGTTTGAATTCATTGTCTACGTTCCGAAAGCCTTCACTCCGGATGGAGATGGCCTTAATGACCGACTAGAATTTTTCGGGCTTGATGGTAGCACCGCAATACTGAACATCTATTCTCGCTGGGGGCAACAGGTGTACGGAGAAATCTCAACAGCCCCTGCATGGGACGGCCTAATTAATGGGAGCCTGGCGGATGAGGGGATTTATGTATACGAAATTTCCATCCCTGAAATAGCAAACCACGTTCAAAAAGGTACTTTTGCACTTATTAAAAAATAGCATATGTTCGACATGATGAGTATGATGGGCAAAGTGAAAGAAGCTCAGGCGAAGATGAAAGAGGCTCAAGCCGAGCTTGGTACTATTTCGGCCAAAGGGTCCGCAGGTGGTGATTTGGTGATAGCTGAGGCCAATGGGTTGAAACAAATTATTGATTTGCAAATAGATGAATCTCTTGTCAACGGTACGGACAAAGAAATGATGAAGGATTTGATCATAGCTGCTAGTAACAAAGCACTGGATGAAGTTTCAATTAAAGCTCAGGAACATATACAAAAAGCCACAGAAGGACTTCTTCCCAATATCCCAGGAATGGATTTGAGTAGCATGATGAAATAATGAACAAAGTCGCTATAGTTATACTTAATTATAACGGCAGAAAATTCCTAGAGAAATTTCTCCCCTCTCTCCAAGAATATAGCGGACAATCAAAATTAATTGTGGTAGACAATGCCTCTACTGACGATTCTACTGACTTCCTAGAAGAGCAATTTTCGGAAGTCGAAATTATTCAATTAGAAAAGAATTTCGGGTTTGCCTGTGGCTATAACGAAGGGCTTAAAAAAATTGATGCCGAATATTTCGCTATTATAAATTCAGATGTGGAGGTTACAGCTGATTGGTTAGACCCGCTAGTGAATTTTCTCGGCAGCCATCCAAACCATGCGGCGGTTCAACCAAAAATAAAATCCTACCACGACAAATCTAAATTTGAATATGCCGGTGCTGCTGGTGGATTTGTGGATGCAATGGGTTATCCTTATTGTCGAGGAAGAATATTTCAACATATTGACACTGATACAGGACAGTACGATACTACCTCTGACGTGGACTGGACCAGTGGTGCCTGTATGGTCATTAGGTCAGATGTTTTCGATAAAGTTGGTGGGTTTGATGAAGACTTTTTTGCCCATATGGAAGAAATTGATTTGTGCTGGCGAATTCGCTCTGGTGGAATGAAACTTGCTTGCGTTCCTGCAAGTACAGTTTATCATGTTGGTGGTGGCACACTGGATCGCTCCTCTCCTTTCAAAACATATCTCAATTTCCGAAATGGGCTTTCGCTTCTTGCAAAGAACTTGCCCAAGAATCAGCTGATTTGGAAACTACCTTTTCGCTTGGTGCTGGATGGACTTGCTGCTATTAAAATGGCGTTTGAATCCTCTCCAAGACATCTGACTGCAATCGCCAAAGCACATGTTCATTTCTATTGGCGATTACCGAGAAACTTTCGAAAACGGAAAGTCGTCTCGCCTCCGCGAAGTATCTGGCTATTAAATGAGCATTTCTTAAAAGGGAAGAAAAGGTTTGATGATATTTAAAAAAGTGACCTTAGAATGACCAGTTGACCCCATTTACTCGCCGATCATCTTTTCCAGCACTTTTTTCAATTTGTCAAATGAGCGCATCTCATACATTATCAAGATCTCCCCACTGATATTTTTTCCCCGCGCAGAGAAATTAGTTCGGCAAATAAGTACCTGGCTAAACTTTTCATGATCCAGTTGATCATGAAGTCCTGAGATATTTCCCTGAAAACTCCTTGGTATGCGATAATCTAGAGGGGCATTTAAGATATCGCCAAAAGAACCCATGATAGCATTCAAAAGGATATTGCCGACTTCTATCATTATCCCATCCTTCATTTCTATGAGTGTATCCGAGGCTGGGTCCTCATGAATTAAAATGGAAGCCAATTGAGTTGCACTATCTTCTGGCAAAATCACGTTTGCACTCCCTTCGTACTCTCCTGAAAATTGTAATTCAACGGCGTGAAGATCTTCAACTCCAAGCTTGTTCAGCTCAACAAGGACTTCCTCAAACGAGATGACATTTACGTAAGGCACGTTTAATAAAATTTCTCCATCAATCATTTTGCTGAGAGAAGCCGAGCCGTTCCCAACACCAATGTTGATTATTTCCGAAATGGTATCCATTTGTTTTTCAGATAGCATAATGTCAGATTAATTAAACAATTCGTTTAAAATTTTCTTGATTTCCTCTTCCGAAAGAATTTTACTTATAAAGGCAACCGCACCTAATTCCAAACACTCATTTCTTCGAACTTCTTGTATGTCAGCTGTTATGACAATTATAGGAGGTATATTCTCTCTTTCTTTAAGTTTTTTCAAAACCTCAATGCCCGAAATCCCTGTCATCAGTAAATCCAGAAAAATACAATCAAATGAAGAATCCACCTTTTCCAAAAGCGCTTCGCCCGATGAAACTAGGTGAGATTCATAGCCAAGAGAACTCACTAAGCTGCCGAGCATCTTGCGTTGATAAAATGAGTCATCGGCTATTAATATCTTCTTCATTTTATATTTTTTTGAAATTTAACATCACATCAGTCCCTTTTCCTTCTTCACTTTCTACCAGAACTTCTCCCAAATGCAGATCCATTATTTGTTTTACTATTGACATGCCCAGTCCATGTGAAACTTCTCCATCAAGTCCTCTTCGTTGTGATTTTCCGAATTTGACAAAGAGCTGCGATATCAATTGCTCAGGCATACCTACACCCGAATCCGTAATTTTAACTTGGATGAATTGCTCATTCGCCTCAAGACCAATTCGAATTGTTGACCCTGTAGGGCTGAACTTGACAGCATTGGTCATTAGATTGTCCAATACCCTGGTAACATTCGATTCATTGATCTTCGCCTTAGCATCTGTATCTGATTCAAGTTGTACATCGATTTTTTTCTTCAGAGTTAGCAAGCGATGTGTATTGATGTATTCGCTGAGAAAATCGCTCATTACCACCGTCCTTGTCTGTAATTGATACCCTTTCGATTCGATTTTAGCCAACTCCAAAATATCTTCCGTGAGATCTGTTGCCTGAAAGCAGCTTTTTTTGATCATTTCAAGGATACTACCGAATTCTTCGTCATCCTTTTCTCCATCCTTAACCAATTGCTGAATCAGGCCAGCCATTCCCAATATGGAATTAATTGGTGAGCGTATGTCATGAGCAGCCGCCTGAAGAAGAGCGATCGGGTTATCCATGTCTTTAACTTTCCAAATACTAGATGTTCCTTCATCAACTTGTTGAGACGAACAAAAAATCTTTGTTCCATCCTTAAGACAGAATTCCGTTCCCACGATACTCTTGTTCACATTCTTATAATGACCCCTGATCCGATCAAAATCATTTTCATGGACAATGTTCTCAAGCAAATACAGCTTACCTATTTTCAAATACGAGAAAGAGCTAAATAATACTTCAACGTCATCAATTGAATGCAATTGGACAAATGCATGCTTCTGACCATGCTCAAACAGCCGCAATTTATTATTTGGAAAGACCTTTTCGTTTCCGCTCATAGCTTTATCAGATCCTCTCTGATCCGTTTGGGAAGTTATGTTTTTTAGAAATGAAACGGAGGGATAGAAATAAAATAGTGCCCAATTTCCAAAAAAAAATCGCTAAGATCTGTTTTCAAAGGACACCAAAGACTTCATCACTCTCAATAATACCAAAGTGTATTATGCCGCCTTCTAAGAATTTTACGAAAACTCATAATCGAAGCGAGGACAAGATAAAGAATCACCGGCGAACCAAAAGTGAGGAAGGACATATAGATGAAGAACAAACGAATATCTGATGTAGGAAGTCTGAATTTTTCCCCAAGCCGAGTACACACTCCAAAAGCATGTGTTTCTAAAAATGACTGTAACTTCATCATAAGGATACAAATATAAACGTAACTGTTGTTAATCACGCTTGTCAATTCAGGTATTACGTAATTATTTGTGTATTATTGCACTCCATTTTTTTAACATTGAAACAATTGATTTTTAGACCAAACCATTTAACCAAAATGAAAAACCTTAAGTTAGCCCTTGCTGTTATTGTCGGCTCAGCAATTTTATCAGGCTGTGCATTGAGCCAGATGATCAAGGCTGCACAAGATTCGAATCTCACTGTGACTCCAAGTCCTCTTGAGGTTCACGGAGGAAAAATTCCTCATGATCTTACCGCTACCCTTCCTCCAAAGATTCTTCCTTCAGGAAAAATCTACACCATGTATACTATATATCAATATGGTGATCAATCTGTGAATGTTGGATCTATTGTGCTTAATGCCAACGATTATCCAAACAGCAGCACACAGTCAACACCTGTAAATGAGAGCTTCAACTTCGATTATGTAGAAGGAATGAATCCTGGTTCTCTTGTGATGGTTGGGGAGGCTAAAGATCCTAAAAATGGAAAAACAAAAACAACCGACACGCTCGCTTTGGCACAAGGATTGATTTTGACATCTACTTTAGTTGAAGATACTTATTATAGTTCCTATGCGGCTCACGGATATGTAGAACGCGAAGAGTTGATCCCAACAAGTGTGAATTTTTACTTTGATCAAGGACGATCAAACGTAAACATGGGCTTAAACGTGGATGGAGACAACAACAAGAATAAGAATGCAATGCTTTCTGCATTTATCGCTGAAAAGAATGTTACACGGACAGTCACAATCACTGGAACTCACTCTCCAGAAGGAACTGAAACTATCAATACAGGCCTGGCCGCTGATAGAGCTACAGCGATTGAGAAAATCTATCGTAAGCAGATGAGAAAGTATGACTACAAAGGAGCGGCTGATTCTATTGAATTTATCCAAAAGCCAGTAGTACAAGACTGGGCATCTTTGAAAAGTGCACTTGCCAGCTTTGATGAAGTGTCTGACGATTCTAAAGCTAAGATGAACCAAATCATTAATGGAAATGGATCATTTGAAGATAAAGAAAAGGCGTTGCAAGGTGTAGACGGATATAGCAAAGTATTTGATGATATATATCCTTCATTGCGTTCTGCTCAAACAAACATCCTAACTGTTGAAGAAAAGAAGACACCTGCGGAAATTGCCGTTCTTGCAAAGCAAGTAGCTGATGGTGAAGCAAGTGCTGATACTTTGAAGATGGATGAAATGTTTTTTGCTGCTTCGTTAACTCCTTCTTTAGAAGAAAAAGCTGCCATCTATTCTGCTGCTACTAAGAAGGGTGAATCTTGGATAGCACACAATAACCTTGCTGCCACATATCTTGAAATGGCTATAGCTGGTGATGATTCTAAAGTAGAGGATGCACTTACTCAATTGGAGATTGCTTCTAACTTGAATGGAAGTGCTTCACACATTACTTCAAATACAGGTGCTGCTTACGTCATGCAAGGTGAGTATGAGCAAGCATACGGTGCGTTGAGTGATGCATCTACCAATGATAACGTAGTGAACGCTCGTGTAAACAGTATGAAAGGTGCTATTGAGACAAGAAATGGTGACTATGAAACTGCTAAGGCTTCATTTGGAGCAGCTAGCGATGATGGTCGTACCAACATCAACAAGGGACTAGCTTATCTTCTATCTGGAGACAACACTCAAGCACAAAGTGCTTTTGAAGCAGCTCAAGGTGATGAGGAAATGGGAGCTAAGGCTTTCTACCTAAGTGCAGTTACTGCTGCTCGAAATGGAAGTGGGCCTGAAGTTGCCAGCAACCTCGTTGAGGCTGTAAAACTGGATCCAGATTTGAAGGAAGCTGCTTTGAACGATGCTGAATTCAGAGATTTTGCAAATCAGGTTGCTCAGGCAGTCCAATAGTAGCAATTAAAAACTTATATAAAAAGCTCTCCATTAATATGGAGAGCTTTTTTTTGGTTGATTAATAACAAGGTTAATTTAGCTCCTTCGAAAAATACGAAACGACATTATGAGAGAAATACAATTCCGTGAAGCACTCAGAGAAGCCATGAGTGAAGAAATGAGACGAGACGAAAGTGTCTTTCTTATGGGAGAGGAAGTAGCCGAATACAATGGCGCATATAAAGTGAGTCAGGGGATGCTGGATGAGTTTGGTCAGAAGCGAATAATTGACACACCCATAGCGGAGCTTGGTTTTACAGGCGTTGGTGTTGGTGCAGCTATGAATGGCCTCCGTCCTATCGTGGAATTCATGACTTTCAATTTTTCACTGGTCGCCATTGATCAGATTATCAATGCAGCCGCTAAGATGATGTCCATGTCAGGAGGACAATTCAACGTGCCGATAGTTTTTAGAGGAGCCACAGGAAATGCCGGCCAACTCAGCTCTCAGCACTCGCAAAATTTTGAAAACTGGTATGCCAACACTCCCGGACTGAAGGTGGTTATACCTTCTACTCCCTATGACGCTAAGGGTCTATTGAAAACGGCCATTCGAGATAATGATCCGGTCATTTTCATGGAGTCTGAGCTTATGTATGGAGATAAGGGCGAAGTGCCAGAGGAAGAATACTTGTTGCCTATCGGGCAAGCAGAAGTTACACGAGAGGGTGATGGAGTGACGTTGGTGTCCTTTGGGAAAATGATGAAAGTAGCACACGCAGCTGCCGATGAGATAGCCAAAGAAGGAACAAACGCAGAGGTCATAGATCTGAGATCAGTGAGACCCATTGACTATACCACTATTATGGAATCAGTGAAGAAAACGAATCGACTGGTGATAGTGGAAGAAGCCTGGCCTTTGGCGTCAATCTCTGCTGATATCAGCCATCATGTACAGAGTGAGGCATTCGATTATCTGGATGCACCTATCCAGCGTATCACCAGCAAGGATGTGCCTGTACCTTACGCCCCTACTTTATTGGAAGAAGTGCTTCCCAATGTAGCTCGAACGATTGAGGCGATAAAAAAAGTAATGTATGTGTAAAGAGATTTTCGTCGCACTAGTTTTATTTTCATCACTTACAAGCTCCGCCCAATCAGGAGGCATTAAAATTCAGATGAAAAATGGTGAGGAGACTTTTACTAATTATGTTTTGTTTAGCAATGGGTATGGGTGGAATGAAGAAGCCTATGTTAGAATCAATGACAAAAAAGGCTCTAAGCTTCGAATGGTTTCTGTAGATCATGTAGAAGGGTACGATCAAAAAAAAGACTACAGGTATATCTTACCCATTAGGCCAAATGGAGGTGAACTAGTTTGGGGTGAGCGAATGTTTGCTTCAGACAAAGTAGCCATTTATTATACAGATTTCAACTCAAATTCATGGTCTCGATCAGTGCTTTACAAATCGCGAAATTTTTACTATACTTTTGAAAATAGTACCATGACAAAAATGAAATATGGCAACCTCAAAAGAGATATTGGGAATATTGAAATTCCATCATCCCATTTGAAAAAAGGTAATGGAGTTCGCATTGCGCAAATAATTATGTACACTGCCGGTGCTGCATTAATAATACATGGATCATCTAAATTTCTTGAGGGGTCGGAAAACAACGAATTAGGAGATCCCGAAGATGCCAGCCTTAATCTTCATCCAAATGTCTTTATTGGTGTCGCTCTTGTGAATATACCATATTTTCTAAATTCCCTCAAGCAAAAGCACTTCAGAAACACACTTGAGGCTGTGAAATAGTCCCCTTCTAGCGGCAAGCGTCTTCTTGTGCTTTATGCGCCTACTTTGTTATAAGAAATCCTTCCAAATGTAGCACTAACGATTTAGGCGAGAAAGGCGGTGAGTTATAAGTAAACGAAAGGTATAATGGAAATAACCAGAATGAGGGTCAGGTTTTCTGAGTGTTGAGTTTTACAGACTATTTGCCAGACCTTAACTCACAGAGTCGATAACCACTCACAGATTCGCTAGCTATTCACACAATGGTTGTACCTTAGGCAAACAGTCGATAAAATACTGTTTGTTAGGTTTCATGCTGTGACGTAGAAAAACCCACCGCACATTTTAGCACATTTGGTTTTTTGCCAACGCACAAACCCCACCCCCAAAAACCAAAAGAGCTAAAATCACCCCACGCTCGGGCATTGTGATAATTCATCTCATTTTATGGTGAATATTCTCACAGACATTCTATTTTTATGTTTTTTGAAATAAAAGAAAATGAATCGCATCAAGGAAGTACTGGAAGAACAAGGAAGAAGTCAAAAATGGTTGGGTGTTCAGATAGGCAAAAGCTATAATATGGTGAATGCATATGTGCGGAACAGACAGCAACCAAGACTAGAAGTGCTTTATGAGATTGCAAAAGTACTGAATGTCAATCCAAAAGATTTGTTGAAAGAAGATTTGAATGACTAAGGAATATCAAATAGAAGAAAATCTGATTAAGCAGCTAAAAGAGCTGAAATATGTCCATCGACCTGATATAGTTGATAGGAAAACGCTTGAGCAGAACTTTAAAAGCAAATTCGAGGCACTTAACCGAGTACGATTATCGGAAAGCGAATTTTTACGTTTGCGAGAAGAAATTATAGAACCTGATGTTTTTACAGCTTCTAAGAAATTACGGGAAAAACAGTATTTCCAACGAGAAGATGGAACACCCCTTCATTATACTCTGGTAAATATTAAAGATTGGTGCAAAAACGATTATGAAGTTGTTAGTCAATTACGCATCAACACAGAAAACAGTCATCAACGGTATGACATTATTCTGCTTATTAACGGTTTGCCAGTTGTGCAAATTGAATTGAAGAAACTGGATGTTTCGCACCGTAAAGCAATGCAGCAAATAGTGGATTATAAGAATGATCCAGGCAATGGCTATGCGAATACCTTAATGTGCTACATGCAATTGTTTATTGTGAGCAATGGTACACGAACCATCTACTTCTCCAATAATAAAAATCAACATTTTCAATTCAATGCAGATGAGCAATTCTTACCTGTTTATGAATTGGCTGATGTAAACAATAAGAAGATAAATCGACTGGATTTGTTTTCTGAAAAATTTCTAACGAAGTGTACACTTGGGGAAATGATCAGCAAATACATGGTGCTCGTGGAAAGCGAGCAGAAATTGCTTGTCATGCGACCTTATCAGATTTATGCTGTAAAAGCGATTGTTGATTGCATCAAGGATAATCGAGGAAATGGTTATATCTGGCATACCACAGGAAGTGGTAAAACTCTGACTTCTTTTAAAGCTTCTACACTTCTTAAAGACAATGCAGACATTGAAAAATGTTTGTTTGTGGTGGATCGAAAAGATCTTGACCGCCAAACTCGTGAAGAGTTCAATAAATTTCAGGAAGGCAGTGTGGAAGAAAACACCAATACCGAAACTTTGGTAAGGCGATTACTGTCCACCGACTATGCAGACAAGGTAATTGTTACGACCATTCAAAAATTAGGTCTTGCACTTGATGGCACTTACAAGAAAAACTACAAAGAGCGTCTCGAACCATTAAGTGACAAAAGAATGGTATTCATTTTTGACGAATGCCACCGTTCGCAATTTGGTGAAAATCATCAAGCGATTAAAGAGTTCTTCCCCAATGCGCAACTCTTTGGTTTTACAGGTACGCCAATCTTTGAGGAAAATGCGACTTACAAAATTCGTGAAGACCAATACGAGACATACAAGACGACAGAAGCTATTTTTGAAAAGCAGTTGCATGCTTACACCATTACCCATGCCATAGACGACAGAAACGTACTGAAATTTCATATCGACTACTTTAAAGGAGAAGGCACAGTAAACGCTAAGCCGGGTGAAGCGATTGCACAACAAGCAGTTGCAGAAGCGATTATCGACAAACACAATGCAGCAACCAATCTGCGAAAATTCAATGCTACATTGGCAACAGCTTCTATCAATAATGCCATAGAATACTATCGCTTATTCAAGGGGATTCAACAGCAAAAGAAAGTTGAAAATGAAGATTTTGTTCCACTAAATATAGCCTGTGTTTTTTCTCCTCCTGCTCAGTTGATTGCACAAAATGGCAACCAAAAAAGCCAGAAAAATACCGCAGACATTAAGCAACTTCAGGAAGACTTAATCAATGAAAAAGAGGACAACAAGCAAAATCCTGAAGAGAAGAAAAAAGCTTTAACGGAAATTATTGCTGATTACAATCAACAGTTTAGCACTAATCACGACATCAACAATTTTGATTTATACTATCAGGATATACAAAGACGCATCAAAGACCAGAGATTCAGCAACAAGGATTACCCGCATAAAAACAAGATTGATTTAACCATTGTCGTAGATATGTTGCTTACAGGTTTTGATTCCAAATATTTGAACACCCTGTACGTTGACAAAAACTTGAAATACCATGGATTAATTCAGGCATTTTCTCGAACCAATCGTGTACTGAACGATACCAAGCCTTACGGGAATATCTTGGATTTTCGCTCTCAGAAAGAAGTTGTAAATCAAGCCATCATGTTATTCTCAGGTGAAGATGGTGACAAAGCCAAAGAAATTTGGATGGTGGATCCTGCACCAGTAGTTATAGACCAATACCAAAAAGCGGTAGAAGCATTAGGTGAATTTATGCAGGAACACAATTTGGTAAACGAACCGCAAGAGGTATATAACCTAAGGGGTGATGCATCGAAAATTGCCTTTGTGAAAAACTTTAAAGAAGTTCAACGCTTAAAAACCCAACTCGACCAATACACGGATTTGGATGAAGAACAGCAAGAAACGATCGAAGCGATTCTGCCAAAAGACAACTTACAAGAGTTTAGAAGTTCGTACATAGAAACAGCCAAACAACTACGGGAAATACAGCAAAAAGAAGGCAATGATGCACCCGAAGACATCCAACAACTCGATTTTGAATTTGTGCTTTTTGCCTCTGCGGTGATTGATTACGACTATATCATGAGCCTGATTGCCGATAGCACTCAGCAAAAACCTTCTAAGCAAAAAATGACCAAGTCACAGGTGATTAGTTTGTTGAAATCCAATTCGAACCTGATGGATGAAGAAGAAGACTTAACCGATTACATTAACCAGGTAGACTGGACGAAAGGACAAACCGCAGAAGAGCTCAAACAAAATTTTGAAACTTTTAAAATAGAGAAATACGAAAAAGAACTGGCTGCTATTGCTAATGCGCATGGTTTGCAAACGGCTGACATAAAAAGCTTTGTAGAACAGATTATGAGCCGAATGATTTTTGACGGAGAAAAGCTCACTGACCTCATGGAGCCTTTGGAACTAGGTTGGAAACAACGCAGTAAAGCCGAAACAGCCTTGATGGATGACTTAGTTCCGCAATTAAAAAAACTAGCCGAAGGGCGTGAAATTTCAGGATTAGCAGCTTATGAGTAATTAAGCGAATTCGCCATATTTAAAATGCATTATGAAGAAAAGTAAAAACATAAATGTTCAAGGGCTACAGGTTGGGTTTATGCAATCTGAGCAAAAGGACTATATATGTATTACTGATATTGCGAAATATAAAAACCCGGATGCCCCGGCCGATATTATTAAAAATTGGTTGCGTTCAAAAAACACGATTGAACTACTTGGCTTATGGGAGAAATTACACAACCCGGATTTTAAACTGGTCGAATTCGACCAGTTTAAAAATGAAGCCGGGTACAACCATTTCGTACTATCACCCCGAAAATGGATTGAAACCACCAATGCTATTGGCTTACAATCAAAATCAGGCAGATACGGAGGCACGTTTGCCCATGCGGATATTGCTCTGGAATTTGCCTCGTGGGTATCGGTTGAGTTTAAATTTTATTTGATAAAAGAATTTCAGCTGCTAAAAAGGCAACAGGCGAAAGAACTCGACTGGAACATAAAGCGACAACTCACCAAAATAAACTATCGAATACATACGGATGCCATCAAAGAAAACCTGATACCTGTAAATCTTACCACACAGCAAATTAGCTACGTCTATGCCAGCGAGGCAGATGTGCTCAACATGGCACTGTTTGGTAAAACAGCAAAACAATGGCGGGATGAAAACCCCGATAAGAAAGGAAATATACGAGACTATGCCAATGTTTCTCAATTGGTGTGCCTGGCCAACCTCGAAAACCTAAATGCCGTGCTTATTGACGAGAGACTTCCTCAACCTGCAAGGCTGGAAAAGCTAAACCAAATTGCCATTGGCCAAATGAAGATCCTACTAACAGATGGCAATATCAAAACACTGGGAGCGAATGGGTAAGGTGAAGAAAATACTGCCAGAGTTGCGCTTTCCTGAGTTTGGTAAAGTGGAAGGATGGGTAATGGCACCTTTGAGTAAAGTGTATTCTTTTAAAATCACAAACTCTTTTTCCAGAGATAAACTAAACTATAAAAGAGGAACAGTAAAAAACATTCATTATGGTGATATACACACGAAGTTCTCAACCCTTTTTGATATTAGAAGGGAAGTTGTACCATATATAAATTCGGATATTCCAATTGACAGAGTAGATCAAGACAACTATTGTATTGAGGGCGATATGATTTTTGCTGACGCTTCTGAAGATATGGATGATGTAGGCAAATGCATTGAAATTGTAAACTTAAATAATGAACGATTACTTGCTGGCTTGCATACGTTTTTAGCAAGACAAATTGAGCCAAATCTTATTGTTGGGTTTGGTGGTTATTTGTTTAAATCAAACAGCATAAGAACTCAGATAAAGAGAGAATCTCAAGGAGCTAAAGTTCTTGGAATTTCAAAAGGAAGGATTTCTGATATAAGTATTTATTTCCCTAAAAATAAAGAAAAACAAAAAAAAATCACCTCCTGCCTTTCTAGCTTAGACGAGTTGCTAACGGCCCACAACGATAAATTGGACGCCCTC
>JAAEPI010001400.1 GCA_024232835.1 Cytophagales bacterium
CGCGGTGCGCGGTCCTCTGGAATATTAGCGCGGATTTGAGATGGCTGTACCACCTCTATAGCCATCTATGGTTTGTTTCATTGGAAAGCCAACACTTCAGCATTTTTACTGATGACAAATTCGAAACATTTTATTGGTAATTGTTCGATATGACCGCCGCCAATTTCGAAGCATTTTTCCAATCGATTTTTGAATTCAGCAAGAGAACGGTCGATCACTTATTGCTCAATCGCTCCGCCCTCAATCAGAATTTTGTTCTTCAGATCTTCAATGTTCTGTGGCTTCTGCTTGTAAACAATCGACTTTAAATAGCCCCACAAAAAGAAGTCACAGGGAGTTAAACTCGACTCGGAACTGCGTCTTTGAACTTCTGTAACACTATCAGTGACATCGTAACCAGATTGGCAAGCTCTTTCGGCGAAAATTCTGTCATGTCCCACCAAATTTCTCTTCCTTCACAAATTTAGGAATCGTGTCTCATATGAAAAGAGATTCTTCAA
>JAAEPI010001401.1 GCA_024232835.1 Cytophagales bacterium
GTACAAATCTTGTTCTTTATGCTGATGACACAAAGATATGGCGTAAGATTAATACATACAGCGACAACAACATTCTTCAACGTGATATCAATTACCTTAATGACTGGGCTGTTAGAAACGAAATGAATTTTCATCTTTATAAATGTAAGGTTATTTCAATAACATTGAGTCATCCTCCACCTAGTCCATTCTCATATTCACTTGGTAATAGGGGTCTAGAATATGTTGAATGTGAAAAAGACCTTGGAGTTGACATCACACCGAAACTTTTATGGAACTCACAATGTAATCGACTTTACTCCAAGGCTTGCCAAAAGTTAGGTATTGTTAAGCGTAATGGGCACATCGTAATTGACCCAAAGTGTCGTAGAGCACTATATTTGACTCTTGTTCGCAGCCAATTTGAGAATTGTTCTGTCATTTGGCGACCCCCTAATAAATCTCTTTCTGACAAACTCGAAAGTCTTCAGAAGAGGGCCATCAAATGGATCCTATCTGAAGAAGACTACTCCTATAGTCCTGATGTTTATAAACGGAAATGCAAACAGGTAGATATCCTCCCTCTGTCTTCAAAATTTGATTTGAATGATCTTGTTTTCTTCTACAAAATTGTCAATGAACTTATTCCAGTTTCTTTGCCGGAGTATCTTTCTCTTTACCAGGGTACTTCGAGGTTAAGAAGGTGCCATTTTGATTATCTAACAGTCGTATCATCAATTATTCCTAGATCAACCCAAAATAATGCTCTTTCTAGATCATTCTTTTATAGAACACATTTACTTTGGAACCAAATTCCCCTAGAAATAAGGCAAATTGCATCCCTTAGTCTCTTCAAAAGTGAAGTCACTAAAC
>JAAEPI010001402.1 GCA_024232835.1 Cytophagales bacterium
AAGGAACAAGACATTCATAAACTAGGCAAGATTGGCCAGGTATTCAGCAAAAACCAAAAGGTGCTGGTACAGGTGGTCAAAGAGCCAATTTCTACCAAAGGTCCCCGACTTTCATGCGAAATTTCATTGGCAGGCAGATACCTGATATTGGTGCCGTTTTCCAATACCATCAATATATCTAAAAAGATTTCTGACAATGCAGAACGAAAGCGTCTGCAGCGATTGATGCAAGCAATCAAACCAGAAGGATTTGGCTTGATCATTCGAACGGTTGCGATGGGAAAAGAGGTAAAAGATTTGGATCAGGATCTCCGTCAGCTTCTCGAGGTTTGGGAGGTTGGCATCAAGAAATTGAAGGTGGCCAAGCCAAGAGATAAAGTGATCGGAGAGATGACCAGAGCCAATTCTATTCTTCGTGATGTGCTGAATGAATCATTCGATAGCATTACAGTCGATGACAAGGAGATGTATGAGGAGATCAAAACGTTCATACAAAAAATCGCACCAGACAAGGAGAAAATCACCAAAATGTATAACGGTAAGGCCAAGGTCTTTGAGGCGTATGGGGTAGAGAAGCAAATGAAGACTTCCTTCGGGAAATCAGTGACGATTCCAAGTGGAGGCTATCTAATCGTAGAACATACGGAGGCTATGCATGTGATCGACGTGAATAGCGGCAACAAATCCAATAGTCAGGACAATCAGGAAGATACGGCCGTGACCGTTAACCTTGAGGCTGCAGCCGAGATTGCTCGTCAGCTAAGGTTGAGAGATATGGGCGGTATCATCACTATAGATTTTATTGATATGCGGCAGGTGGGAAACAAGCGAAAGCTTTTTGAAAAAATGAAGGAGGTAATGAAGGATGATCGATCTAAGCATACGATTCTTCCCCTTTCAAAATTTGGTTTGATGCAGATCACACGTCAGCGGGTGCGTCCAGAGATGAACATTACTACCAGAGAAGTATGCCCTTCATGCGACGGAACTGGTAAGATTTCAGCTTCGATTCAAATTGGAGATACTATTGAGAACACGGTTAAACACCTTCTGGCAAATCAAAATCAGAAGAAAATCACTCTCGCATTGCATCCGTTTTTGTTTGCCTATTTCACAAGTGGGACTTTCTCGAAAAGGGTGAAGTGGTTTATGAAACATCAGCGATGGGTGAACCTTGTGGAGGATTCATCATTGGCCATTAGTGAATACAATGTACTAGACGGAAATGGAGAATTGATCGAAGTGTAGTCTACTAAAAGCATGAACCAAACGCTCTTCATTTGGAGGGCCTTTTTTTATGCTAGAATTTGATGCCAAGGTCAATGGAAAGAATAGTACTCCTCATTTCAAGGTCTTGTTCAAAAGACACATTCGTTGTTTTGACAATGTTGTTCAATCCCCGGTGGTACGAAACTTCACCAAAAAAGACGGTGTTGATTCCAAGGTTATATTCAAACCCTCCTCCAAGGACAACAGGAATGTTTATAGGCTGAAATTGTGCGATGACTTCAGGCTCAACAAGAGTAAGATCGGCCTCCTCGTAAACCTTTATATCTAGCGCCATCCCTAGTTGAAAGAATGCCCTAACGTCAGGTTTTATTTCGTTCGTGAAAAGCTTAAGAGTTAAAGGAATCTGCAAATACTGAAGTTTGTACGATTCCAAATTATTAAATACTATTGGGTTAGCAGCATCAGGGGCAATGTCAATCATTACTTCCTTAGGAATATAAATTAGGCCGGTACTGAAGACATATGAATCCGTGAGCGATTTATCAACGACCAACCCAAATGACAATTTGGTGTTTGATCCGTCGTTCGTAATTGCAACAGTTTGATCGTCAAGTAGTATTCGAGTAGAATGGATAACAGGGGCAACTTTAATTCCTAGTTTGAAGTTTGAGCCTTGCGCTAAAGTTTGGAGGGAAATCAGAACCAAAAGTGATGTCAGAAAGAATAATTTTCTCATAATGATATGTGGTACTTTTGGAGCTTAAAAGTACACAGTATGCGAGCACTTGGCCTAATGATATTGATTGTTTTGTTAATTGAAAGTTGTGGGCAAGAGAATTGTCGAGAAGTGGCTCCTTTGAAAACTTCCGTGGACTTGGAGATTGTGCGTACCGAACAGGAACTGTTTGATTCTGAATCGGTGAATGATGTGATTTCTTACTTGGAGAAGTACCCTCAGCTGGCCTATTATTTTTGGCATAATCATCAATACCCTAGTGACACAATTTTAGCCGGGCGGATATTTTCGCAGATCAAGCATCCAAGTGTAGATACAGTTTATCAGGAATCTGTCCAAGCCTTTGAGAAGATGAATGAGGTTGAGGAAGAGCTCGAAGAAGCATTTGGAAGACTTAAACAACTCTATCCAAATGCAAAAACTCCGGAAGTGTATTCTGCCGTTTCGGTCTTTTATAATGATCTATTCATTTCTGATTCGTTGATTGTTCTTGGATTAGACCATTTCATAGGAGATAATGCCACTTATGACCCCCAAGATATTGCTGCCTATATCTTAAAACGCTATGATCGCGCACATTTACCATCCATTGTCATGCAGTTTATCTGTGGTCATTATGTAAGGGCGGGGAATAAACAGACGCTCCTTTCAGATATGATAGATTTTGGCAAAACCTACTACCTCAACAGCAGATTGCTTCCGTGTACACCCGACTCAATTTTGATAGGTTATTCTCCACAGCAAATGGCAGATATCAGAAGCAATAGAGAGGTGATTTGGGCTAATTTCATTGAGAATCAACTGCTATATGACACGGATCATTTCATTAAGAAGAAGTTCCTCAGTGAACGACCCAATGTGTACGAGATTGGAGAAAAATGTCCGGGGCGAATTGGTGCCTGGATAGGATGGGAGATTGTAGAGAGCTACATGGCCAATAATGACGTAACCATTATTGAACTAATGGACGACACGGATCACCACAAGATTTTTGAATTGTCAGGTTATAAACCGAGGGATGAATGAGGTTATCACTCCCAACAACATTCCAATCCCTCTTTATGGTACAACTCCTCAAGTAAATAATAATATTTACCAATAAAGTGATATAAATACGATTCGCCCCATTCCATAATGTTTTGGCCCATGCAAGCGCATTGTGTGCTGTGAGTGAAGCGAAAGTTTCACGTAACTGCAAATAAGATGGTGGAATCGACCCACCAGAGTCTGCTTACAGGAGTCGGCTCTAAACAACTATTTTGATGCATAGTAAGTGATTAATATGTGTGAAGCGAAAATAGAAAAGGTCAGCAAGACTGATCATGTATGGATAAAAGAGATGAGCGAAAGCGAACCTTACGATGACGCATCGAGAAAGCTAAACCTGCTGTCAAAACCGAGATATCGTGCGATCTCAGGGATAAGTATAGCGGAAACTTGTTTATTGGCTATACGGCAGCCGTTGTTGAGGAGGCATGACTTTTATTCGGGCTTATTTGCGGAACGCAGGAGGCCCTTTATTGATGCAAAAGGGAAATAGCAAGCGGAGAACCCGTAAGCCGATTACCAAAGTGATAAAGGGTGGCGGATCAGTTCATAGTAGCGATGAAAGTTTTGTAATGAAACCGGAGCAAAGGGACTGACAAGCACAAGTTTCTAATAGCCAACCATTAAATGGGAGGAGCTAATCGGAAGCTGTAAACCTGAAATGG
>JAAEPI010001403.1 GCA_024232835.1 Cytophagales bacterium
AGTTTTTGAATTCCAAATTATATTTGAAGGATTGATATTTTTATGAATAACATTAGCAGTGTGTATGTGCCCTATGCTTTCTGCGATTCGCACTGCAAGGAACAGGCACTCTTTTAACGTCAATCTGCGGCGCCTCATCCATCGATCCAACGACTCGGCGCCAATGTCTTCCTCGATGATGATCAGGGTATCGTTGTATTTTTCCAGGCGATAGACACCGATGATGCCATCCTCGTGAAAGCTGCTGGCAATTTCATACTCCCGCCGGTAACGATCGAGTTCTTCCAGCGTTGCCATTTCCGGCTTTAGCATTTTGAGAATCACAGAAGGATGATTATGTTCCTGTGATGCCCGATATACTATTGAACTTGAGCTTTCATATAATTTTTCTGTGACGTAATAGCTGGCAATTTTCTCTTTCATCTTTCTTGTGAACCCTCTTGAACCCAAAAGTACCAAGCTTACCACGATGTCGAGTCCTTCATTGTATCCTTATTTGAGATTTAAGGCAAAATGCTTAATGGGGAAGCGTATTTCGTAACATTTTACTCAAGTGAATGGCGATTTGACATGGCTGTACAAA
>JAAEPI010001404.1 GCA_024232835.1 Cytophagales bacterium
TACTTTGTCTTTTTCATCTTGGGTAGCATTCTCGCCTATAGGTAGAATTTCGACCAATTTGTCAGCCCTGCCGTCATATAATCCTTCTCTTTGTAATCTTTGGTTAGCCTCCAACTTCTCTCTTTTCTCTATCTCATCTTTTTCTAACTTCAGTCTCACCTGGTCGAAAGACTTAAGTTCAGCTCTCCCCACTGTTCCAATTGGTACATCCCACGGTAGACTGATTGATTCACCCTTATTTGGATTAATGACTTCCACTTTAAACTTCCTGGCTTTGCAGATTTTTACAGGAGACACCTTCAGTCCTGCTTGGATACCCTCAAAGCTTGGTGTGAACAAATACACTCCTTTTTCAAGAGACTCTGAAGCTTTCATTTGGATTTTTCCCTTCCGCAGTGGACCCAGTCTCAGTGGTTTCGCCGAATAGCATTTCAACAAATTAATTTGTGTGTACTTAGTCCGTGGTAACTTCACCGCTTGTTCAACTTTGACTAACTGGTCTTTTTCCTCCGGTGATGCTGGACTTCCCAACAAGTCAATTTTATCTGGTGTGTAAAACCTCATGCCTAGCTGCTTCAAACCATATACTCCGATCAAAGGTTCCATCCGTTTGGATGCTGCGGCCAAAATCAGCATTGGGGTATTGAAAGTGAGCTTTAGAAA
>JAAEPI010001405.1 GCA_024232835.1 Cytophagales bacterium
CAGTATTAAGAGGCAAGCGATGCTCCCTGCAAGCTTGAAAAGGAATTGCTGATTCCTCTTTATTTAGATTGGGATTCGTATTGAACAAAGTAAATCTCTCAAACATGAAGGCTTCCATAAGTTTCCCTAAATTAGAACTATATTTGTTTAGGAGGAGAAATGAGTTAGTTTCTCTTTGAAAACCTGGCTCATCGATATTGGTATGGTAGCGGTATAAATGATGATTCACATTAGCAAATTCAATTCCGGTCTAGCATCGAATTCCATTATGTAATATGGTGAATGTGCAGCAAGCAATAAGAATAAACCTAAATTTGACTAGGAGGGTCCAATGAATGTCATCGCATTGACGTTCGTTCCAGTGTTGATACTCAGTTCTGAAGTAGCTTTTGCCGAAACATTCGAATGTGATAAGGCTAAAGACCAACGCAATGATTACCTGGCTTACTGGGATAGTCAGAAAGCCTATGAAAATCGAGATATTCATCTTGATGCTGCTAAATTTCTTAGAGAAAAAACTAATTTTAACGGGCTTTATAATCGATACATGTCATCAGATTATATTCTGAATCAAGCATATTTTGCGAAGGGAATTGAAACCCTAACAAATA
>JAAEPI010001406.1 GCA_024232835.1 Cytophagales bacterium
TAAATTGTTGTCAAAACTGTATTCAAGTGTCCCATAATTGTGTTAGTTACTACAGTTGTGCAGCACCTCTGCAGCAAAGCATTCCACAGTATCGTTCTCTGAAGACTTCAGCTGCTGTTGGGGCTTGAGTAGCAAGTTCCTTGATCTCAGTTCAGAAAGGTCTCTTAAAAACACAATACATCCATCAGGAACCATTTTGCTCAACAACTGGTTATTTGGCTCAAGCATGGAATAACCAAAGCAGTGAAGCAAGCACCCCAAGTCAGATCGAGTCAAAGCAGGGAGAGGGGACTTTCTAGACTTTTGTTGGGAAGCATTATCATTGGCACAGCTATCATCAATACTGTTGAGCACATGGGCTGAAAATGTGAAGCAATGCAGTGCAAATTGGACACAATTCTGCATGCACAATAAGAGTCAACCAGCTGCAGCAATGACTTTCTTGCCACCATCAAATCCAAATTTGGAATAGCAAATTCGCTGGAATGCATCCCAGTCAGTCTCATCTCCACCTCTCTCATTCTTAGCAATGCCCTCCACTATCAAGACATTATTTCTATCAATTGCAGCTCTGAGTTCCCTTTGTGTTTTGTCAAACTTTTCAAGACATTTTATTATGGATTTCATGTCTTTTTCCCTAGCTAAAATATGTCGGCTGTCTTGATTCGTCTGGCAAGCCAACAAGCCTTAAACATGGCATGACATTAGGATGCTTTAGGTCATTTTGCACAAATAACTATAGTACTATGTGTTCCAGCTTGGCAAAGCTACGTGCAGGCAGGGCATATCATTCATTTTGCACAAATAACTATATTGCAAGCAAATGCTATGTATTTGGCAATATGGTGCTCTGCAAACCTACTTTGTTGTGCAAGCAAAGCATAGAATGAAAAGAAAAGTGGCAGGCCATACATACACTGGACAATCTCTCTGACAGTGGGGGATTCACTGAGTGGAGTAGGTGCTTCCACACTGTCTCCATTCTGCGACAATCCCAGTGGCACATTTATCTCTGTATTTGAAAATTCAACACTGGAGGAGTTCACCTGTTCCCTCACTGCTTCTATTGCCTCTTCTATGCCACCAGCACATTCTGTGCCAGTGACATCAGTGCTCGGGGGATTCAACATACTGTCCCCATTTGCCAATGTTGTCAGTGGCCCTGAAATAGTCAGCAAGAAAAATGCAAAGCATGGCAATAAATGCATAGTAGTCATTATGCCAAAACTCATCAACATGTTCAAGAAATTTGTTCTGTAGTGTTTTTGGCTGATACCAATTCCTTGGTGCGCTGTTTTGACATCAACTCCTGCTTTTTAATCTTCCCAGAATTCTTCTTTCTTTCATATTTTGTTTTTCGAGATGATTCTGGTTTTGTACCTATGTGAGAAGAAGTACTTCAAAAACAGTGTTCCACAAATCACAATCCACAGCACTGAAGCTAAAACATTCTGAGAATTAGTAATACCAGAAGCCGGAGTTGAGGGCATTTCAGTTGAGAAGAATTGGGTATGGCCTAACTTCTTGATCCCATTCTCTTTTATTTGCAGTTTCTTGCTACATTCTGAAAAATTGAAGTCTGAGGGGTCAGAATGTTAGGTAAGGTAGTATGTTTTTAACAACAACCTTGAGCCAATTTCAATGGGATGAGGGCCCTCCTTGATTTACTCCTGTCAGTTCGTTCCTTGGCTTGTTGCACCGACTTCATAGCCAACACAGTTGGTTTTTTGGGTGAGCTAGGAAACCAAAAAGTTGAACATGCTACACAAACAAAATTTGAAACAGTGCCCTAAATATTTGTACCCTTCAGAAACAATTGTTATGCCATCTTCACTCAGTATTTTCATAATTCTTTCAAAGGGCAATAAAATTATGGTGTTGTCATCAATTTCCTTTGATTCGCTTGACTTTCCACAGAGTATTGTACCTGTATGGATAAGTTAGTATTATTTTCATCAAATACATACACAGCCAAAACAAATGAACCACTCAAGCGATCTGCCATAATAATTTTGTTGTATACGGTGCCCTCGTCATCAACTGGCTGACAAAATGCGATGAACTTGTCCTCCAACACTGCCCTTAATCCAGCCTGCCCATCGTTTCTCTGTGTGCCGCAGGGCTTGCATTCATGGAATGCACTAAAGACTTGGAATTCGTGGTACCAAGTCTGCAGCACAAGTTGTCATTTCTAGCAGATTTGCCATTTGAACAAAATGAATTTCATGATGCTATTTGAACAAAATGTCTTGATCATTAGAGAATCCCAAAATTGCAGAAAATGTGTCATTGCTATGCTCATGCATGAACAATTCCATTTATAGCAGAATTACTCATTTTGACAAAATGAATTTCAATAAGTCATTTGAACAAACTGCTCTGATTATTAGTCCTAATCTCCTCTATTGAACTCAGCTCCACTGTACTAAATA
>JAAEPI010001407.1 GCA_024232835.1 Cytophagales bacterium
ATTCTCAAATCTGACAATTCAGTACCCAATTCTAACCACTTCTCTAGAAGTTTTGTAACTATTCAGCGTATTTAAAAGCACTACCAGTGCTATTAAATAAAATCTGGTAATTCACCTCGAAATAGTATCTCTAAAGCCTGGCTTGATTTTATCTCTTGCTTTCGGCAAGTTGAAAGGTAGCTACGAACACGGCAGAAAATTTTTGCTCCTTGCATAGAACGAAAACATCCTGATATCTTCTGCTGAACTTTTGTCATCCTGATATCATTTTCACTCAAATTATTTGTAAATGGGACAATGATATCATCCATAAACCTTAGCACATCATCCTTGTATTTTATCAATCGTTCCAGAAGGTTCCTGGCTTTTGTCCTTTTTACAGGACCTCTTTTTCCCTTTCGGTTTGTCATATCAGGCGGAGGACATTCCACATTTGCTTTTTGTAATATCATGATGTATTTTTGTTGATATTTTGCGGACTCACTGCTTGCTAACAAGCCTCCCGCATTGTTCACTGCATGGCAAATCTCTTCAAACAATTCCTTGGTATCCTTAGCCCACTGGTGTTTTTCCTCTTCCCACACCTTTGTCAATTCTCTTAAATGATGAGCGTTACAAAGGGCATGGATACAGTCATATGTATAATAAGGCTTCCAATGATCATGACAGAGAGTTCCCATATATTCAGGCAATATACCAATTGCATTCATCGCTATTGTTCCCCGCCTTTCATGTGGGAAAAAGTATGTCCATAAACCATTGGAGGTACTATGCAGCCAATGCCCACCTCCATTAATATTAATTCCAGTTTCGTCTACATGGAGTAATGGTGAGCCGGCAAGCTTGCCCTTGGCTTCTTTCTCAAAATCTTCCAATAAACCGTATGCTTCTCGATTAAAGTTGTAAATGGAACCTGCGCTTACCGGTATCTGAAGTTGATTACAAAAATAATCCTGGATCCTGTTATAGGGGATCAGTTGATACTGTGACATATACACTGAATGTGCTTTCAGAGCAGCTCCATATTGTGCTGCCTTTGTTACTCCTTCTGGAAAAGATGCAACAAACTGATCCCCATTATCATTCTCAAGAATCTGTGCTTGATATTCTGTTACAATTCTTGAAATCTTTATATCAAATACCTGCCGTGATTCATAACCCACATCTTTATACTTTCCACTGGGAAGCGTTCGTCGATCAACCTTGAGAACTTTAATCTTTTCTGGATCATCAACTTTTTGAAGCGTCACCCCCTCATGACCTTTTTGGCCACCTGCTTTTTTACCCTCTTTCGCCTTGCTTTCTTTCTTGCGATTTGGATCCCTTGATGGTGGCTTGCTACTATTACGGCTGTTTACATTCAGGCGATTAACCAACAACGTTACTAGCAGTATCAGCAACTCAACCATAGATCGCATTGCTGGCGACAATTCTTTCTCTTCAGTGAGAAGTGCATTTACTTTCTTGAGTGTTGCATCAATATTGATATTGTTTATTGTCAATGGATAACACCTGTACTAAATA
>JAAEPI010001408.1 GCA_024232835.1 Cytophagales bacterium
AACTCCAAGGCGTTTGCGCGTATGGACAAGTCATCGGGATCATTGACCACTACGGTTACTGGCCAATGGTTAGGCAAGTCTTCTCCCAAAGAATTTTTCGACCGTTGGCAGGCGAGCCTTCAAATGAAGAGGAAATTGCCGCTGGCCTCAAAGCCTCCCGAAAAGTTCTATATGTGCTAGAGAATATTGCCAATGAAGGTTTTGTATTGAACGGTGATCTGCTCACTCTTGCAGACTGTCATCTTGCGCCGATGATGGACTATTTCGTCCGTGCGGACGAAGGGCGGAACGCCCTGTTGAAGCATCCAGCATTGAGCAAATGGTGAGAACAAGTTTCTTTCATGCCCATGCTACAATCTACGGATCCAAAACTGTCCGAGTTCACATCTTATTGAAAGGCAGTTTTGTCCCCGCACAGCCGTCATTACGCCAAACAAAATTGCCTTCGCCCCGAATAATAATTATTGGTGGAAAAGAAGAATACAAGGGAGACAATTTTGATTCAGATGAATCTCGAATTTCTGGCTATCCATTAATGTTGATTTCAATAAGTATGGGAGTAATAATAATTATTATAAAAAAATCATCTCAGTTGATCAAAAAAAAAGGAAGT
>JAAEPI010001409.1 GCA_024232835.1 Cytophagales bacterium
AGTGCAAGTGGATGGAAATTTAGAGAGATTGGATTATTGTACTGAAGGTGATATGATGGAAAAAAAGTAATGAATGCTGACATGCCAGGGAAAGACACAGGAGTATAATACTATAGTGGGAGGAGAATGGAGATGGGATGAAAGGAAGGAGAAATGGGTGAGAGAAAGAGGTATTGAGCGAGGTAGAGAAAGTTATGGAGGAAGGGATGGGAGACGATAGAGATGGAGAGAGGGTAGGAATGAACTGTAAGGTAGATGATAAATAGTTGAATGAAAATGGCGAGTCAGAGAATTAGTAGCTCTGGGAAGGATCGATTGATGTAGGGGTGGAGTGAAGCTGGAGGCAATTTGTGGATTGAAAGCTGAGGAAGGAGTTACTAGAAGGTAGGTACATGTCTGTGTTCTTCGTTTCAAAAAGTGTAGGAAAAAGTATGGCCTTTTTGTCAGTTGGAATTTTGGCCAGACTGACAATTTTCAGTTTCAAAACCAGATAAAATGACCGAAATTTGTCTTTGCATCAACCATGTGTAATTGCAAATTCGGTTTTTAGTTTTGCGGCGCAATGCATATTGGTTTACTTTGTGGTTTGGATATAGAACGATTGTGTAATGTATGTTAGGTAAATGATACTGTAGACATCTCTGTACTATTTCCTAATATGTCAATGATTACCGCGTCTCTTTATTTACCATGCATC
>JAAEPI010001410.1 GCA_024232835.1 Cytophagales bacterium
GTACTGCCGCTGACTTTGCGCCTTTTCACATATTCAGGGATATCATTTTCACTGAGATTGTTATGGAGAGGAATTTTCGGCCTGTCGAGAACCAAGAGAAGTTCCGATTTATTTTTATGTAGGCGCTGAAGAGCTAAATTCAGGGTTTCAAAGTCTGTTTTCTGGGTAAAAATTGTTTCGAAGTTTTCATCCAACCGATTTTGTTCTTTTTGGGTTGGGGATTCCTTATATCCTTTCAGCTCGCTATAAAACTTCCAAATTTGTTCACGGACTTCTTCGAGTATTTGTCGTTTGTTATCGCTAGGAGCAATTATTTTGGCTAATGTTCGCTCTGCGTGAATCCAGCAAAGCGCGTGGTTGAGGATGTTGAATTGACCCGCATCATCACTGACAATAACGAGGCTTCTGGGGAGCTGAGAGAGAACACAACCAAAAAGTGCCCCTTCCGTTGCAATTTGTATGTGGCGAGGCTTTACAATCCCTAACTCTTCAAGGTGTTGCTCCCATTGCTCTGCATCCATAAATTCTTTGACCGGATGATTGAGCAGTAGAGCGAGCGGTGTCTTTGGAAGACGCTTTTGTTTCATATATTCAAAGGCATCTTCATTGAGTATATAATCAGACGCTCCGGCTCGAAGAAGACTGAGGAAATTGATCCGGCTTTTGCTTTCGGTACTCTCAAACCATGCAAAGAAATCATTTCCTA
>JAAEPI010001411.1 GCA_024232835.1 Cytophagales bacterium
GTGACAACGCTATTAAAAAATGACTTTCAGATTGCCAGTGGCTGTCTTCAAACCTGTGCTGGAATTCAAGGTGGAATTGAAGCTGCAGTGCATGCAATGAAGAATGTGTTTTCCAATGACAAATGTGAAGCAATTCTTTTGGTAGATGCAGACAATGCTTTCAATCGGTTAAACAGAGAACTTGCCATCAAGAACATTAAGCAGACATGTCCTGTTTTTCATCAATATCTCTTAAACACTTATAGGAGCCCGTCAAAACTGTTTTTCAATGATGGATCCTTCATTCTATCAAAGGAGGGTGCAACTCAAGGAGACAATTCGGCTATGCCCATGTATGCCCTTAGCTCAAGACCACTTATTGATACAATGTCTAGGAATGTTTGTGATGTTACTCAAGTTTGGTTCGCTGACGATGCTACTGGTGCCGGGTCTATTGAAAGCATCAAAAAGTACTGGGATTGCTTATCTGAAAATGGGCCTAAATATGGATATTTTCCTAAGGCTTCTAAAACAGTACTTATTTTAAAGAATTCTGCTGATTTTCTCACATCCAAGTCTATATTCAAGGATACAGACATTGAAATAACATGTGAAGGACAAAGGCATTTAGGAGCTGTACTTGGATCGGAAAATTTCAAAGAAAAATATGTCAAACAAAAAGTATCAAAGTGGATTCAAGATGTTGAAAAGCTAGCAGAGGTTGCACAGCAAGAACCTCAGGCAGCTCTATGTGCGTTCACCAAGGGGCTTTGTCACCGGTGGACATACATACAAAGAACAGTCAGTGACATTAGTGGCCTGTTTGA
>JAAEPI010001412.1 GCA_024232835.1 Cytophagales bacterium
AAATAGTACCTCAAAACCCCTGAAATTGTCAAATTAGCTTAAACCATAGGGTGCAATTAAAACTGTTGGTGAAATTATTTAGGCTGCTTTTTTATACAGGTTGGTCCAGTAGCCATTCCAGCTATTATTTGAGCGAAGAGTTCTTAATGCCAGCATATGTTCAGCGTTATCTTCCTTCCACCAAGCCCCTGCAATTTTCAGCCTCCTCTGAATCACATAACGATGAGCGCTTTCCACTTCCCCGGAACCAATAGGTAAATCGGCCTCCAATGCCCTTTTATAATAGAACTGCCCTGGCCGATTTTTGATATATCCCTGGCATTGTCTAACGGGAGCATTCTCGTTAGGGACTGAGTCAGGCTCTATATGTGGTTGCAGTGCCTTGAGGACATCTGAGACATTGCTCTCTTTCATCCTTTCCTTTTGCTGCTTCAGCCAACCCGAGGAATCATCAGGAGCACAACACTTGGAGGCGGCAGCTAAATAATCACATACGTGATAGAAATCGATGAGAAAACTTGCCTGTATGCCAAACACCCTGTCCACCTGATCAGCAATCCACGGAGCCCCATCACCGACACAATGCACTTTGCTGTGTTGATCCATACCAGCCAAAATCGCACAATGGGCCAATTGGTCTCCAGCTTCATCCACATTTCCCGAGGTAGCACCAAAAACAGGACTTATTGATCCCTTAGCATGGGCAATGCTCAGCCGAGCTTCCTCCCATCGGACTTCGCGAGTCTTGCGTTTGTCTATCGCTTTTCCATCATCATCGGTTTTAGAAAACGTATCCACTATAGGAATCATTGTGCCATCCACTTCCCCTATTACACACTCTACACCACCCTCATCAGGAATATCAGTTTTTAACTTCTCATTATCTTTCATCTTTGCAGCATGACCCTCGGTAATACTGCGCATAGCACTAAACGGTATCATTATCCCATAGTGCTCCATCATCTTTTCGCAAGCCTTCGAAAATGAATCATCCGATCCAAAATCTGTCATCCGACGTTGTAATGGTAAAGAATATCCTCTGCATTTTACCCCCGCAGATTCGCTAAATGGCCGTACCAAAATGCCTTCTTGCAAATATCTACATTCCATTACACTGATTTCACCGTAGGTGGTGTGCCACCAGAGTTTTTTTTACTGTGAGCATAGATACCCTCTTCTTTTTCATTCAGCTCAACTGCTTTCTCCTTTTCTTTCCCTACAGCCCAATCCAGTAGTGCCTCTTTGCCCAAATGCCTCATCTCTTCAATTAATAGTTCCTCCGCTTCATCCGCTCTATCAATCCCTCCTTTGCTTTCAACAATATCTAAAACAGCCTCAACCCTCGATTTTAGATAAGGGTATTTCTTCAAACGTTCTGCAAAATCTCCTCTATTTTCAGACATGGGACCCTCCTTAATTTATAGTTTCCCATGTTTACTTATACTATTCTTTTCTCTTTGTCTAATTTTTTCTAACCTTTTTTATTAAAAAAGCTGTCGACCAGCTCAATCCATCAAAAATATTGAC
>JAAEPI010001413.1 GCA_024232835.1 Cytophagales bacterium
AAACTGCGGTCAGAGTCATTGATTGCTGGGAGATCATCAGAGAGTTTTCGGCGGTCAGTGTTGAATACGTTGGTCAGATCAATAGAAGCAAAGAGGTCGGATGGGGGAATATTCATTTTTTCCACTCCTGTCTCGAGTTTTCACTAGAAGAATGACATTGTGGGATGTCCGCAGGCCGCTTACACGACCCCCTTTTCAAAAACGATTCTGAGCCAACTTTGGCGATTTTCACTGATATTCGCGCAAAAATCGCACTCAATTCTTGATCCCCTTAGAAGAATCAGCGAAAGGTCGATAATCAGCCTTCAGCCGTTCCTCCAGCAGCAAGATTCTTGCTGCGTTCTATGGATTGAAGCACTAAGTACCGTTCACCGAACTTATCAATATTTTCCATCTCGGTGTCGTACTGGTCAAAATGGCGCTCTTCGTCCAGCACCAGGTCTTCAAAAACCTTCTTGGAAACAGAGTCGGCGTTTGCGGCACATTCCATCGCCCACAGGTTATATTGCCTGACAGCATTCTCTTCCTCTGTCCGGGCCATTTCCAGCATAGACCTTACATCATGTATTTTTTGCACTTCCGCCGAGGCTACCATCTCCACTTCCCCCTTCAAAAAGAGAATGCGCTCCGCAAGGAGTTCTACATGACCCATTTCTTCAATGGCGGTTCTCTTGAACAAACCGGCAAGGAGATCGTATCCCTGGTCGTCACAATGGAAGTGAAAATACATATACTGATTTACAGCAGCCAATTCATCCGCCACGGCTCTGTTGAGTAATTCAATACTTTTTTCTGATTTTTGTGATACTACTTCATCAAGTGCAAGTTCTAATGCAAGTTATGGGAATAATTCTTATGAAGTCATATGTGACGATTCCAGTTTTCCAGGTGGTAATTCTGTAGGCATTGATCTTTTTGATTCTTTAGGTGGTGTTGTTGATTCAATTTTAGTAGATACTGTTTCAGATACTGATCCCCCAACAATTAGTTCTCTATCTATTTCACAAGCAACTGCAGATACAATTGTTAGT
>JAAEPI010001414.1 GCA_024232835.1 Cytophagales bacterium
CAAATCTGAAAGTTGCATTTATTACTTGAATTTAAGTTATTTAATATTCACCTCCTCCGATTGGCTAGCAATGGCGGAGGCTCTCCAGTAAATGGATTGAATCTGCTTATTGTCTTTGCTTCCATTCCCGACACACGCAGCACAGACCGGTCGCCGTAGCGGTCACGGATGTAATCCATGGCATTGTACAGATTGAGTTGCTCCAGCTTATCGTCAAACATGTCGATCTGATGAAGGCCATTTACCAAGTGGCTGAGTCGCACACCAATGAGTCGCACCAGCAAGCGCTTGTTGTAGAGCTTGTCGAATAGCTCCATGGCTTTTGGCAACAACACATGGTCTGCTCCCGTGTAGGGAATCCGCTTTTGCATCGTGTAGGTGTTGAAGTCGGAATATCGAATTTTCACCGTGATGCAGGCAGTTAATTTCTCACCTCGGCGAAGCTGGAAAGCGAGGTTCTCTGTCATGGCTGTGAGGATGCCCTTGAGCTTCTTTACGTCGATGGTGTCTTTGTCGAATGTGCGCTCCGTAGATATAGATTTTCGCTCGGAGTATTGTACCACTGGTGAGTGGTCAATGCCATTGGCTTTGTGCCAAATTGTGATCCCATTTTGACCAAATGCCCGTTCCATCAAATCAATGGATATTTCTTGCAACGTATGGATTTTTCGTACACCCAGGCTGATGAGTTTGTTGTGTGTTTTCTCTCCAACCATCGGAATTTTCCGCACAGAAAGAGGAGCCAGGAAAGGCTTCTCTTCCCCATTGGCGATTTGTAATTGATTGTTGGGCTTGGCTTCTCCCGTGGCAATTTTTGAGACCGTCTTACTAGTAGAAAGACCGAAAGATATAGGGAGGCCGGATTCTCGCATGACTTTTTGCCTCAGCTCTGTTGCGATTTGTAAACAGCCAAAAAAACGATCTGTACCAGTGAGATCTGCATAGAATTCATCGATGGAGGATTTCTCGAGAACTGGGACATGTTCTTGAATAATTTCTGTGACCACTTTGGAATGTTTGGTGTAGTCAGCTGAGTTACCTCGCACGACAATAGCCTCTGGACAAAGTGACCGAGCTAGCTTCATAGGCATTGCCGAATGGATGCCAAATTTCCGAGCTTCATAACTACATGCAGCTACAACACCCCGATCACTCGTGCCCCCGATAAGTATAGGTTTTCCAAATAGCTCACGGTTGTTGAGCCGCTCTACAGACACGAAAAACGTGTCCAAATCCATATGTAGAATAGCGTTGCTCACTGTTTTAATATTTAAAGTAGAAATGTCAGGTTGAGGTTCTCGAAACCCACATTTCGAGAGCCTCAATGTGACATGCTCTAAAAAACCTTCGTTCCCTGGAGAGCCTCCAAAAAGAGGCTCGGGATGACGTCTTTTAATTTGTTTAATTATATTTGGAGCATCAAAAATGCGATAATAATCGCAATTAATAAACATACCACGATGAAAATCGCAACAACGAAACAAAGAATTTTACAATTCATTGATTATCAAGGGATATCGAAACAATTTTTTTTCGGTGAGACCGGGCTTAAAAGAGGCTTACTTGATGCTGATAAGTTAGATTCATCTATTTCGGATATTTATTTGGCGAAAATACTCGCTACTTATCCCAGGCTCAGCCCCGAGTGGTTGCTGACAGGAGGAGGTGAAATGATCCTGAGTGATCCTGTCGCTAAGCTGAGAGCCAGCATCCCGCTGATCCCGATCAATGCACTAGCCGGTTGGGGAGAGGGAGATACTCAAATAATGCCCCACGAGACGCAACAGTATAGTGTGCCGGAGTTCAATGAGCTGAAGGTGGATTTTATGATTTCCGTGAAGGGCGACTCTATGTATCCACGCTACACGACGGGAGACATGGTGGCATGCAGGAAGCTACCCATGGACACCTTCTTTCAGTGGAACAAAGTTTATGTACTGGACACAGTTCAGGGTGCGATGATCAAGCGAGTGAATAAATCCGAGCAGGAAGGATGTATTACGTGCATTAGCGAAAACGAACTGTATGAACCATTTGATTTGTCCTTACCCGACATTCATGCCCTGGCGATTGTGGTGGGGTTTGTGAGGGTGGAGTGAGTGGTATTGATCAATGTTATTACCCTCCTTTTACTTTGCTACATTTAACTGTCAAACGAATTCTCATTTGAATACCTTTGAGGCAGGAGAAGGCAAGGCATTGGAAATACATGCTGATAAAGGTGCATCCGTTTTTAATCTTGAATGAACGAGATATTTAAACATAGTCTTGAGAATTTAGAAATGATTGGAGACTCCAATCGTCATTCTGGACTTGTATCGGTTCATGAAACCGTTTCAAATGGAAAAATTATAGATGAAGAGTTTATAGCTATAGAGAACGCCAAAAAACACAAAGCTGATTTTATTTATTTCAGGAGGTTTGAAAACCGTCCTTCTATTCCTCAGATTTTCATTTACGATTTCACAAACGAGATTGGCGTTGAAGAACAAGAACTGGCTAATCTGCATAAGCGGCTTTATAGTTCGGCTCTTGTCCCAATGTTTTTTGTATTTACAAAAAAAAAAAGGACATAAAGATTTTTAATTGCTTTGAAAGGCCATCAGGGAGGTCAATTAAAGAGCAAACCATTAACAGTAATAAAGCTTGCTTCTGATATTTCGAAAGCTATTATTAACCCGACGGAACTAAACAATGATAGAACCCTTCCATATCTTACTGGTTGTCAAGGTTTTGCTAAAAATGAAAATCACGAACAATGCATGTCTAGTTAATAACAACAAAACTTAAAAAGAATTTGAAGCCTTCTCAGCCAAGTCTTTCGATAATGGAACATTTTGGGAAAATTCAAAATATAGCAAACGCTTCAAGTTTAGTAACAGTGCATATGAGAAATTACTTACAGAATTAAAGCAAGCACTAAGGGACATCATCAAGAGGCAAGTTCTGCTGACTGATATCGCCAGAAAGGTGATGGTGACCTCAATCCTGATTAG
>JAAEPI010001415.1 GCA_024232835.1 Cytophagales bacterium
CGATAAATGAAGGATGCCCTGTATCTTTACGAAAGGTTTCATCTATGACAATTAATGTGGGAATATATCTTTATAATGAAGTGGAAGTACTTGATTTTGCGGGACCATTCGAGGTGTTTTCGACAGCCTCAAGGGTTAATGCCCGCATATCACCGGAATCAGATAATCTTTTTAATGTCTTCACAGTCGCTGAAGATACGAACCCCCTGTTTGCAAGAGGCGGGCTCCAAATAGTACCGAAGCACAGCATATCTGAGCATCCGGAAATCAATCTGTTAATTATTCCCGGCGGGATTGTAACTGATGAATTGGTGAAAGATCATATTGTCAACTGGATTATCACATCATCCAATATCGCCAATATCACAGGGTCAGTCTGTACCGGTGCTTTTTTATTGGCAAAGGCAGGTTTGCTTAAATCCAAAGCCGCAACTACTCATTGGGAAGATATTGATGATCTCCGTTCGATGTTCCCTGATATCAATATTAAAGAAAATGTTCGATGGGTTGATGAGGGGCAAATAGTAACTGCCGCCGGGATATCTGCCGGAATTGATATGAGCCTGCATTTAATTTCACGTGCAGCAAATAAAGATCTTGCTATTCGTACTGCAAGACAAATGGAATTTGACTGGCGGATGTAGCACAATTTCCAAATTGTGCTGATTAACAGCAGATTTTGCATTTCGTTCAGGCACAATTTGGAAAATTGTGCTGCATTTTACTTAGCTTTTCGTTCGGCATTGAGGAAATGAAAGCACATTTATATAGAAAGGAGAAATAAATGGCACGCGTCTATACATTACTATTCAATGGATATGCTGACTGGGAGATAGGAAATGTTCTCCCGGAATTACGTCGTTTTGGAAAGTTAGATATTGTCACCGTGGGCTTTACTGATAATCCTGTAATCTCAATGGGTGGATTGCGAGTGTCCCCCGATCTTGTCTTATCGCAGATCGACATCCAAGATATCCTGATATTTCTTATACCAGGTGGAGAGATGTGGGAAGGTGATTACCCAATTGCCGAAATTGAAGACTTTCTAAGGCGATTGGAAAAGATTGGAATCCCAATTGGTGCAATCTGCGCTGCCACAACTGTGTTAGCACGGGCTGGGATTTTACAAAATCGAAAGCACACCAGCAATTCTCTCAATTACATTTCATCCAAAGTTCCCAACTATTCTGCTCATGCTTATTATACCAATTCCCTTTCAACATGCGACAAACACGTTATCACCGCAAGCGGTTTAGGATATGTTGAATTTGCTATGGATATTTTTAATGAACTTCAAGTCATGACCCCTGAAATGGGAGAAGTCTGGTTTAATGCAATGAAGAATGGCCAATATCCTGATAATATTGAAATACCTCATGCCTGACAAATCTGATGCACTGGAGCGCGAAAAGCCGCTTCATAGCAATATTGTGTTTTCGGGTACTTGATCGAGTGTATATTTCACTGATTTTATTTGTATTATCTGTTTTTACTTTTTTACCATTTGCAAATTTTAAATTTGGCATCCTTCATATGGCTACAAAAGCAGCTGACACTTTTAAAAGTTCGGAGTTCC
>JAAEPI010001416.1 GCA_024232835.1 Cytophagales bacterium
ACAAGAATGGACAAGGATGTTGGAAAGATTATTCAATTATTAAAAGAATTGGATATTCAAAATGAAACTATGATTTTTTTCACATCAGATAACGGACCTCACTCTGAAGGAGGGCATAAGCATGAAACCTTTGATGCTAATGGCCCCCTCAGAGGATATAAACGAGACCTTTATGAAGGTGGTATAAGGGTGCCTGGAATCGCTTATTGGCCGGACAAAATCAGTCCTGGAACAGAGTCCAATCAACCTCTTGCATTCTGGGACTGGTTACCCACTGCATGTGATCTGGCAGGAATTACTCCTCCAGCTGAATTGGATGGATTATCTTTTGCACCAACTCTCCTAGGAAAGACCGACCAGCAACAAATACATCCTTACCTTTTTTGGAAATACGGCAACAAGACAGCAATAAGAAAAGGAGAATGGAAAGCTGTTCGAAATGCTAAAAGTAATGGACTGGAATTATATAACTTAAATACTGACATTGGAGAAACTAAGAATTTATCAGCCCAATATCCGAAAAAAATAAGAGAGCTTGAGAAACTAAT
>JAAEPI010001417.1 GCA_024232835.1 Cytophagales bacterium
AAGGAAAGGAAATCACTTATGAAAATCAAACATATTTTAATTTCACCTGTTTTTTTCTTTGTTATACTCATTGCTGATCCCAGTTTCTGCTGATGAAACTCACCAGCGCGGCATCAGCCTGGACGGCACAATCGGTACTGCCAGAAAACTTGACCTGCCCGGCCCCATTATGATATCAGGGCAGAATACGGACAACAGGCTGGAACAAACCTGTTTCACAGTTTCCAAAAATTCAATATCCATTCACACAGACAAAGTGAGTCTCTGGCAGATGGCAGCTTAATGCCGTCAGGAGGATAAGAACATGAAAAATGTTATGCTTATTATCATAATTGCAGCGCTGTTCATATCTGAGATTCAAGCGGGAATCATTAATAAAGCCGAGACCTCAATGCATGGCCTCGCATTCAGCCATCCTGCTTACATTACAGTAACAAACCCGGTGTCAGACAATAGTCGCGAAATGAAAATGAAGGTTATTCACCTTAGGTCTGATAACACCTTCAATGCCATGATCAATATATTCAAAAATTCATCGGAAGGTGAAAAATCCGCGAATAACTTAATGTCATTCTTATTAAGAGTGAATTCGTTTAAAACCACAAGCAAAAGCATCTTCTATACAATTCTCGGTTCCAAGCGTAAAGGAACGGCTTTCACCCCCAATGCCTCATTACCATCTACAGGCTTATCAAGCGAGCTGTTTTTATTTAAGGAATTCGGAAATTGTTTATTATCAACCTTGTATATGCACACCCTCAGGATGATGCTGTTCGCGATGCAATACTATCATCCATAAAATACAAATCGGGAAATGGACAGTAAATGGGGACAGTTCCGACAGTTCCAGGGGTGCAGTCTTTTTATGACGACACTGAAACATAAGATACCGATAAGTAACGATTTTCCGGTTTTTTGGAAATTTATGGATAGCATTCCGGAATTATAACGGAATCAAATAGTTATAGAAGATCAATCAGATTCGTCGTCATAAAAAGACTGCACCCGTTCCAGGGACACCTTACTTAATTCCGGCATACAATACAGCATTTTGTTGAAAATTAAGTATGGTGTCCCCGGAATTGCAGGTGGGATTCTGGCAGATATTGCGCCTACAATTCTTCAGATTTTGGGAATCAGCCAGCCAAAACAAATGACTGGAAAATCTTTGATTGGATGAATGCCGCTATTTTATCGGGGATGCAATGTCGAGTTTTGACCTGCATCCCGGAGTGCGAAAAATGTATTTTCGCCCTTGCGAACGCAGGTTCGGAATCGTGGCTGTGATCTGATCTCAAATAACCTGCCTTATCAGGAACCAGATTTTTTTTCAAAGAATCTGGTTTCTTGAAGAATTCACCCCTGAATATGCTCAGATACATAAGTTCATGTATTTATAATCAAATGTATTTCAAAAGCCAAAAAGTATGGATTTCAAAAAGAGCATGGTTTTCCAAAATTATATCATTTTATTTTAATAAGTTATAGGTATTATCGACATTTTGGAAAGCATCCTTTTGTAAACCCCTGTTAATTTTTTTACATTGTTAATTTTTTATTCTTAATACAACTCTCTAAAAATATTAGATTTATTGTTATAACCTCAAAAATGGCGTAAAAAAATTAACAGGGGTTTGACTTCCCATTTCTAAAAAACAAATAGCAAAAATTATTGATGCCTTCCCTTTGAACATAGCACTAATCATGTATTGTATCAATTTCGAGTTTCATTTGCTCTCTTATTAGTCTCTTATGGCATGAAATTTGCTGTTAAATATTAATAATTCAATTAATAGATTTTTTTGATTTTTTAGTTTTGCACTTGATTGATAATAAATATATTTTATGTTTAAATAGATAGAAGATAAGGGGGCGTCGTGACTGATACAGAAAAAACATCTGACAAACAAACCGATTATATGGGAAATGATTCTCTTCTAAACCATTTTAGCATATATGAACCTTTGAACCTTGAAATGTTTCTTAAAGACACAATCGAATATGCTCGGAACAAGCTTGGATGCAAAAGAGGATCTGCTTTTCTTTTCAATGGTGCAACTGGCAGATTAGAACACACCGTTCATTCAGACAGAGTTCCGGAGCCGTTCTCAATGAAGCCAGGAGAGGGGATCGCTGGTCAGGCATATGCAAAGCGGACAATGATATGTGCTTATGGACAGAAACTTACTCGTCATTTTATCCCTTCTGTTCTTCTGTCCAGAGAGCGTTTGCGAGCAATTATTGCCCTGCCAGTATTTGCGTTTCAGGAACCCATAGCTGTCTTTTGTTTCAACTACATGACGCATCCAGAATCGTTTAGTACAGCAGATACTCAAGGTTTAACAGCGGATGAAATACAGGCTGTGGAAGCCTTGTGGAAAGAATTCAGTTTGCCTGAGTTTGGCAGAATTCTTCACCGGGTACAGGTACACCATGTACAACAACAACTGCGAGTCGCAGGTGAAGCTCCATCAAAGCTGAGAAAAGAGATGGGCAGATTTATTGCTAAACTGCAACGGGCGTTTCAGGATGAAGGACGCCAGTTTCCAGACCTTTTCTATGTCCAACTGGTGGACCATCAGCAGAAAATGATTCGAACTATTCAAGGTATTGGAATGCCTCTGAGTTTTGAATTTTCAAGGGCTCACTCCCTTGGTTCTTCTGATATCCACTCGGATATTGTCAAAAATCGCCAAGTGGAAATAATTGCTGGAAACGATAAAAAACGATTTGATCAAAATATATATCACAAGTATCAGCATGAACGATACGTCCGCCTGTGGATGCCGCTTTTCCCTTTTCCCTTTTCAATTTCAAGAATACCTGGAAAATACCAAGGAATGGAAGATGCTTTAGAGAATTTTTTGAAGCCGGAGCCGGAAGAAGATAAGGATCATATAATACATCAGGTATTCAGATGGACAAAGGATGTCAACCCACCACAACTTCTTGTTTTCGGGACCCTTGAAATGGGGTATCGCTTGGATGATTTAAACCATCTGACCCTGGCCCCATGGACCAACGAGTTAGTCCTATGGAGTCTGGCCCGAATCTATGAACTGAGCCAGGAACTCTGCATGGCAACTCTGGCCGGAACTTTGGAACGAATAGGAGGGCTTCTTGCATCTGTATCACAGGCCGGTGAGCTACGTTTTACATGCGTATTTCGATCTCGAAAAATCAAAGAGATAAGAGATTATCCTGTGTCAAGCTTATATCCTGCTCCCCACATCAAAGAAGATTCGCCAGAAACATCAAAAACCTCACAATCCCAAGTGCTCAGTCATGGCCCTGTAACAGTCGAACACTTTACTTCTCTGAATAAAATGAATTCTTTATCTGTAGATTACATTCGGAAGATAAATAAATTGAATGCACAAATTGCTGGTGAAGCTGTTGAAGTAGCATTTCGGTTTTATGAAGCAGCCATGTATCCTCATGAACTTCTGGACCCCTACGAAGATAGCATTGCTACAAAAGCCATTGCTAATGGCAGGGGTATTCTGTCAGATAAAATGGGTCGAGGAGTTGGGAAATCCTTGCCAATGGGAACTCTTGTTAATGACGAGGTCTTTTTGTCGGTATGTAAAGAAGCGACAAGAATGAGTGGCGCTTTAAGTTGCAGATTATACTTTTTCGTTAACGAATCTGATTCAGATCAGAAAACCGATAAAAACAAACCTTGGCTGATGAAGCCTCCGATCGTATGGGAAGAACGCTCCGGTGGGAAAAAACTTTTGGAAGACAAAACTGATAAATTAGCTCGAAGCGTGGCCAGTAAAAAGCGACCTAAATATATAGAGACTGATTATGGAATATGCTTCTTTCCTTTGGAACTGTCTGATGGTACTACCGGGGTCATGTTTTTAGTATTCCCTGAAAAGTATAGCTTTACAGATGAGGAAAAACGGGATATGGAGAGTTGGCTCCCTCGCTGGATCCATCGAATTTCAATGCGGCGACTGATTATGCGAAATCGTTTTTCAGCTCTTATGAGAGATCTCCGCAGGGAAATAGCTGAAGCCCGGAAATGCACAGAAGAGAAGATGTCTTCAGACATAACTTATATAACAGCATTCATCAAAGATGTTCTTCAAAGATCTGTGAAAAAACTGAATTCTATCGTTGGATTGATAACACTGTATTCAAAGCCGAAAACCGGACCAAGCAGGTTGGAACGCTTCTGGTGCTGGCATGAGGACAACAAAGAAATTCTTCAGGTTGAGAACTACATGTTTATCAACAGATCTTTTTCAGGCCCTTGCTATGACTCATGCAGTAATCGAAGGCTGATCATCTATGGCGCAAAACGGAAGCATCAACCAAATATCATAAAGGTGGCAGATGAGTTGAGAGATGAAGCCTCAAAACTGGAAATGAAAGGAGAGAAAGAGCACGGCGGTCAGCTCAGGCGTCTCTCTGAGTTTATTATGGGAGATGCCAATCCTTCCACAATGCTGACATGTCCCGTTTTGGAGAAGGGTGAAGACGATATCCAGTACCAAGCCGCCATAACTATGATATTGTACGATGAACATTACTATGATGAAATGCACCGGATTCTTATAGCTGAACTTGGCGATCTGCTGGCTGATAATTTAAGCCAAATGCGTAATCTTGAACGGCACAGATATGAGGAAAAACATCATAGCCATCTTGAAGAACGGCGTAAATCGTTTGAAAAGGCATATCATGCAGATGATATCATTGGCTCATTTTTACGTAAACTGGGAAAAAGTTCATCTGAAAGCAATCAACCAGATCAATATTGGGGGCTTGCCGACGATGTTGTTATCTGGAATCTTTCACATGTCAGCAACGAGTTGGTTGTTCGTTCAGCGCGGGGCAGAGGAATCGAGGCTTTGAAAAGTTCAAATCTTGAATGGATGATCAATCCTAAAGATCATCCTTTACTGGCTAAAGAGGAAATTTCATGGCCCGAAAAGCCAGGAAAAGGTACTGCTCGGTTAAAAAAGCATTTTCGACTCTGGACTTTTCACTTAAAGAAACCATCGGTGGGAAAAAAAGCTAAAAGCATCTGTCAAGCTTATACAAAAAACATAGGTCGGGAATGGTTGTTAACCTTTCCTATTGTAGATGCTTTGAATCGGATCTTTGGGGTAATCGACTGTTTGGTTGATGAGCCACTCCCTACAGAAGATGAGACTGTTCTTGAAAGGATGTTCCATAGGCTGTCTCGCCAGCTCTGCTCGGCAGTAGAAAGTTGTCATCTGAGAAGGACTCGCAAAATCACTAACACTCTTTATACTAAAACTGCCCAGTTGGACAGGTTTATTCATACTCATGATGTCTATAAGGAATTGGTGCATCGTATGAAGGAAGAGTTCTGTTGCTGTCAATGTGATCTGTTTCTGGAGCGTCATGGCCAGATGATTTTACATACAACTACACGGTCGGATGGGCCATCATCGGATGATGACAGATTTCGATTGTGGGTAAAACCTGACAATTCAAAACAAGAGATACTGGGTGCCTGTTTGAATAAAGATTGCCGGGGATTGGTTCAACATGCTGAAGCCCATTCAACACCGACAGAACACATGTCTCTGCACCTTAAAGAACTTCTGGCTGATGACTGTCTTTATGAGCGAATGGTTTTGCCATTGAAGTCGATGATCAAAGATGAAGAAGAGGTAGTAGTAGGAATTCTTCATCTCCGAGGGCCGTTGAATATCCCCTGTAAATCAAATGGAAGCCCCTTAAAAAAAAGCGGGTTTTTCACATCTGAAGATCTTAGGTTTGCCCATAATTTATGCTTGGTCATTCAGCGTATTGTTCAGATGGTGCGTTTTGTTGAACACCAGGGATGGCTGGTTAACGAGTTGTTACACTCATTAGGGCAGCCTCTACAGGTGCTTCGTAGTTCTGCAACACGTCCAATCAGAGCTTTGATATCGAATTACAGAGCCAATAAAGAAGAGATAAAGGCAATGTTCAATGGTATTAATAAAGCCTTTGACATGGTTCATGAAGCCCGGGATCAGATTACTTTGCTCGCCAGGCTCAGCCAACCTGATGAAAAATACCCGTTTGAGCCAATCAGGATCAAGCAATTACTCAAAGAGTGCTGCGAATTTATGTCGCAACAAGCTCTCAAGGGAAATAATCGTATTGAATATGGCAGGGTTAAAACCATTGATCCAGTTCCGCTGGTTAAGCTCTGGATGAGAAAGGCAATAATTAATCTTCTTGACAATGCCTGCAAATATTCCTGGAAAGACCGTGATATCAGGGTCAGAGCTACAGAGGACAAAGAAGGCAATATTCGGATCGAATTCACAAACTGGGGCATCGGTATTCCTAAAGACGATCGTAAACGTATTTTTGAACCTTATTTCCGATCCAAGGTGCCTGACGCTAAAGGAAAGAGGCCAGGAACTGGAATCGGCCTGCCAATCGTAAAGGAAGCTATTGAAATAGTCCATAATGGAGAGATTAAATTTGAAAGCAAAGAGTATTGGAAAAACAAACAAAAGGGATCTGGGATATATAGCAAAGAAATCACTGATATAGAGCATGAAACAACCTTTATCATTATGCTACGGCGCGATACACTGGTTTCCTTACAAAATAATTTTTATATATAAGGATTAGGTGAACAATGAAAGAAACAAAGAAAAAAATAGTACTGGTGGAAGATGATGCCGATGTTATGCAGTGCATAAAACAGGTTCCGATTCTATGTTCAGACGAAGTCGAGATACTGGAGGCAAGCAATGCAGGTGAGGCAATAGAGCTTTTGTTTACAAATTCTTCTCTGGAAACTCCGGATGCGCTCATCCTTGATCTTATGATGCCCTATGGCGATGCCAAATCTCGCCTCGATCCTAATGGAAGTGACTCAGATGGAACTGAGACAGGAGTGAAATTGTTAGAGTATTTTCGCCAAAAGGAAAAAGATGAAGGCTGGTACAAGCGGAATCCAATATGGATTTCCGTGATTACTGCCCGAAACGCTCCTCATTTGGTCCAAAATATCCGACACATGCTTGATGGCAATGGACGAATCTATTTCAAGCCATTTGATGAGTTTATGTTTGAATATGACTTGGCTCAGGTTCTGGGGCTAAAAACTCGTATTTCCATCGAGTTCCTACCCTCTGAATATGAACCGCCAAAACAAAGAATAGGGGGATCTGATGAATCAAGCAGAATTTGAAAAACTAAGTTGCTCTTTGCTGAATGTGATGGACCGCGTTAAAAATGAGAAATCACTTCTTCGTATGTCCTGCATTCTGCTCAAAGCAGAGGTTGCAGTGCTTCTACGGCGTGGTTCTACTATTGATCAAAGGCAGACCCGATTGAGTTATCCTCTTGAATATCAAAGTCAGTTAGAGGCTGATTCAGATAACTTGTGGAACTGGTACAGTTCAGAAGAACTTCTGGCAGATTCTGGTGGCTTCACAAAGGAAGGGGCGCTTGAATTTGCAGAAAAAGAATTCCCAGATGCGTTGGTAGCTTTTGGTAAAAGGTTGCCAAATAATGGACTGCCACGTCACGAAATGATTCTTTTAAAAAAGATTGGCGATGAAGAGCCTTACCGCTCTTATCATTCCTGGGCTGCGGCCAGCCTGCTTCGTCAATTTGAATTGTATAATCTTGAGAATGATTTGCATAAAGAGACGCAACTCAAGAAACAATATGCTGCATCTTTGACCTTAGAAGAACTTCCCAACAAACTTCACAACATATCATGGGATGCTTTAAACGAAAGAATAAGAATGGAAAAAGATAGCGCTTCCAAAATTCGCTGGCCATGCTATGCCATCTGGACAGGTTATCAGGTACGCAAACAAGCTCCTATTCCCTGGACTGAGGACCGGTTAGAGCATGAATTGAATGAGGATGGAAAGAAAACCAAACAGGTTTATTCAGTTTTCCGTGACGTGATCCTTTTTTTGACAGATCGAAACGAGCAAAGTATAGAACTTCTGAAAAAATTGAAAGAAATCTTCCAGCATATTGAATCTCCCCCGTGGAGTGAAATGGAACCCCAATGTTGGTATCAACTGATATCGCTATTTCTCGAACATGCTTGGGGAAATCTTCGGCTATACACATCAAGTGGGGGAATTAAGAGTCATCCTTCTTTGGATTCTTCACAATCTGATATTTCTCAAGAAGATAAGTTATCTGCAATGATGGAATCAGCTTTGAAGCTTCTTCAGTTGACCAGAGGGCTCGTAATTCGGGAACTTACATCCTGTAAACCAGATAAAGCGGCTGATCATATTGAAAGCGGCTTCCAGGAACTGGGCCGCAAGTTCCTGCGCCTTTATCTTGCCCTTGAAATTGCAAAATCTGATTCCCGGATAGAACAGCTCTATCTTGGCGGCGAAAGGACTGTTGAGCGTCGTAAAGCACCACCCGAACTTAAAAGGACGTTTATACTCAATCTCTCCCGCTTCATGCTCAGTGTAGTAGCCCTTCTTCAGGAACGGCTGGATATCTCTACTCGGCCGCCGGTGGTTTCTCCATCTGAGGAAATTGACAGTCTTTTGTACCTTGTTGATCGATTTGTTCATGTTGAACTGGAAGTTGATGAACAACTCAATATCCGGGAGCATCTGAGCCGGCAAATAGCTGCGGAAGTTCACCAGCATCTGACACGGCCTCATTACCGGGACCATCTTTTACATGTCATAGACGTATTCCTGCTGGGTCACCTGTTGCTGAATACCCGCTTATACTGGATACAGGGAGAAGAAATCCCGCTGGTAGAACATCTTGTTAAATTAGCTTCCCAGAAAAAAAATAATGATGAAGAACAGCCAACTCTGAAAAACGAGTGGATACAAAACTGGGCAGTAGCAAGTCTCCTTCATGACATCGGCTATCAGCTTGGTCACGGAAAAAGCATTTCGCGTGAACCTGATGTTTGGAGAAGATACTTCGAACTGACCGGCCCAGTTTCTCTTCCATGGCTTCAATTCCAATATGATGAGAAAGATGCTCCAGGTTCCCAATGCACAGACGGTCTTTTGAGATTTGTTGAAGATTTAACAAAGAATATTTGTGAACAACTACAGCTTACAGAATGCCTGCCACATAATGTAGCCGATTTTAACTTGGATCATGGAGTTTTGAGCGCCCTTAGGGTAAGCCAGATACTCAGTCATGCTTATTATCAGAATCAGCCAGGCGAAAAACCGGACACCAGCAAACTATCTACACATTATAAACATGCCATACATGCCATTGCTCATCATAATCTGTGCCACCATAAAGTAAGCTTTGACTCACACCCCTTGTCCTGTTTACTCCGCATTTGTGACGAACTCCAGGAATGGGACCGTCACCGGGTTAATATCGAAAAAGTGGTGAAACATCTCTATCTCGACCTTCAGAAAGGTGGTTTTGAAGATA
>JAAEPI010001418.1 GCA_024232835.1 Cytophagales bacterium
CTTTCTGTACAATAACTTGCTTAGCTGTTTGCGTTGTGATCCTATCAAATCCGATAGATTCAATTTGATCTTCAACAAAGTCACCAATTTGAATTTCCGGCTCATCTATTTGCGCTGCTTCTAAAGTCATTTCTTTAGTTGGAAATTCAACGTGGTCATCATTTTCAACCACTTGCCAGCGACGATAAGTATCATAGTCACCGGTTTTACGATCTATGCTGACACGCACTTCTATATCTATTTCATTTTTCTTTTTGGTCGCGGTCGCCAATGCAAACTCTAATGCCTCAAAAATCTTTTCTTTTGGCACCGCCTTTTCATTGGAAACAGCTTCAGCGACTAATAAAATTTCTTTTGCCATGTGTTCTGCCTCGTTTATCCTGTTCCTTATTGCGTTCGTTATATCTTGGCGATGATGTTTGCTTTTTCCACATTGCTCAGCATGATCAAATGATCTTCGCCATCAATGCGTAGGGTTAACATATCACTCTCAACGGACGTTAAATCGCCTTTAAAGTTGCGTCTTCCGTCCTGTGGTAGCTTAGTTCTGACTCGTACCTCTTCCCCGATTGCACTGGTAAAGTGCAGCTGAGTGAAAAGTGGTCTGTCAACACCTGGAGACGACACCTCCAAGTTATATTCGTTAGTGATCGGATCTTCAACATCCATTATCGCGCTGATCTGACGACTCACAATAGCGCAGTCATCTACATTGACGCCATTTTCATGATCAATATAAATACGTAATGTCGAATGCTTGCCAGCCTGAACAAACTCCA
>JAAEPI010001419.1 GCA_024232835.1 Cytophagales bacterium
GTACTTGGCCTCAAGGAATATCTTTACCGGCTATGTGGATGGGCTAAAGCTGATCATAAGGTTCTGGGTCAATATCAGGCACTTGGCCCATTGCTGCTTCAAATTTGGCCCTACTTCCTCGTTCAGCTCGCTTTTTTAGATAATTTTCTGTCATCAAAGCTGATATTTTTTCTGCTACGGCCAGGGTGATAAATTGATTAATTGAAATATGCTCTGCTTGCGTTAATTCACGGACAGTATTATGTAATGAATCCGGTAATCTTAAACTAATGGTACTCATCATAACTCTCCAATCTCTGCCAAAAATTCTCCAGGCGTCATTAAACGAAGCCCAAATTGCTCTATTCCTTTGAAGTCTCTTTGATTATAAGTAATGATGACCTCACAATTGGCTGCAACTGCTAATTCCAAAACCATATCATCTTTCGGGTCTTTCAAAAAGGGACGCCAAAGGTAAAAAATTTCGTGCTGATTAGCCACGCCACATAAGTAATCAAGGATGTCATCAATCACACTTTCTGTTAGGGGAATGTCATCAAGTAACCTTTTAGCTAC
>JAAEPI010001420.1 GCA_024232835.1 Cytophagales bacterium
TCCATCTGTAAAAGCTGAGCATATATGTCGAGCAGAAATCCCCTCTCCCTCAATAAAACCTTTCATCCACATATAATGAATACATTTTCTCTTATGACAATTAGGTTCATGGTTATGGCAATAGAAAAATGTACCAGATGGTAAAGTAATATTGTACCACTCTGGCCAAAAAAAATTCATTATAACAACTACGACATTGTAAGTGTCTGTGATGCAACGGAAGGAACCTGTAAGGTGACTGGAGTTGCATCACAGACGATCGCGACTTCACACTCCCCTTCATTGAAAATACCAAAAATATTTTTCCTATTGCACCTCCTTGCTTATTTTCTTTTTCATGCTCTGTTTAAATCGATAGCTTTCCCCATTGAGTGTAAGAATGTGGCTATGATGTGTTATTCGGTCTAAAAGAGCCGACGTCATTGTGGAATCATTCATAAATTTTGTCCAATCAGCAAATTCTAAATTTGAACTTATAATTGTTGCTCCATTTTCGTAGCGATCTGCAAAAAACTGAAACAACAACTCCGCTCCCTCTTTAGCTAATGGCAAATACCCTAATTCATCCACTATGACCAAATCAGCTTTGGTAAGTTTTTTCTGTAATCGAGATAATTTCAGCTCTGATCGAGCTTCCATTAATGCATTTACTAGTTTCGCGGCAGTAAAAAACAACACTGTTTTTCTCTTTTTACATGCCTCCATTCCCAGCGCTATAGACAAGTGGGTCTTTCCCGTACCAGTTTGACCTATAAAACAAACATTTTCTGATCTTTCAATATAACCACCTTCACTCAGCCGAAAGACCTCTTTGGCATTTAAACCCGGTATCTCTTCAAATACAAATTCTACCAGCGTCTTCGTGAATGGGAATTGAGCTTGTTTTATTAAATTTCTCACACGATTCTGGTCCCTGTTTAAAATCTCCTCTTCGCTTAGTATTCTCAAATACTCTTCATACGGCTGGTTGTTTCGTGTCGCATCCTCGGCAAATGATTTATGATGCTTTAAGAACATGGGAAGCCTTAGTTGCTTTAAATTCAATTCCAGTATTGCAGGATTCATTGTTCTACCCTCCCAGGCTGCATCAAAGAATTATAACGAGACAATGCTACCTGGGGTACATGCACATCGAGTCTGGGGTTCTCTGCCACCTCTAATCGCTCACTACGTGAACTACGACTTTGTAACTGAACCAGTATCTGCTTCACTCCTTCAGGATCATAAAGTTCGCATGCCATAGCCATCTCTATTGCGTACCCTAACTCTTCCACTGAATACCGCTTCAACAACTCCAACACCTTGATACACTCCCGGACAGTTCCATATCCCTTATGATATGCGCGCTCAAAAAAGTTACTGAATACATCCGGTAACTGACGAATAGGCTTACTGTTGATAGCTGTATATGGCTTTTGCATATATACTGAAATATAGTGTAGAGGGTCGAATACTTGCCTGCCTTGTTGCTCCGTCCTTTGGTGGCGGGCAATCTCCTCTCCCTTGTAACTGGCAATTATCTCACGGACCGTTATGACTATATCCACACAATGGTAAGCGCATCGCGATGGTACAGAATAAAACGCTCCTTTCACTGGTACCAGTGAATAGTGATTGGCCAGGGCAGTCGTATGTATACCAACATCTACATCATGGAGCGGCAAGGCGCGAAAACGCTTTTGTTCTTCCTCGTAGCGTTCGCCAACAAGAACCCCTGTTGCGTAAACCTTACGAGTCGTACGAAGACTTCTACACCACTGTGATAATTCCTGGTTGTATTCTTCTAAATCACGTATCGTTGGTATTGGGGAAAAGTAATTCCGCCTGGCATACCCTACCAGACCCTCAACATCTCCCTTTTGCCACCCTTTGCCTCTTTCGCAAAACTCTGCTTCAAAACCATATAACTCACGAAACGTTCGGAAGTGATCTGACTCCTCTCGTAATTTACCTCTTAGTACTCGCTTTACTGCCTGGGATAAATTATCGTAGCGAACCTTTTGTGCTATACCACCAAAATGCTCAAATGCCAGTTTGTGGGAGTGAAACATCACTTCCTGACGTTCTCCCTCAGACACATACACAAAAATATCATTTGAGTAAACTAATTGGTAGCAATGCAAACACAGCTCTACCTCTTCTCCTTTGTATTTAGCCTTTATGTAACCAAAATCAAATTCTATATACTCTCCAGGCTCCTGTGCTCGTGGCACAAATACTTCACGGCTCATACCTTTTATTTCGCGATAAACCACCTTCACGGTTGAGTAGGATCCTGTAAAACCATGATGCGCTACCAAGTCATTATACATCTTTTGTGCAGTTCTTCTCTGCTTCTTCGGGCCTTTTAGATCATCCTTATACCACTGCTCTATCAGAGGGCGTACTGCGTCACTCTTCGGCCTTGCATATGGCTTCTTCCTCTTGTAACCTGAATTACCTCCGTTTACATACTTGTTTACTGTACTACGATGATGACCTGTTTCACGACTTATATCTCGTTCGCTATTACCTTGCTCTTTTAACCGCTTCATAATTTGGATTGCTTGCATATGTACCATCCTTTTACTCCTTTATTGAGAATCGCTAAATAATAATTCTCAATAAGGTAGTCTCTTTCTGTGAGTGGTACAATATTACTTTGCCACGTGGTACATTTTTACTCTACCATAATCAGTTTTCCCGTTTAATCTATCTACAACCAGTAATCGGTCCCTTCAAAAGCTTTTCTGGACCACATTTTACACAACGGAATTGAAATAAGAGTGATAAAGCATGGACATAGAATTACATAAGACACTAATAGTGAGATTGAAAATATATCAGATTTATACCTAATTAAATAAGGTCCGGAAATATTCAGAATAGCGCCAATAAATGCGAATGCAAAAACCGTAATCTTGGTTCCTTCATCTGCTCCGGTCATAGCAAGAATGCGTGACAAAACAAATATAATCAGTGGAATCATAAATGCATGTACATGAGTAATTTCCATTACCTCTCTGTAAGTCTTTGGTATAAAATAGTCTTCTTGAAATTCCTCTTCATCGAATTTTGTTTCTACTTCATCATCAAAACGCTCATCGCCGCAACCATAATTATCTGCTGTATGAGAAAAAAAAAAAAAAGTCCTTTCACAAAAATTAAGGCATGAGAAGAAAAATGCAACTCCTATTGCAATTAGAAAAAAAGTGATAGCTACTTTCTTATTGAATGTAAGTTTGGGCATAGTTGTTCAGTAATAAATAGATAGACAAATCATCCTGTAATTACGCGTACATAAATATTTATTGCGACTTCGTCATCTAAAGCCAGCTGTGTATCATCAAACTGAATTACTAGGCTGGGTTTCCTATGGTGAATTGTAAACTTAAGTCCTGGCACAACGCCAACTGAAGAGAGGAAGTCTATACTTGTCTGAATTGTTGAAGAAATATAGACAACTTCTGCTTTAACACCTGCTCTCAGTCTAGAAAGAGGACCCAATACCGGTTGTAATTTTTGTTTTGTGTGCGAGCAACACTTTCCCGGTGGAATCAATTTACCATGAGGACACACTTCAGGATGCCCAAGAAGTGTACAAATACTTGTAGTTATATCTTCATTAATAAAATGCTCAAATTGGCACGCACCACGTTCATACACTTCATCGCTGGCATCCAGTACATCATGCAACAACCTTTCTGCCAGGCGATGACGCCTTATAATCTGCCTTGCTTTATCTTGCCCTATTTTGGTCAGGATAATACCGGTATCCTTATCTTTTATAAGCTTGCTCTCTGTTAATTCCAGTAAGGTATTTTCCATTTTTTCCCTACCA
>JAAEPI010001421.1 GCA_024232835.1 Cytophagales bacterium
ACACCGATGGCTCCAAAATGAAGGACAAAGTTGGAGCAGGAGTGTACATTGTGAAAAACGAGGGTCCTCAAATAGAGGAGTCACACCACCTCGGCTCTAAGTCAACAGTATTCCAGGCAGAGACTTTCGCCGTCGGCAGAGCGGCGAAAATTCTCAATGAAGCTGGAACATTTGGACAAAGAGTAATCATAAACTGTGACAGCCAGGCTACAATACTGGCTGTAGACAAAACAAAAATAAAGTCAAAAAGTACCAACATGGCAATTAAAGAGCTGAACAAACTCGGAGAGGATAATCAAGTCGTACTCCGATGGATACCGGCTCATAAAGGCTATGCTGGAAATGAAAAAGCAGACTCTCTAGCCAAGGAAGGTTCCAATGGCTTATCCTCCTCACAGGTACGACTACCAATACCAAAAGTTATATGGAAAGGCGAACTGAGGAGTAGAAGTCATAGGAAGATGAGAGACCGATGGCGAACCTTACCCCCATCCCACTTCAAACGGGTATGGAGAGACAAATTTGCTAGGTCAATCCGAAAGCTCGGCAAAGAGAGTCTGAGATCCGCTACCCAGTTTCTCACTGGACACTGCGAATTAAATTACCACATTAACAAATATAAACCGGATAAAGTCCCAAAAACATGTCCTCACTGTCTTATGGACGAAGAAACAATAAACCATTTCATTGGCCAATGTCCAAAATGGTCCTTTCAGAGAGGAGCATACTTTAACTCATTCTATATAAGCGTCACTGATGTAGTCGACGACTTTTCACTACCGAGAATCGTCGGCTACATAAACTCCACAAAACGTTTTAATAACTACAGTGGAGGAGACAAATAAATGCACACACTAATCTTAAAAATTTTATCGGGGTATGCACAGGGCTTCAATGCCCTATCATACCATGGTCTCTTTGACCGTAACCCCCCACTAAGAAGAAGAATGGGTTTTGGAACGTAAGTTTGAAAATTTAGACCAATTATTGAATTACCTAATTGGAGGGGCAATTAGCAATCTGACAACAAAGTTGCC
>JAAEPI010001422.1 GCA_024232835.1 Cytophagales bacterium
CTCTCAACGCAGCAGCTTCAGAGTCCCGTGATATTGCTTCAATCATTCTTTGGGTACGCTGTGCGGAATATGTCACCACATCACTTTCCTTAATTTGCAAGCGGACCCCCTCATTACTTGCAGCTATCGTTTCAATTAATTCCTGATTGGCGGTTTCCATCACAGAAAGCGCATTATTAACATCAAGAAAAAGTTGCTCAAAATCGTCTAGCAAAGAATCAAAGTTCATACACAATAGAGAAACTTCGTCATTTCCGGTTGGCTTTAATCTACTTGATAAATTGTTTTCACTGCGAATAGCATTGATTTTCTCGCAAGAAACTTTAAGAGGCCTAATAATTGAGCGATTCGTCAAAAGAATTAAAATTAATACTGAAACCGCAGAAAATAGTGAAATGATTGTCGCGAAAAACTGTACTGACTGAGTAGAGCCTGCAATAACCTGCTTCACATCCAGCAGCATCCCTTCAACAATAACCTCAGATTTACCAACCAATCGAGTTAGCACACCGAGTTCAC
>JAAEPI010001423.1 GCA_024232835.1 Cytophagales bacterium
CCAATTCCCCAAAGGCAAAAAATACGGTTGATATCTCTGATTCACATGATAGGGTTGTTCATACCAATTTCGCCATTGGTTATTATCCTGCCACCTATTACCCTGGTAACCTCCTTGATTAGGTGCGTTCCCCCATTGATTCTGACTGGTATTATTCCTCCAGTTTGAATTCTGACCAGCACCAGCATTATTATTCCAGTTCTGCCTCTGATTATTAAACCCTGGGTTGTTCCAATTTCCCCTTCCGCCTCCGTTATTGCCGCCGTTATTATTAAACCTTGGACAATTTATTCTCCAGTGATTATATGACCCACATTCGTAACACTGACCGGTAAATCTAGGAGGTGCATTTCTATCACGTTGGGCATCAAAGTTACATTCCGCATCTTTGTTTGCCTGCAGATTCTTACTAGCCTCTCCGTTATTAACAGATTTCGCGGGTTCGTTGGTTTTCTTAAGTTTGCTCTTTTGACTCTCCCGATAAGCATCCAAGATCCATTTCTCCGCCCCTTCTTTTGGTTCTTCGTCTCGTTTAATATGCCCTGTATTACTTCTGATCCAATCCGAGATTTCCGCGACCCCTTTTGTATCTTGCGCCGAGATGTGTCTCACTAACTCGCTCAGTAATGCTAATTTAATGGATGTTTTGATCCGATTGTCCCAGCGTTTCTGTTCCTTAGGATAGGCTTGTTGAACTAACGTTCTTATTTCTCTTACAAATTCCTC
>JAAEPI010001424.1 GCA_024232835.1 Cytophagales bacterium
CAAAAGAAAGCGATTCCCAGATGGCGGACTGAATAAGCATAAAGCATGGCTGTGTGCCCATGGCGGAATGCAGCAATGGGGAATCAATTATTGGGAGACCTATTCGCCAACAATCAACTGGATAAGCGTTTGTTTTCTTCTCACAGTTGCAGAGATTTTGCAATTTTAAACACAAGCGATTGATTTTGTTTTGGCTTTTCCTCAGGCTGACCTGGATGTTCCTGTTTATATGGAATTGCCTGCAGGCATGGAAATAGAAGGTCAATCAAAGTCTCATTTGCTACTTTTGAAGAAAAATCTTTACGGTTTGAAATAGGCTTCGTTTAATTGGCATCAAAAGCTGAAGACTGCTTTGGAAGAGAGAAAGTTTGTGGAGTCCTTATCAGACCCATGTGTGTTCATTCGAGACAATATAATAATTCTCACGTTTGTCTATGACTGCATTCTCATCTCCAAAGATAAGGCAGTTATTCAAGAGTTTATTCATTTGTTGAGAAATGGTCCAGAAAACTTCGACTTTACCAATGAGGGTACTCTGAGTGAATATCTTGGCGTTGATATATCAAGATTACCTGATGGAGGTTTCTGCTTATCACAGCCATTCCTGATTGAGCGCATTATCAACTTGCTACAATTCGATCCGAAGATGACGAAGGGTGTACGAGGAAATACACCTGTGTCATATCCTCTCTTGTCAAAAGATAAGGATGGATTACCCAGAAAA
>JAAEPI010001425.1 GCA_024232835.1 Cytophagales bacterium
ACTACGCTGATCCTTGTTCCTGCTGATTTCCCGACTCACCACAGACTTGTCCTTCCCTATGGCAAGAGCAATGTCGCACTGCCTTTTCCCTGACTTCAACATGCACGAAATCGTGTACCTTTGTTCACTTGTAAGATGTGTCATTTTGCAACTTTATTTTTAGCGATTTGAGAAGCAATTTGAGAATTTTACATGAATAGAAAAAGAGGGGGTACCCCCTCTTTTTCTATTCATGTAACACATACCCCTATATCAAATCTGAAAGTTGCATTTATTACTTGAATTTAAGTTTACTTTGCCCTTGCCCATAATTGTACTTGGTTTTTGTTTGCGTTTGTGGAAAACCCAAAGCTAAAAACCTTGTATGTTATGGGCTATTTCTTTATATTATTTGTTCGGACAGTTATGTTGTTTTATACAATATTTCTATCGGACGTGACAGTTGGAATCTCGAACCTTATAAATGGCAATGCCTTAGAATTTATCGGACAATATTCTAAGTACTATTGGCAATTTCTATTACCAACTCATAAGATCAATTTTATTCACGAATCGGTATTAGGAAGGTGGACTTTATTCTGGGATTTCCCAGGACGTGTGGTTATTGGCTTCATGATTTACCAAACAATCATTGCTAAGTAAACCGCACAGGTTCCATCCTTTTTTTCAGCTTTAGTGTTAAAGAAGATTTTTCGACTATACCCCATAGACAAATATTTTTTGTAAACAATTTGTAAACTGTGGGGTGAAAGCACCTGCCTCTAAGACGCAAAAAACCCGATTTTCCTTTGGAAATCAGGGATTTGAATGTGTCAGAGCCTCCTGCCGGACTCGAACCAGCGACCGTCGCATTACAAGTGCGGTGCTCTACCAACTGAGCTAAGGAGGCTTACTTTTCAATATGTCATTCTACACTAGCTCCGTTGGGCTTACGCTGCAACCAGGCTACTCGCTAAAATCATCCACCTGATGATTTGCTTACGCTCCCCCCCTCAACTGAGCTAAGGAGGCTTACTAAAAAGCGATTGCAAATGTAGCTTTCTGTATCAATTATACAAAAACTGGATTGGGTTTTTTACTGCTGTAAAAGACGAAGTTCCTGCTTCATGTTTTCCAACTCCTTTTCGGCTTCATCAATCCTACCCTGAAACTCCATTTTCATGTGTTCAGCATTTTTAGATCTTCCGAAAAAGTCGATGTTTCGCTTCCAATTATAAATGTCATTTTCCATGCCCGAAATCTTTCTTTTCAGCATGCCCTCTTTTCTATTGATCTTACGATCTCCATGCGGGCTATTTCGGATTTTAGATACTTGAATATGTACTTTCAACTCATTTGTGTCACTCTCAGAAAGTCCACTTGTCTCCAATATTTTTTTACAAACCTTATCGTACTTTTCGAGAGTTGTCCCCACAGCATTCCTCGGCACCAGGCCTGCGGTTGAGAACTCATCTAACAATTCCAATATGCCATCCAGATCAAACCCCTTACCATTGTTCATGGATTCGAGCTGAGCCAGAATCGACATCTTCTTTTCAAGATTCTGTTCAAATTCTTTATTCTGCTCAGCATTTTGTCCACGCTTCCTTTCAAAGAAATAATTACAATGCTCATTAAATTCTTCGTACACGGACTTTCTGAGCTTATCGGGTACAGGACCAATTTCTTTCCATTGACCCTGAAGAGCTTTCATCGCATTGGCCGTTGACTCCCAATCTTTGCCTTCACGCAACTCCAAGGCCTTACTAATCAACTCCTTCTTCTTAGTCAGATTCCCCTCTTTTTGTCTATCTAGCTTCTTGAAGAATTTGCTTTTATTGGCAAAGAATTTCTTGAAACTTCCCCAAAAGGCTTTGTTTACTTCCTTCGCAGATTGCCGGGGCATTCCCCCAACTGCTTCCCATTGCTTCTGCAGTTCCATGAGTTCTTTGGTCTTGCCATTCCAATGTTTAATTCGGTCCGAATCAAACTCTGCTAACGCTTTGGCATTTTCCACAAACCCAAGCTTCTTTTCTAGATTAGCTTTGAACTCAGCTTTTTGATGTTCGTGGTGCTCGTTGCGCTTCTCATACACCAGATCAGATGCTGCTTTGAATCTTTGCCAAAGCTCCTCTTGATCTTCCCTAGGTACAGGGCCAATATGCTTGAACTCCTCATGAAGTTCATTTAGTTGAGCAATGGCCTGAGTGATGTTGGTAGAAGCATCGAGTGTCTCTGCCTTTTTGCAAATTTCCGATTTAGCTGCTAAGTTCTTTTTCCTGTCAAGCTCTTTTAATTCAAAATATATACTTCGGTGATCATAAAATCGATCCATCAAAGCGTGGTAACTCGCCCACAAAGTCTGATTCTGAGCTCCTGGTACCTGACCTACACTTTTCCACTCCTCTTGTAGTTTTTTTACCTTGTTGAAACTCTCTTGATCTTCTCCATCAATGATGTCTCTAAGAAGAACTAAGATTTCATTCTTCCTTTTTAAGTTGTTGTCTTTCTCTTTTCCCAGCTCTTGGAAAAACTGAGCACGCTTTCTTCTGAGCTTTTCATATAAACTATGGAATTCCTGATCTACATCGCCTCCCTTAAATTCAAAATCCGCTGCATCCGCACCCTCAACCTTCAAAAATTTCTCTAATGCCGTCTTCCTTTCCGACTGGAAATTCAAATCGAAATGTGCTCCTAATCCCTTAAATAATGAATCTATTTTTCTAACATTCTCCTCAGCAAGCATTTTCTTGACGAGATCAAGCTGTTCTGACTTAGACGTTCCATTCAAGTCGACAGCATCAAAATCTTCACTTGACTCAACTTCAGCAACTACTTCCTCCTCTCCTTTTGATACCTCCTTCTCGGTTTCGTCAGCTGTGGTCTTCATTTCTGGAATAGATTCTTCTTCTACAGCAACCTGCGCTACTTCAGTTGCCTCCTCTTCTATCACTACAGGCACATCGTCGGATATAGGTTCTTCAGTCGATTCCACGACTTCACTTTCGCTAGTGGTCTCCTCAACCACGGGGCTTAAATTTTCTACTTCGGGGATTTGTTCTTGACCTGATGCTGTACCATCAGTCGATTCCGCCTCTACCGTCAGAGGAGCATCTTGAGCTGCCTTTTCAACTTGACCGGCCATTACGGGCTGATCCTCCTCAACTTTTGATTCGTTCTCGGTTTCGTCACTTGTAGTCACAGTTTCTGGAATAGGTTCTTCTTCGATAACCTCTTCCTCTTTCATATCTGCAGCTAACTGTTCTGGGTTAGATTCTTCTTCTACAGCAACCTGCACTACTTCAGTTGCCTCCTCTTCTATCACTACAGGC
>JAAEPI010001426.1 GCA_024232835.1 Cytophagales bacterium
CAGAGGAGATAACCAAAGCATTCCTTTTGTCCAGAGCCATAGCACGGCAGCTTGCTCTTTATCAGGTTGATTTTGCATGGGCATTTAGACATTTCATTCACCCCCCTCTCTAATTTCCTTCATCATCCTAGCTGCCAACTCGAGGAAAGGCCCAATTTTCATTCCTCTATACCCGGCTTCGGCCTTAATCATGTTCCTCCCCTCATCGCTCACATTCAACACATTCCAACTGTTCCTTTTTTTAATCATGTTAACCTCTTTTTTGCTGCTGAGTCCACACTAGTATATACTAATGCGGACTGTCAACATGTTTTTAACCTATTGGCGCAAATTGCGCATGGGTTGGAGATGGTAGCCCGCTTAAATAGGTCGCTTCATTTATAATATCCATATTTGTCACGATAGACATTTCACCACTTGCGTTCCTTGCTCTTAATTCTGCTGCGCTATGTCTTTTGCAGCAAAATCGCTTATATTTTTTGTCCGTTTTGAATTTTTTGGTGCACTTTCTATACGCACAGATTTTATAATACACTCTGTCTGTCCTGCTTTTATTTGTTCTCAAAAACTATTTCAACGGCCTCGGCAACCGTCCTGGCTACGCGATATGGTGCCCTGTTTCGTATTTCCAGGATCATGTCAACTTGCTTGGCTGTTAGCTTTTTGTCGCCGTCCTTGACCTCTATCACGTGCCAAATGCCTTTATGTCCTACCAGGAGGTCAACCTTATCTAACTGCTGTACAAAGCACCCCCTGGCCCTCAGTTCTTTGATTATGTCCTTTTCGTTGCCATCTCGTTTAAGTGCGTATTTCAAACTTACTCCATGTTTTTTAGACAACGCATACACATTGCCATTGTTTGTACCAGTTCAACCTTAATTTGGCTGTAGTCACCACCGTGGTAGTAATAATTTAACGCTGCCTGCATTGCCTCCCCTGATTCTTCTGCCATTATTGCCAATTTGTGTATTAAGTCTTCAGGGAACACAGGGTGCTTCTCCTCTGCCCTCCTTAGCTCCTGTATCCCCGCGTTAATGATATCATTTTCTATCGCACGTTCACACTCGCTTGTGCCGTCGCGTGGACAGGCTATAGGGCCTGCCCAACTACACGCTAAGTTACACGCCATTACTTGCCCTCCCGAGGGTCATTTAGATCAACAACAGCATTAATTATAGGACCAATTATGCATACTGATATCGACAAAATGACAAGAATTGCCCAACATCCAGGGCCAAGTAATATAATGGTAGCCCATACGATGTATGTATTTTTCTTATTAACAGGCTTAAACAGCATGCGCCAAGACCCATTCCATTCTAAATTAACAAATAGGATTATACCAACTAGAAAACCAAGTGTTAAGTATATCCCAATGCACACGATTAATGTTTCCATTTTTATTCAACTTCCTCCGCTTTGCGCACTCCATCAAGATTGATCCTACAAAGTGTGGCACGGTCAATACCTAAGTTTCTAAGAGCCTGCCACACTTCATGATGCTGCGTTGCTGGTATGCGCCATTTGATGATCCATGCCAGAGCTGCGGCAAGCCTTTTGTCATTCTCCTTATTCATCCCCTCTTTCAAAACTGTTTGCTCTGCCTGCCTGCCCTCGCTGTACCCATGCCCGTATGCCCAATGGTCGCTTGTATTTTTGGGATATGGATTGGGCAGGTCTCGGCTATCTAGACCATGACCGTAGCCGGATTCATAAGCCGTGCAGATGCCAAGTAATTGATCTTCCGAGTAATTTTGCTCAGTCATTGTCATTCTCCTTTATAACTGCCCATTTTTGATATCTCTGATAGTTACTACAAATGCCGCCGCAAGAACTCCGACTATAGCCACAGCAATACACCCCAAAAAACAACAAGCAACTATTTCATACATGAATTCAATCATTGTCTTTCTCCTCAATGCTTTGTTGTGGCTTAAATCCGGTCATTTTGTGGTACTCTTGCATGCATTCGCGCATGTCATCTTCACTGCTCAAACACAAACCAGCGTCCTCTAGGTTTAAATAGATTTCTCCACACTTCTCACACATACGGTGGGGAGCCAAGGGTACTCCGTATTCTTCCCCATAAATTGCTATTTCTACTTCATGTCGTGGAGCACGTCTTCGTGAGAAGCAGAGGCAGTCGGTACCAATATCAATTAGCTCACGGCATGAGGAGCAACGCTTTCGACGTGCTCCTTCAAATTTGGTGAAGTCTGTAGGTATATCAAAAACCCAAGCATAGTCGTACAAATCTCCGTCAGAACAGTTACATAATAAGACAGTTTCCATTGTCCTTCTCCTTGTTTTATGTACTTAACCACACTTATGTACACTTGTCAACATTAAAAAAAGTTATCTTGTGACATATTGCTAGCTGCTGCAATTTTGGCTTGATCCTCATATCCCTGGGTGCGGTTTTCGCGCTCCTCTTTGTTCATGTACTCCCAGGGAGTGAGTCCACGTATCTCAGCACCACGTACCACCTCAAAATCACGCTCCATACCTTGCGGGTTATGTGTTCCCCTCGGCATCTTGCACTTTGTTATGCGGCAATATGATACGTAATTATCGTTGAACAATGAAATTGAAAGGCGTGCTTTTTCTTGTGTGAACTCTCCACCACGAGCAAACATTTCTCCTGTTTTTTTCTGCAAACATATTACAGCTATCCCGTCCTGGAGGGTGTTGTGTATCTGCTCAATTTTTTCTCCCACCTTCCAAAAATTGTCTAGATTTTCCATGTAGTCGATCACATTAAACCCGTTAGGATTAATCACACTGTGAAAGTCTCTTGACCGCGAGTAAGCACGAAATCCTGTCCAGTTTTGAACATTGCTATCAATGTTTAACACCCTGCCTTTTAATTCTTTTGGGTGCATTTCCGAATTAAAGCAGTTTATTTCTCCATGAGCACCTCCGTTAATATTCAGATTTCTGTGAATGAGATTTAGCACGTATGCCGTTTTTCCTGCGTTTGTCTCCCCTGCAATTAGCACTACGTTGCCAGGGGAAATGACAGCTTGTTCGTGGAGATTGAGAGGCATTAAAATAGGGTACTCCTCAGCAACAGCGTTTTGCCAGTCCATCTCAATCAAACCATTGTCGATACGATGATAGACCCCATTCCTTGAGCCGTCTTGTTCAATAAGCTTCCCCTCTACCAGTTCGCCAAGGATGTTGTCCCTGAGCTGGACATCATTAATCTTGCACTCTTTTGCAAAAGACGGGGCCGTGAATTGGCCTCGCGCCCTCTTGATCCACTTTTTAGCAACCGCAACCATCTTAGTCATCTCCGAATCGTTCAACGCAATCATGTCTAATTCTCCCTCTTTACTATCTCTCACTGCTTTCAGCTAATTTTCCGACGTAGACCCTAGCCATGCGCTCCGAAACGCTTACAGGGCAAAATAAGTCCACTAATCCTATTGTCTCCCAAAATCCACCACCACAAGCAACGTATATGCTCCACGGCGTCACCTCTAGCTTTGCCCTATACAGTGAGCGGATAGCCGTGAATATCGAATAAGAAACCTGTGAGGGGATGAAATACTCACCACTGTACTCTTCCACCAATTGTGGGTGTTGCGCTATCCCCCTTAATGCCCATAGCCTTGCCTCTGCTGGTTCCATCTCATTTAGCAAGATAATCCCCTTCTCTGATCTTTATGAATTTACTTGGACTCAATAGCCACTCAAGGTCCGCTCTCCATTTTCTGTCATTTGCTCCCATTAACCAAGGGCATTCTCTTACTCGTTCAAAGAACTTTCTCCACCAGTCTAGGTTTTGTATGCTCTTATCCTCTTTCCAACGAGCGTTTAGTGCTCTCTGTCTATTTTTACCCCATATTCTCATAGTCTTCAGTTCTGGTAGTATCTCATGATAGAGGGCTACTATCTCTTCCTGTGGGCATCTGCCTTTTGTCTTTGATGATGTCATCCCTGGAAGGGTGTTAATGTTATCTGTGTTTGTATTTGTGTTTATATCTGGTATAGGTTCGCCCTTTTGGCTAAATCCATTTGCCCTTTTGGCTAAATCCATTTGCCCTTTTGGCACATTGGCGCGTATCAACGCTTCCCATCCTTTTTCTGTTACTGCATACCAAGTGGTTCTATCGTATCCTATCTTATTGTAGTTGCCTTTTTTAATAAGCCCACTCTCTTCTAATCTGTTTAGAGCACCCCTAATTTTCTTCTCAGTTAAATAGTTGAATATATTCAAAAAAGCCTTAATGCTGCTATATGTCCAATAATGTTCATCCCTAAAGTTTATATCCTTTTGTTTGTTAGTATCACACCAGAATGAAATATGATGAAATATCACAGCGTCAACTATTCCATATTCTTTAGCAATATTAATATTGAACGAATGATATAATGTGCTACTCATTTCCTTTTTCCTCAATCTGCCTGAGATGCTTGTTCAGTGTGACGTGAGAAACTCCTACATATTTGCAACATGACTTCTTGGTTGAATTCGGGTTGTCTTCAAAGTACCGAACAATCAGTTCACGGTTGCGCTTTTCTATTTTTTTCATGTGCAGTCCTCTTCCGTCTTTGATCATGGGAATTTCCATTTCTTTACTCCATGTAGTTTTGTTTGCAGTGTCTGTTTAATCTAGCCAACGAAAAAATTAGCTATCTCTCTTCCTGTGAATACGAATCGTGTCTCTACTTAGTCCAAGAGCATATACAGCCTCTTTTACGGTTGAGTTTGGATTTTCTTCAAAGTATTCAAGGACTCGCTGCCTATTATGTTGTCCTATGGACTTGGTGCGCAAACCGCTATTGGCATGGTTGTTTTTGTAAGCAAGGTCTTTCATCTCAATTCTCCTTTGTTGTTTAAAAAGTCTATTTACACTTTCGCTTTACCTTTGTCAATCAAAAAAAGGGCTAACTTAATAACCCATTGTGTTCTAGCAAGCACCGAATATCCATCTGATGAACCGTGGTATTTTTATAAACTTTTTTCTTAGTGTTTCACGATCAGTACGCATGCGGTCGTGCCTTTCTTCAATCTCCCTAATTATTCCGTTGCGCTGAACTAGCAGCCCTTCGGCTCTCTCTGCCCTGTCCTTCCACTTTTCCCGTGGCGGTTGCTCTAATCCGTGTATGTTATTCATTATTTTTCACTCCTGTATTTTTCCCGGCGTGCCTTAGCGTCTGCCTCGTATTCTTCTGGGGTCTTCCTCTTGACAGGTTTCTTGTTCTTTTTGACATAGTCACTATCAATGCGTTGATATCGTTTATTTGCTCGCGCTCCAAAATTCATTTATTTCCACTCCTGGTCCCTGTGTTCAATCCACGTTTTAATCACTTGAGTATAGTTACCCTCGGCCTTTGACTCCACCCAGTAGGGTTTAAAATTAGACCCAAATGCCTTTTTAGTTATCCCGAACATGTGCAATGCTAATAGTATTGTCAGCACTGCCAGTAGCCACTTTGACCATTTGTCGAATCTATTCATACATCCATCCCTCAAAATTTTCGGTTATTGCTATCAAGTGCTCGGCTTGGCGTTTACGGGCATCATCATCATCAGCATAAACAGCAGCAGTATAAGCAGCATAAGCAGCAGCAGCAGCATCACTAGCAGCATAAACATCAGCAGCAGTGTAAATAGCATAAGCAGCAGCAACAGCAACAGCATCAGCAGCAGCAGTGTTTAACTCTTCGATCGTTGCTTCTCCGTGCAAATACAAATGGGCAATTTTTACGGCATTTCGGCTTCGTTCATCCTTCACCAAAGACAAAACATCCTGTGCTACTATAA
>JAAEPI010001427.1 GCA_024232835.1 Cytophagales bacterium
CCATTTTCTCATAATACTCCGGAATGGGGATTTGTTGATGCTTGGGTGAAAACTTCGGCATGGGTCCCAAATTACTGTACAAGCCATACCAGTGTTGGTACTGATAATTATGGGTGGGTCAATGATTTGCCAACGGGACAATGTGCGAGTAAGCATTTATTCTCAGGAATGGAAGGGCACTATCCAAGTGGAGAATATGTAATTCTTTGGGAAGGGGATGGTAGTTTTTCAATTGAGCAGGATGGAAATCTGTTACTTAGCCATACAGAAGGCGAATCAACTCCAATCAGCAATGGTCTAAATAGAGCCACCTTTAATGTTGCGACAACTTCATCAAATGATGGTATTTATTTTGAACTGACATCTATTGCAAGTGATTATCTGAAAAATATTAGAATTATTCTTCCTGGAGGTTCATGTGGAATAAATCAAACCACATTGAATCATTTCAGTTATTGTGAAACACCCAGAGGTGGTGAGAATTCATGTCCAGAATCAGAAACCTGCTATGATTTTGAATCGGTATATTGGGATCGTTTCAGAGATCCAGTTGAAGAAATGACCCAGCCCAAACTTGTTTTTCATCCAGTTTTTATTGAAAGGCTGAAATCATATCGTGCAATCCGATTTATGAAATGGTCATCTAACCATGAATCCCTATTGGAAAACTGGAATGATCGTGCACAGTTACAAAAAGATACCTATGCTGATGATGCTGACTATGATGATGATAAAACCAAAACA
>JAAEPI010001428.1 GCA_024232835.1 Cytophagales bacterium
GGATCGTCATCCCGTGAACGATGGCTTGGCATACAATCATCCGGTCAAATGGATCTTTATGATAATCGGGTAGTTTTACCAAATGTAAGGCGGCTTCTTCTTCAAGTGAAAGATTTTCAATTTTATGCAGTTTCCTCGTTATAACGGATTTTGGGGAGCTTGATTTCTATCAAGCCCAATCTATTGTGGGGGTCAGAATAGTGGCCCACAACATATTGATATTACAGGAGATATTTGCCTAGACTTTTTGTTAATGATTTTATATAGTTAGAGACCATTCCTGGCAAGGAGGCCTCTAACTATATGGGAAAAGCAGACAGACAATCCGCTCACCGGAACAATAGAACCATATGTTTACCTTTTTCTCAAGAACTCTATGATGCGTGTATCAAAAACCCGATCGACTTCAGAATATACGTCGATAAGCAAATTGAGCTATTCCCGGAACTGTTTCCAGTTGGAATCGATAGAGGATATCAGATGAAGGATATCTACCACTCCAAAAAACAGTCCATACTTATCCGCCGCATAGAAATTGCAGGTATCCCCTATACTATTCGTCCCTCATTTTTAATGCCATACATGACCGGATCCGTGGATGAAATAGAAAAGGCTGCCTTTTTGAGAAAATTTAATGTCCCCTTCTGGGCCTTGAGTTATGTTTTTGGTCAATACCCGATGTACTGGTATCGAATCGAACAGTCACTTGGTCGAAACAGTATTGTCGGGACAACGATCAGAAATCCTGACGATATCCCCCAGCATCTTGCGGCCGATGAAAAACATACTCGGATTTTAGGTGACAAAGTTTATGTTGCCACTACTGTCGGCAACCAATGTATTCTCGGTGCGACGATTGCAAACGATGCCGGAGAACAATCTTTGCAAGACGCCTATCAAGTGTTCAAAGATGAAGCTCAATGCTTAAAGCCGGCTTACACTCCCACTACAGTGAATATGGATGGATGGAAAGCCACTCGAAATGCCTGGAAATTTCTCTTTTCGTCGGTTGTCATCATCTGCTGCTTTCTACATGTTTTCATTAAAATTCGCGATAGGGCCAAAAAGAAGTACAAAGACATCTTTGATGAGGCAGCGTCCAAGCTCTGGGACTGCTATGATGCTGAAAATAAAACTATATTTTCGCAGCGAATCAGAAGACTTGTCGAGTGGTGCAAAAAGAATAACATGCCACCTGTTATAGCAAAGCCTATTAACAAATTACGTCAGAATATTGCTGCATATAAAGTCGCATACGATCACCCCAAGGCGCATCGAACCAGCAATATGGTTGACAGGCTGATGCAGAGAATGGATCGTCACTTGTATAGCACCCAGTATTTTCACGGATCAATGGCCGCAGCTGAATCGAGCATTAGAGGATGGGCGCTTATCCACAATTTTGCTCCCTACAATCCACGAACAATTAAGAAATTAAATGGCTGTAGAAGCCCGGCTGAAAGGTTAAACCAATTTAGATATCATGATAACTGGTTGCATAATCTTTGCATTTCGGCTTCTTTGGGAGGGTATCGAAGTCCTCCCCAAAATCCGGTATAATCAGGATAATTCTAATCGATAAAGGTTCACTTTTTGAATTTTTAAGAGTTGAATTCTGCATTGAACCCAATGTACACATATCTTGCAGGCTTGACATTGTGTATAGATAGGAAGGGGGTGAAAAAGATAAAAATGCTTAATATCCAATTTCGAATACTATTTGGTCGCCTCTAAACCAGCTCAATTTTTGCCAAGCTACCATGCATTTTATTATA
>JAAEPI010001429.1 GCA_024232835.1 Cytophagales bacterium
GCATACCCTTAGGTCAATTACATCGGGAGAATGCGTGCCGGCCAGCGTCAGCCTCCAAGAGTTGCTTCAATTTGGTTTTGGAACGTTCGAGAGCGGATATTGGACGGCTATGGAAAGAGAGCTCCTCATTATCAATTACAATAAGACAATTGGAACTGCTGTAATAACAACGAAACCAATAGAGAAAGGTACCATGCGTATACACAGAACACTTTTTGTGCTGTTGCTCTGGCTCTGGCGAAAAAATTGATGGCATACTGTGTGTCCACCCAATGGTGCATTTATATCAAATGCCTAAACGAGGCAGTAGGGTGTTTGTGTTTGCCATTATAGAGTACCAGACAGACACCAACCAGATGACACCCTGTGCCCCTTCCGTCTCGTTGTTTGTCTTTCCATAGCCGTCCAATATCCGCTCTCGAACGTTCCAAAACCAAATTGAAGCAACTCTTGGAGGCTGACGCTGGCCGGCACGCATTCTCCCGATGTAATTGACCTAAGGGTATGCAATTGCATCGTTGTAGCGTCTTCGTTTTGGCATTTTGAGATCAATGAGGCCTGCTTCTGTCAGGTCACTGGATTATGTAGATTATGTAGAGTAAAAATTTGTAAAAATGAGTGTTATTTGATCCCAGTTGATCAAAAAGGTGTCGCTCCTTAGCCATTCTTTACTATATTGACATTTCAACATACTGACTTGCACCAAGAAGGCAATCATAGACATACAGGATTTGTGCCAAGTGGGAGTACTCAAAGTTGGTATTGAATGAGCTTCCTTCAAATATTTCCATTCTGTGATTATGATATTATCATTAATCAACATACTGATTTGCATCAAGAAGACCATCATAGACATACAGAATTTGTGCCAATTGGGAATACTCAAAGTTGTCATTGAATGAGCTTGCTTAAAATATTTCCATTCTGAGCTTATGACATTATCATTAATCAACATACTGATTTGCACCAAGAAGACCATCATAGACATACAGAATTTGTGCCAAGTAGGAATACTCAATGTTGTCATTGAATGAGCTTGCTTAAAATATTTCCAATCTGAGCTTATGATATTATCATTAATCAACATACTGATTTGCACCAGGAAAACAATTATGGACATACAGGGTTTGTGCCAAGTGGGAATGCTCAAAGTTGGCATTGAATGAGCTTGCTAAAAAAATTTCCATTCTGTGATTATGACATTATCATTATTCAACACCAAGACGACCATCATAGTCATACAGAATTTGTGCCAAGTGGGAATACTCAAAGTTGTCATTGAATAAGCTTGCTTAAGATATTTCCAATCTGGTCTTATGATATTATCATTAATCAACATACTGATTTGCATCAAGAAGACCATCATAGACATACAGAATTTGTGCCAATTGGGAATACTCAAAGTTGTCATTGAATGAGC
>JAAEPI010001430.1 GCA_024232835.1 Cytophagales bacterium
GACTTTCTTCTCTTTCCACCACCTCAGTTCTAAACTGATCATAGGAAAACAAATGAGCTTTCCCTATCGTGCCCACAGTTGCATTTTTATGCACACAAATTGGTATTTGAGCACTATCATTTTGAACTGGTAAGGTAAAATTTCCTTTCTTTCCCATTTGAATTGGTTCTTGTTTCAATCCTGCACTAATTCCTTCTTCGCTTGGCGTAAACAAATATGTTCCTTTGCTCTTGCAGTTTAACGCCTTCATTTGGATTTTGCCTTTGTGCAGCGGTCCCAAATTCAGTCCCTTAGTTGAATAACACTTCAACAAGCTGACTTGGGTGTGTATGGTCTTAGGCAACACTACCAGTGCGCTCAATTTTGGCCACAGATTTTCTCCTTTATCTGGCAAATCCTGTCCTAATAGATCCCTTTGCCTCGCCATTCTCAACATAAAGCCTAACTGCCTCATCCCATAGGAACCCAATAAACAATCGGCTTTATCTGAGTCGGCGTTCATGACTAACATGGGCGTTTTCACTCGCACGCCTTCAGAAAGCATAGTCACTATGGCTTGTCCCATAATAGGAACTTCTCCTCCTGTGCAATTTGAAATTCAAATGTCCCCACTCGGCGGTCGTAAGTGCTTGTTGATATCCACGATTCGTCCATCA
>JAAEPI010001431.1 GCA_024232835.1 Cytophagales bacterium
AGGTAGGACACTTGAAACAAAACAAAGTTGATCAAGATGAGTTGATCTCACCCTCGTGGAGCCCCAAAATAAGGTTAAATAATCTGAGAGCTTGACACATGTAAGCTTATCAACAATATATAGAATGAAAGAACTTCAAGTCATGAAAGTCAAATCTAAATTTAATTGGTAATATGTTAAGTTGCTTACAATGTATATAATAAAGGTCATCAGTACTATAGCTAATACTTTTATCATTCCTAATCCATTTAATGGCCCTCTTCTGGAGACTCTCTAGTTTCTCAACAGTTGCATTTGAAGCTGGGCGCCATACCATAGGGCAATGTTCAAATAATGACCTTACCAAAGTGAGATACAGCGCCCTTCTTCTATTAGCGTCATTAACGAAGTGACAGGTTCGTTTAAGCATTCCAAATTTCTGGTTTGCTTTACTATATAACATGTTAGCTTGGTCATTAAAATTTAGAGTAGAATTCATTAAAATTCCTAGATCCTTTTCTGAGGAGACATAATCTAGCAGATTATCTCCTAATGAGTAAAAGTATTGAATGTATGGTAAGACATCGATTAATGGGGGTCTAGACAATGATACTGACAGCACTTTACATTTGGACGGATGAAATCTCATTTTATTCTGTATGGCCCAATCTACCAAATAATCTATGTCTTTCTGGAGAATATTGTAATCATCTTCCACAACCATCTCACGCCAAATTTTTGTGTCGTCGGCATAAAGCATAATATTGGTGCCCTCATTTAGTCCAAATATCATATCGTTTATAAAGAGCACAAAAAGGCTGGGGCCAAGGATGGAGCCCTGAGGAACTCCTGAAAGAACAGGAAGTCCGTCAGAAACCGACCCATTTATAACAACTTTTTGCACCCGTACAGATAGATAATTTGAGCTAAAAGCAAGCAAACGGCCATTAATGTTGTAAATAGTTTTAAGCTTCAGGAGGATGATATCATGGTTAACAGAATCGAAAGCTTTTGCAAAGTCAAAATAAATTACATCTGATCTAATGTTTTTATTTAGAGACAGAGATAAGCTATCACAAAATTCCACCAGCTGTGTTGTACAGGATTTATTAGGGAGAAAACCATGCTGTCGTGGGTCAAGCCTGTGATCACATCTTGACATTAGTTCATCCCTTACCATTCGCTCTAAGACTTTGACTACAAGACTAGTAAGGGAGATGGGACGATAGTTTTGAACTTCAGATTTTGATCCTTTCTTGTGAACAGGAACAATGTGAGCCATTTTCCAATCTGAGGGAAGGCTACCAGAATAATAACTTTTCTTAAACAAAATTGATAACGGAATAGAAAGAGAACGTGCACATATTTTAAGCACTTTACCATGTATCTTATCAGGACCCATAGCTTTATTGGCATTTAGCTTACTCAAAACACTAAAAACACGGTTGCAGTCAAAATCTATAGTAAATTGGTTGTCAGTAGGGTCGGCTTCCACAGGGATATCATAATTGCTCCGTTCTGAGAATTGCTGATAGAAAAAGGAGTTGAAAAGTTGAGCTTGTTCTGTAGGCTTCGTCTTAAAAACACCTTCATTGTGAATCATCTCTGGTATTCGGGTGTTTTTTGACGTAGCCTTAACATACGACCAAAATTTTTTAGTTATCAAATTTGGATCGTCATTATCTTCAAAACTGGAGCCCATTTTATCTCCTACTATATCCTTGAATTTACGCCTGCAAGCTGAGAATTTAAGGTACCTTTTTGTCCTCAATTCAGGATCTTCAGTACCCTTATATTCACTGTGTAGGCGCTCTTTTTTCCTACAAAGCTGATGAGCTTCTGCGTCAAACCACGGTGGCTGGTCTTTACCACCTATTTTAATCTTAGGGATATGTTGATTTACAATGCTAAACAATATTTGATTAAAGGAACTCCATGCGGCATCAATATCACCAGCTAGTTCACTCTCCCAATCGACTGCATTAAAATTTCTATTCAATGCGGCCCAGTCTGCCCTCTTATAATTATAAACTTCCCTTTTGCTAGCTTTAATTCTTTTGCATCTCGACCTTATCTTAAAGGAAACTGAGTAATGATCCGATTTGCAGGGTAAATTGGAGTCACATACATTTAT
>JAAEPI010001432.1 GCA_024232835.1 Cytophagales bacterium
AGCCTGAAACAGTGGAGCATACCCTCCCAGAAAATTGTATGAAGTTGTTCAGCTGCCCAGAAAAAAACTGCAAAAAGTCATTCAACAAGCATGGCAACTTGCTGAGGCATATTTTGATAGGTTAGTTCATGTACCATAATGCCAGATCATATATGACAAATAATATATACCAGCACATTTCAGAATGCTCAACAGAATTTTAATTCTTCACTTTACACTTCTATAACCTTTATAATCTTCGCTTTATAGTGCTTTAAAGACATTTTTGTGCTATTCTATAAACTGCGATTATTTTTTAATTTGACCAATTTTTGTGAAAGGGCACGCTTGGAAAACCTATAGTTTAGAATTTCGCCATGCCTCCCACCCGTCACACTCGTATTCCTGCTGTTATGAAAACATGAGGCAGAGGTGCATGTTCAGAAACCAAACTGTTATTTGTCCATTTTAGGCAACCATGAGCTCATGCAAACATCAGAGACGCTCTATGACTATTCAATGAAAGCCTTCAGCAATCTGGCAATTGACAATCAGGTCAGTGAAATGATGGACAGAATCCCAGCAACAATGAGAAACTTTGGGGAAGAAGAACTTCAAGGTAGCATTGAAGCTGTTGGATGGGCTCTGAAAAGGAGTTCACTAAGGACCCCATTTTCCAAAGAAGTCAAAGAATATTTGGCGCAGAAATACATTGAGGGGAGGGATAAACATAAAAAGTATGATCCAAGAGAAATTGCAAAAGAAATGAGAACACTCAAAGATGAGAACAATGAGGCTGTTTTCAAAACTTCTGAATGCAAGTCATGGCAGCAAATCGCCAGCTTTTGGAGTGCTAATGCTAAGAAAATCAATGAAGCTGCCCCTCCTAAACCTGCTGTCAGTCCAACAGTGGCAGTTGTGAATGCTGCTGCGTTGGCTGCAGAAAGCGATGTTGATGCTGATGAGTACATTGAAGACATCAATATTGTTCCAACTGAAGATGACATTCTTCATGACGCATTAGCAGATGCCAACCTTATTTGAACAATGATTATTGCACTGCTATTTTGCATACACATACCTATATGTTATTGCATGATTGAGGTGTCCTTCCTAAGTCAGCTGATGACTCGGACAAAATATTGGTTTGGTCTAAACTTGTGTTACGCTATCTGTCTTGTCTTCAGTGTTGTCCTAAACAAGTGCGGAAAACAGAAAATTTCAAATTTCGCCATTGACACACAAATCGATTTATCCAATGTTGATACCACTCAAAAGCGCTTGAGATGCGCTTTCTAATGATGTATCGAACTGGC
>JAAEPI010001433.1 GCA_024232835.1 Cytophagales bacterium
TACAAAAAAACATGTCATACATAAAAACATGTCATTAATAAATAATATAAATAGTAACGGTCCCAAAATTGACCCTTGAGGTACTCCTGATTTGACTGGGAGAAATGAAGACTGAAAACCACCAACTACAACTTGCTGCTGCCGCCCCTCCAGGTATGAATTAATACATTTTAGCATTATACCATCTACATGGAACTCATGTTTGAGCTTATGAAGGATTAAATCATGGTTGACACTGTCGAACGCTTTAGAGAAGTCAAAGTAAACAATGTCAACAAGAGACTTATTATTCATCGCAACTCGCAAGAGCAAGGTCATTGACAAATGGAATCATCTGCGTAGTGCAGGATTTTCCGTCAAAGAAGCCATGCTGTCTTGGATCAAGTGATTCCTTACAAGCTGACCACAAGGAAACTTTAATGGCACGTTCAAAAACTTTCATTACTAAAGAAGTTAATGAAATAGGTCTATAATTTTCAACAGAACCCTTATCATCCTTCTTAAAAACTGGTACGACTAATGCCAATTTCCATTCAGAAGGTATGCATCCCGTTCTGTATGAAACATTAAACATAATACTAAGTGGATGTGCAAGACTATTTGCACAATTTTTGAGGACCATCCCGTGAATTCCATCGGGGCCAGCAGCTTTACCAGGTTTTATATCTTTTAGGAGCATAAAAATATCATGGCTGCCAAAGACCAAGTCAAAGAAAGAATCATCCCTGTAATTTATGTCAATATTGTAGTCGCTCTCCTCGGAGAACTGATCTGAGAAATACTCATTAAAGAGGTTAGCTTGATCAGCAAGATTGCTCCGGAAGCGACTACCATAACGGACAGTTTCAGGTATACGTGTAGACTTTGACTTGGACTTAACATGTGACCAAAATCTCTTTGAGATCAGCGAAGGATCTGAATCGTCCTCGACACTTAGTCTCATTTTCTCGTTCATGATGTTTTTAAAATCAGTTCGGAGAGTACGAAACTTTTCATGGCATATTTGACGATCACTTTCACTACGATTTGGATCCTTTGACCGCTTTCTCCACTTTTCTTTCTTCCTCAGTATTTTATCACAGTCAGTGTCATACCAAGGAGGTTGAAAAGGAGACTTTAAAGTCTTTTTTGGGATATAATCATCACAGCATGCTGTAAGGACTTTCCTA
>JAAEPI010001434.1 GCA_024232835.1 Cytophagales bacterium
CGAAAGGATATTGCCCAACTAATCAAACGTGGCATCAATTCATTTGAGGAATTGAATCAAGAGCATCTAGAAATTTTGGTTACTGAGGGATGGTATGATATTTCTAGGAGCTATTGTTTTATAGGGTTGAATAGTCTTGTCCACTTGAAAGGGCTGCTACCTTTCAAGGTCAATTTTTCACATCAATCCCATAAGATGTACAACATGAGTTCTGATGCGCAAAACGGAAAAGTGGTGATTCCCCCCCGAATCTATTTTGCGGCATTAAAAGGGTACAGTGAAGATATCGTAAAAGCCTACGGATTAAGAGATGAAATCGAACAAGCAGTTGAGCAGATGATTTCCTTTTATTCCGATGAAGTAAAAAGAAAAATTCTGAGGGTTAGAAGCGGCTATAGCCATAAACCTCATGGCGGTTATGCAGAATCATGGGAACGATTTACCCAGGCGCTCGACAACAATGGAATAACCTTAGCGGATAAAGGTGAAGATCCACGGTGGATGCAAATATTCACATCTATTCAACCCCGCATTCAAATACGACGAGAATGTCTTAGTATCTTCAGAGCACGCATTGGCAACACTTATTATGGCTGGGCTGGTTTTAGACAGTATTTGAGAAGCTTGAACACAAAAGCCTCATGGCTTTGCTTGGCATTGTCAGGAATGCGCGTAGACGAGTTGTACAAAATGAGTCCTGTTTACGGTGCGCAAAGAACGACTTTCGATAAAAATGGATGTGAGTCCGAA
>JAAEPI010001435.1 GCA_024232835.1 Cytophagales bacterium
AAGGAAAAGCTAAAGAACTGCTGATTCAGGCAAAGAGCTCTGGAAATGACCAAATCGAAGTATTGACCGCAGAAAAACCCGGGGAGAGTTCCGAAATTTCTCAGGGCATAGTGAATTATGTTGCGAGAAGTTTGGAACCTGTGGTCCTTGGTAAGGCAACACAAGAGGGAAATTTTACCAATGATCATTATATTCAAAAGTATCAGCCAAAATCCATACTATGTCTGCCCATTCTCAATCAAACGAACTTGGTAGGCGTACTTTATTTAGAAAATAGCATTGCTTCTAACGCCTTCACCCCGGAACGACTGGAGGTTGTGCGAATCCTGGCCTCACAAGCTGCCATCGCCATTGAAAATGCCCGGCTCTACAATAGTTTGCAAGAGAGTGAAGCACAGCAGCACGATCTTCTTAACAATACGTCATCCATTATTTATATCAAGGATTTAGATGGTCGATATTTGTTCATTAACAAAATGTTCGAAAAATCATTTCACATCTCTAAT
>JAAEPI010001436.1 GCA_024232835.1 Cytophagales bacterium
CTAAGTTCATCAAGATGAGATGAACGGAGTCTACTATGGCCGGTGAAGAGAGTCAAATAACTAGGGAGATTAGTTGGAATTATCCCGTTTACAATTTTATGGAATAATATTAGATCATTTAACACAAACCTTTCGGATTGCGGGAGGATGCCAACCTGCCGACATTTCCTAACATATACTTCATGTGAATCATAGGAGAGTTCTTCTTCATTAAGAATCCATTTTATGCACTTTTTCTGGAACTTTTCAAAACGCTCCAACATAGTTTTACCATTAGGGCGCCAGACAGTAGAACAGTGCTCAAATAGACTTCGTACTAAGGTCAAATAAAGCACCCTTCTTCTTCTTATATCCTTGACAAAATGGCATGTACGTTTCACCAATCCGAATTGTTGACTGGCTTTAGAAATTAAATGCTCGCAATGTTCATTAAAATTAAAACTAGTATTGGCATGCACACCCAAGTCTTTTTCACAATCGACAAAGGATAGAACACTCTGCCCAACTAAATAGTGAGAAATGACAAAAGGAAGCATAC
>JAAEPI010001437.1 GCA_024232835.1 Cytophagales bacterium
ACAAAATTTATCGGATCATTGACCGTCCTATCATCAAACGGCGCCTTACAAAGTTTTCGCAATGACTGGCTGGAAGCCTCATCTTATTACATAGCGTCAACTATCGGGGGTGCCTATGCTTTTAACGACAGCATATCAGTGGCTGTAGGTCTGCGTCATATCACCGCCAAAAACGAAATCAGCTCGGGGATGATTTTTACCGATGCAGCAGGAGGCGATCATCATTATAAACTCGAGACTGAAGAAACAGCGAACGGTTTTGGCGGCACTTTGGGATTCAACCTGAAACCCCATAAAAAGATCAATATTGGTTTGCGATATGATACACGTATAGAACTTGATTTTGAAACAGAGGTGAATCGTAATGACTTCCCACAAGAGTTCCAACTGGCTGTGGATAACGCTAAAAATCGCAGGGATTTGCCAGCTTCGTTTGGATTTGGCGTGGCTTATGACGTGAACCCGAAACTGGAGTTGGAGTACGATTATACCTACTATTTTCAAGATGATGCTGACTGGGGAAAGAATAGCGCGGGAGAGGATTTATCCGATTTGGCAGGAGAGACTTGGAGTATGGGGGTAACTGCCGCATACCAACACACACCGAAACTGCTTTTAAGTGTCGGAGCAATTTACACCTACTTTAATTGGAACAATATTGACAACTATTATCAGACCTTGGGCGCCTTTGAAGTACTATATTGGAACAACTGGAATTTTGGTACTGGTTTTGCCTATCAGATCAATCCCAAGATCAAATTCAATTTTGGGATCAGTTGGACAATATGGGAAGACAAAACCATTGATTTCAAAAGAGGCGAAAACATGGGTTTAGGCCGGGCAACTGTAAATTCAGAAAATTCATCAGGAACAATTGCATTTGGAATTGACGTTGCATTTGAGTGAAATAAACCCTAAGGGTTTTCAAAACCCTTA
>JAAEPI010001438.1 GCA_024232835.1 Cytophagales bacterium
AAAAATCGAACTAATTTTTGACAAAACTTTGCAATTTTAATAAAGTGTTATTCGTGCATTATTGCGATTTCTCCGATTCGAGATATAGATATGGATGATATCTTGCAACAGACGAGTGAACTAAAAATTAGGCTTGAAAAAGTCAAAAAGTACACGCATCAGAAGATGCTATAGAAGCAAAGGGTACCAGTGGCTTTGAACAGCCCTAAGATGGAAATCGAGGGGGATGAAGTAGCGCAAGCCTCAGAGACGGGACTTGAAGTGCTAGTACGGCTTGTCAAAGCCCTATGTAGCGAGCCCCGTGGCCTCTGTAGTCAGTCCCTTATTTTGTGGGCCATCCTAGATAGTCTAGCTGCCAAGCTTCGAGCCACATATGTCGCGCCTTTGAATAAGGAGGAGGAAGAGGTGTTCGATGAGATACATGGGCTAATAGCCAAAAATAATAAAGTGGGCGACGAACTTCCAGACTATGTGGGAAATACTCCGGACGAGAACACCCAGGAACACGAAATGGAATTTCATAAACTTCTACAGGAAGTGTCAAAGTTTATGGAAGTTCATGGAGTGACAGCTCCCAAGATGAACATCGAGGGGGTGAGAGAAAATTCGGTAAATTCATCTCACAGT
>JAAEPI010001439.1 GCA_024232835.1 Cytophagales bacterium
GGAGCAAAAGTACAAAACTATCGAAGAAGTAAGACAGGAATACATTCATGTTGTTCAACTATTTAAGAATTCCAATTTTCCACACGAAATTGTACAAGGTCTTTCCATGGCATTGGATGATCTGGGCGATAAACCAATTATTGTTCGCAGTTCAAGTGTTTTGGAAGATAGATTGGGTTCCGCATTCTCCGGTAAATACAAAAGTCTGTTTCTCGCAAATCGAGGCACGAAGACAGAACGTCTCGATGCTTTGATGGATGCTATTTCAGAAGTTTATGCTTCTACATTAGGTCCTGATCCCATGGAATACAGAGCAGAAAGAGGATTGATAGATTTTCATGAAGAAATGGGAATTTTAATACAGGAAGTTGTTGGTTCACAAATAGGAGATTATTTTTTCCCTGCCTATGCCGGTGTTGCTTTCAGCAATAATGAATTTCGCTGGTCACCGAGGATCAAACGTGAAGATGGTTTAATTCGACTAGTTCCCGGACTTGGAACACGTGCAGTAGATCGGCTAAGTGATGATTACCCGATACTCATTGCACCGGGTCAACCCGGATTACGAGCAAATGTAAGTTTGGATGATATCATTCGCTATTCCCCTCAA
>JAAEPI010001440.1 GCA_024232835.1 Cytophagales bacterium
AACATGGAAGACATCTTCTCTCAATTTGGTGATGTTTTCGGAGGGGGAGGCGGAAGCCCATTTGACGGCTTTTTTGGAGGAGGAGGCCGTGGTAGTAGAGGTACCAGACAAGGCACTAATTTGCGTATTAAGTTGAAACTGACACTTAAGGAAATTGCTGAAGGCGTAGAGAAAAAGATAAAAGTCAACCGATTGATGGTTGATCCTGACACCACTTTTAAGAACTGTTCTTCTTGTAATGGGGCGGGTCAGGTCAAGCGTGTAATGAACACTATGCTCGGTCAGATGATGTCTACTTCTACTTGTCCAACATGTGGAGGAGCAGGACAAACAGTAGATTCGAGAGGAGCAGGAACGGATAGCTCAGGTTTGAAAAAACATGAGGAAGTTATTTCCATCAAGATACCGGCCGGCGTGTCAGATGGCATGCAATTGTCTATGTCTGGAAAGGGCAATGAAGTCGGCGGAGGCATCCCGGGAGATTTACTCATAGTAATTGAAGAGGCTGAGGAGGACATTCTTCAGCGAGATGGTAATAATGTAATTTATGATTTACACATCAGTTTTGTGGACGCTGCATTGGGCACCTCAGTGGAGGTTCCAACAATTTCGGGAAAGGCAAAGATAAAAATTGATCCCGGTACTCAAGGAGGAAAGGTACTGCGATTGCGTGGAAAGGGAATCAAGTCCATTGACAGCTATGGCACAGGCGACCAGTTGATCTATATAAATGTGTGGACACCAAAACAGCTGACTAAAGAAGAGAAGGCGTCATTGGAGTCGCTTAGAGGTTCGGAGAATTTCCAACCAGATCCATCTAAAAGCGAAAAGTCTTTCTTTGAGAAAATGAAGGAATTTTTCTAATCAACTGAAATAATGTAACATAGCTACCTTATACACGTAAAGTAACTTCATGTTGAGGTTGGTACTTATGGCTGGGTTATTCCAGCTTTTTAATGTTAGCTCATTTGGTCAGCTAAAAAAGTTCTACACGCTTAAGGAAATCAATAACTTTGATACCGTTAACTTCAATTTAAAAGCGGCATCAGGAAACACTTATATCAAGAATTACGAACAATCTGATTATCCGCTGGTCATATACGGTAATCCCGATTTGGACAAAATAAACCCATCATTCAATACCAAGTTTGTCGAGAATACGTGTAATGCCAGCCTTGAATTGGATTCTTACAATTCCGTGAGTTTTGGTGACGGATTTTCATTCGTTGTTTCAAAAAGATCTAAGGAAGAGAAAAAGGATTATTGGAAAATTCTACTGAATCAGGAAAAGGTCTATCGACTTAACATGAAATATGGAGTCGGCAATACAGATATTGACCTATCTGATGTGAAGCTATACGACCTGCGGCTAAACAGCGGAAGTGCTAATGTAAAGGTTGGCTATCAAGATGATAAATCTAATCTGATCAGTATGGACACTTTCTATATTAAGGTAGATTTTGGCTCAATAAAAACACGTAATCTGGGTAACGCACGTGCTAAAACTGTCATCGCCGATATTGGTTTTGGAACAGCTCTCTTGGATTTCAGCAAAATGCCAACAGAGAAGTTTCATTGTGATGCGAAGGTGGGAGCAGGGTCACTTGATGTATTGATCCCAGATAAAGACACCCCCGTAATTATCTACCTCAAAGATTCACCTTTTTGCGGCATTCGCATGGATGATGATTTTGAAGAAGTGGAAAATAACGTGTATGTCAATCACAGTTATGCAGCCAAGGCAAAAAACCTCATGAAATTCAATATTGATCTTGCTCTGGGCAATGTTTCCTTTCAATATTCCGAATAAAACTCCCCTGTGTCACCCTGAGGTATTCGAAGGGTGATTCTCTATAACCGCAACGGATTATCTTTGTGCCATTCCAATTCGGAGCTATGAATAAAATTCTGTACTTAATTTTCGTTGGTGTGATTGCCTGTAGCCAACCAACCAAGACAATTAGCGATATAGACCTTCAAGGTCACAGAGGTGCCAGAGGCCTATGGCCAGAAAATTCTATACCTGGATTTGTCAATGTGTTGGAATTGGGTGTCCATACTCTGGAAATGGATCTGGCTGTCACAGCGGACTCTCAATTGCTTGTAAGTCATGAGCCCTATTTTTCTTCAGAAATTTGTGTTGATCCATCGGGAAAGGAAATAGCTGAAGCATCCCAGCTTAAAAACAGAATTTACTCCATGACGTATGACCAAATTCGGGCTTTTGATTGTGGGTCTAAACCGCACCCTCGATTCCCAACTCAGGAGAAATTCCCAATATTCAAACCACTCCTCTCAGAAGTTATTGACACCATTGAGTCCATCATTTCAACCAAAGAGCTTGACACGATTCGTTATAATATTGAAATTAAAAGTAGCGTACCAAGCGACAACTTGTTTCATCCTGAGCCTGCTGCATTTTCCGACATAGTTTACAATTTCATTGATGGTAGGCTAGATTGGAATCGGGTGACCATTCAATCATTTGATTTTCGTGTATTGCAATATTTCAGACAAGTCTATCCGGAGGTGCAGTTGGTTTTGTTGATTGAGAATGAACTTCCATGGAGAACGAATATTGATTCTCTGGGCTTTACACCCGAAATTTATAGTTGTGATTATATGCTTCTTTCGGGGGATATAATCAAGGATTTACAAATAGAAGGAATGGCTGTGATTCCATGGACTGTCAACGAACGAGAAGACATGGATCAACTATTGAAGTGGGGAGTCGATGGACTAATTACAGATTACCCAGACAGAACCAAATAAGGGGTATAAAAATGGCGATAATAGTTATTCACATGATTAGTGTTGATCGAACCTGATCTATAAAGATAAATAATAAAAAATGAAATACGACGTGTACGGCATTGGAAATGCCATTATGGATTATGAAATTAAGGCGACTGAAAAGTTCCTTCAAACGTTCAACGTTGAGAAAGGACTGATGACGTTAGTTGATGAGGATCGTCAGATAGAGTTAGTCGCAGGAGTTTTTGGACAAATAAAGAAACGGCAAAGCGGGGGTTCAGTGGCTAACTCCATGATTGCTTTGGCTCAATTTGGTGGAAAGGGATTCTATAGTTGCAAGGTCGCCAATGATGAAGATGGGGTCCATTATATGCAAGAAATGGATGAGCTTGGGGTGGATACAAATCTTAGTGAATTGCCTGATGGTACTACCGGAAAATGCCTAGTAATGGTAACCCCAGACGCGGGACGAACGATGAATACGCACTTGGGAATAACAGCCGATCTTTCGGTAAATGAGATTGACGAAGAGGCACTTTCACAAGCCAAATTCATCTACATAGAAGGATACTTGGTTTCATCTCCTACTGGGATTTTGGCAATCCGAAAAGTTAAAGAACTTGCGAAAAAACATGGTGTAAAGATCGCGTACACTTTCTCTGATCCTGCAATGGTTAAATTTTTCAATGACAAAAGCCATGAGGCAGTTTCTGGAGGGATCGACTTACTTTTTGCAAATGAGGAAGAGGCCATGACTTTCACAGGGAAGTCCAATGAGGAGGAGGCCTTTGAGGCTCTCAAGCAATTTGCTAAAAACTTCGTCATGACACGAAGTGAAAAAGGAGCCTGGATTTTCAATGGGGAAAATCGTGTTGAAATCACAGGACATGCTGTTGAAGCAATTGACACAACAGGAGCAGGAGATATGTTCGCTGGAGCTTTTTTATATGGAATGACAAATGGACTTACTCATAAGGAGGCTGGTGAATTGGCTAGTTTGGCTAGTGCAAAAGTTGTGACACAATTTGGCCCCAGACTAGAGAATGATGTTGCTGCAGCATTAATTTCTTAATTTATAGAATGAAAAACCTACTGTTCATAACACTTTTGGGATTGAGTACGGTCAGTGTTCCTGCGCAAGGTTTAAATGATCAGGTGATGAAGATTGCCAATTCCTACGAAGGGGGTGGATACAAATGGTCGAGCTCAGGAACCCCTAAATCGCTTTATTTTAAGGACACCAAAATTTTATCCAAAAGCGTAGAGGGTACGTTTTGCAGTGGGTACACGTTTACCGTGGCTTTTGATGTGATGGACAACAATCAACTGCTCGATGATTTGAATTTGTCTACAGTTAAGTGGCTCCAACGTAGCTGGTACGGCAGCACAGAAGAGTCTGCGGAAAGTCAATGCTTGTTTGCGCTGAAGAAATTGAAGATTGGAACTGAAGTGCTACATACTAATGCAAAGGCAGGTGATTTCGTACAGTTTTGGAGGAACAATGAATCAGGCCATTCAGTTATTTTTCTGGATTGGATCAAAAATGATAGTGGTGAAATATCAGGAATCAAGTATCGTAGTACTCAAAGAAAAACGAACGGAATTGGCGACAGAGTTGAAACAGTGGGAATTGGTGAGAGCAACATAGACATTGATCGCTTGTACATCGTAAGAATCAAAGGATAAAACTGGTCTATAAAAGCACTTTCACAAGAAATTTTCATTCGCATGGTTCATGCCCTGTTTTAGTTTGACAAAATGATTTTTTCGATACGTTCAATGATAATTTCATCTCCTAAACAGGAGTTTTGATCTAAAGTCCAATCTACATAGACTTCAATCGGTAATTCTTCCGAAACCAGATTAATACTGCTTTTGTCTGGAAGATCGCTAAAGCGATAGGATTCATTATTAACTTCGATAAACCATCCACGACAACAAAGACACATTCTAAAATCTTGACCTGTTATTGTACCAACACTTTTGAGATCGTTTTCTTGACTTGCATCCGAGCAAGAACTCAATGAAAGTAAAATACCTAGGGAAATTAGTTTTAGTTTCTTCATAATTTTTTACTAAAAAACCATCCCAATTGAAATAATGATCCGGTTGTAGGTAAAATGAGTTTCATGATTGTCCCACCAAAAATTCTCATTCACTCTGGTCATACTCTGACGCGAATAGCCAAGGGCAAATTGGAATTTTGATCGACCCCTCAAGGCGAAATCCTTACCAATGGTCAGCTCGCTAAACAATCCACCTTTATACATTTCTGGTGATAAGGGAATAAACTCGCCGAGTCTACCTCGTATAAAAAATGAACGATTTGTTAAAGGAGAATAGCGTGCATGTCCGTATACAGGGATTAATGTTGTTGTAAAATGTGGAACCTGCAGACCACTACCGATTCCTAGAGATAGGTGATCATTCAGAGGATAAGAAAAAGCAATCATTAGGGCTGGATCTTCCTCAGATGTCCTGCCTTTACCCGGTTTGCTCGAATAGACCTGAAGTGAAATCTCCACATCCACTTTGCTGTATTTTACTTTCGTTTTTTTACGGTCATTGGGCTTTTGGATTTTACTTATTTCGGCTATAGGAATTGAACTAATTTCTTCTCCAATTTTTATACTCAGAGTATCAGGTGTTTGTCGTATAATCTCAACATTCTTATACCTCAATCCTTTCTTTGTCAATATGTTTGCTCTGTCCTGTGCATTTCCAAAACATGAAAATAAAAGGCCAAGAGCGAGCAGAAATGCTTTCATTAGTCGGTAGAGATTAAACTTAAGAATTTGATGTTGTCTGGATCAGAATAGTCAAATTGATATAATCCATCTTCGCCAATTAGGATGAGAAGATTATCAATAGGAATTACGTCAAAGGCATTAATATCCTTAATCCAATTTTTTAAACTACTCCCAATTTGGCTCAAATCACTTTTGTCAAAAAGTTTTAGACCATACTCTCCTTCACATATAATGAGTACGTCCCCATCTATACCTAATCCATGAGGGTTATCCATACCAAAACTGTACAGCAATTCTGGGGACGATAAATCTGAGACATCCACAACATCCAATTGATTAGCAAATCCATCACAAGCAGTACCATCTCTCAATGTGACATAGGCAATGTCATCTTGGACAACCACAGGATCACAGGCACGAGCATGATTGAACTTGCTCATCAATGTTGGCGCTATGGGGTTGGTATTATCAAAAATGTACAATCCATCCGCTGCTCCTATGAAGAGACTGCTTTTGTAAGGAAATAGGGTTTCTATTCCCCACCCGACATTTACTTCTGTAATTTCGACTGGGCATTCCGAGTCTGACAGATCAAATACATTTAAAGCCCAGTCATCTATTCCATATAAATAGTCATCAACGATATTCATACGAGCCATTGAACCACTTACTCCTGATGTTGTGTTGGATCCACCACCTGATAGGCTGGCAAGTTCTAATGAGCTATCCCAAAACATTACATCACCTTCCCAAAATATATTCCCCTGATCACAGTCCAGTTCGTTTAATTGTACCTGATCAGTTTCAATATAATGAGATATGAAGTTTTCATCTTCAGGATAGTATGCATATTCATTTAGAAAAACATCCTCTATTCTTTTCAACATTTCGATGTTGTTGATGTCAGTGATATCCATCACCACCAAATCCATATAACTATCTGCATAAAGTGTAGTGCCTTTCACCGCTATGTCATGCACGCCGGCAAGTTGAATAAAGTTTTTCTTGACCGGACTTTCAGGGAGGCTGTTATCGATGATATGAATGCCACTATCAGGCTCAGTCATAAATAAGGTTGTTCCATAAAGGTAAATTTTACCAGATTGGTTTATTTCCTTAGGAGGAAGAATGTCGAATGACAACCGCATTTCATCGAGGTTGACATATTGCGGTGTGTATTCAATGTACGAGTATGTTTCGTTGCATTGATCGGTGCATGAGACGAACATTGTTGCTACGGATAGCCCGATAACACATTGGGCAATTCGTTTCATGAGTTTTGAAGACTTTGTGAGGTTTTTCATGATTATCATTTTTCTACAAGACCCCAAAAGATGCAAGTTGGTTGGAATGTAGAATCAATTAATCTTAATGAGGTCATGTAGTCATACTACTTCGGATGAATGGACTGACCACACCTTTTCCACCCAAAATAATTTCACGTAATTAGGTTGTAAGTTGACTCAATAAGCATATAATACTTGAGTATCAGAATCAAGAACGTTGAGCAATACTGATGTTTCAAATGCAAGTTGCATGTCAGAAATGTCAAAGGAAATTTCTCTTGCGGTTGGTGAAAGGCATAGACCTAAACGATTCTCAAATCTTAATATTAAATCTTTCTGTAGCGGAGCTTCCAGAACCCACCGATGTTCCGTGACAGATAAACCCCCATTCTTACAAAGGTGCTGTTACCCAATGTTATTTGATAACGTATTTCATTCCTATTGCCAAGCTATTGGTAGTGAGCTTGTTACGGGTATAATCACCAACTGAAGCTTCTTTATACATAGTCGTTAATGCCGTTCGGTAATTGTACCCTATTTCAGCTTCCCAATTAGTACCCAATTTATAGGAGAGAGACATTCCAGCGAACCCTTCTATAAAGTATCCATTGCTACTAAAGTATTCATTGCTGTTTTCTAATTCATTTATCAAGCTAACATTATTTATAAATCCAAGTTTCAAATGTGGTCTCAATCTTGATGTAAGAATTCCGTAACTAACTGAAACTGGGACACTCAAATACTGCTGCTTAATCAATGCAGGGATTACATTACAAGTATGGCAGATGATACCTCCACTAACGTTTTTGTTTGAGAAGAATAGACCTGAACTTATAGTAGCCTTTTCATCCAGATTGAATCCAAACAATATTCCAATACTATAATTAAGTTCAGTATATTCTATCGTATATCCGCTGATGATTCCACTAGTAGCAACATAATTTTCGCCTGATAGTTTATCCTCAGAAATTTCTAAACCTAACTTCCAGCGGGATTCTTGTTGAGCACATAAATTAGTCGATATTAAAATAAATAGAGTTGCCGTTACTGTTTTCATGGTTCCTGATATTGGGTTACTAAATAGTATTATTCTAAAGATTGAATTCTTCATAGCATTAGTAATTTCATAATTATCATTTTTCTACAAGAC
>JAAEPI010001441.1 GCA_024232835.1 Cytophagales bacterium
GAGTTCCTCAGGAATTAGGTCTAAGGGTTTGTGTTGTCAAAGATCAGTATGGTTTCTTGCTTCACCACAGAGTGATGGAACATGAAACAGATGACAAGATAGCGGTCCCTATCATTAAACACCGATTTTCACAGGTAATTAATCGTCATCAATGTCTCCTGATAGGGCCGGCAATTCTTGGCCGTAGCGAACCCATTCACTTCTCAGTGCTGTTTTCCGCATTTCCTTCTAAATCCCATTATTTGTAGATATTTGACTTCGGGAGATGAGTACCTGCGTTCATTTTTAGTCAAATTTCTATAGGGCCAGCACATTATTCCATTAGGAGGTTTTTATGACGAATAAAATGCTTGACTGACGCTTAAAATGGTGCTACATTATGGTGATTAAGCATCAAAAAGACCTTTTTTGGTCTATTTGGCAAGGCAATGTAGGCTTTTTCGTGCTATTTTACTTCCAAATCACAGGAGATTAATCGTCATAATGGAACCCAAACCAGCAGGTCTGATTGATTTAGTTGAGTATTTCAGCAATCCGATTTCCCAGCGGCAAAAGCAATATGAGGC
>JAAEPI010001442.1 GCA_024232835.1 Cytophagales bacterium
GATAAGTTCGTAGTTTTAGCCATGATGTCTAATAGTTTTGTCACTTCAAACATCATCAAATTGGTGGGGATTAATCCCCACCAATTGCATTTTTCTTAGCTGGCTAGTTTCACACAGTTTTTTACTCGGATGTCAGTAATTCCATATGAACAAAATGTTGAGTTGATCGAGAAAGCGCTACTAAGTGATCATCCAAATGATGCGCTCGAAAAGTTAGTTCTTGCTCTCTCAAAAACCGGAGAACCAAAGAAGACCATCTACGAATTATTCCTTGACTATCACCTCTCCGTGAGGGAAACACAAGCATACCTGCAAATTGAAAAAGACAAGGGAGAATATCCGGTGGAGTTAATCATGGATCGATTGAGTGGATGGTGCAGTGAAGGAGCAATTCTGCTTCCTGAGGAGGATTAAAACTATTTTTCTAATATTTTATGTAGCCCTCTACATTTATTCGTATCTTTATGTAGACATCTACGTATAATTTATCCATGCAATACGATTTTGTGAACGAATTAGGCTATCTGGCGTTGGCCACACGCCTCAAACGAATCAGTGAAGCTATAGTGCACAGTGGCCGTAATATGTACAAGTCCCTTGGCATGGACATAGAACCAAATTGGTTCTTGATCTTCAAACTCCTTACCAAGCACGAACAACTCTCCGTAACGGAAATTGCCAAAAAGCTCCATTTCTCACATCCTTCTGTAATCACGCTGGTATCAAAGATGAAAGAACGCGGTTATCTCCAAACGTTCACCGACCCCATTGATTCCAGAAAACAACTGTTCGAACTGACTGAAAAAGCCCAGACAAATCTTCCTGAATTCGAGACCGTTTGGAAAGCAGGAACCAAAGGAGTTGCTGATTTATTTCCAGCAGACAACAATTTTCTTGATCAATTGGAAACCCTTGAAATCCAACTTAGCCAGTCAGATTTTATGGAACGAACCTTAAACGAATTGCAACATGCAGAATAATTCCCTAGATCTAAGTCCAAAAGAATTTGAAATGCTCTTGCATGAGGCCAGCGATCTGGTACTTCAACAGCATGCTGATATAGATAACAAAAAAGCTTTCCATTACTTCTCTCAAAAGGAAATTGAAAGTTGGTTTGACGAACCACTCCCTCGACATGGTATGGACAATTCGGAGTTAATGGCCCTGACCAAAGAGAAAGTCCTTGATACTGCCACTAATAATCTTGGACCATACATGTTCGCCTATGTAATGGCGGGGGGTTCACAAATGTCAATCATTGCTGAAAAACTGGCTGCCACGATCAATCAAAATGTCGGGAAATGGCACTTGGCACCCGCTATCAACGAAATTGAAAGACGTGTCATTCAATGGGCGGGAGAAATGACCGGATTCGGAAATAGCGTTGGGGGTGTGCTCGTTAGCGGAGGCTCGGCTGCCAACCTTACAGGGCTCATTGTAGCTCGCAATATCTTCTTTGAAAAGTATAACATTAGAGAACAGGGTTTGTTCAACATGCCTCCATTCACATTGTATGCCTCCAACGAAGTTCATGGTTGTGTAGACAAAAGCATTGAAGAGTTAGGAATTGGGACAAATCAACTTCGTAGGATAGCTACCAATGCAGATTTCACCATCAACCTGGAAGCATTGGAGCAGGCCATCGAAAAGGACATTACGGAAGGGCTTACTCCTTTTTGTGTGATTGGCAATGCAGGCACGGTGAATACCGGTGCAATAGATGATCTGATGGCACTGAGTCAAATTGCAAAAAAGTACCACTTGTGGTTTCATATCGATGGTGCTTATGGAGGTTTGGTGGCCACCTTACCTTCTATTAAGAACGAATACAAAGGAATGGATTTAGCCGATTCGGTGGCAGTAGATTTTCACAAATGGCTTTACTCTGCTTTCGAAGCAGGTTGCCTTTTGGTAAAAGATTGGGATCTATTGAAAAGAACGTATTTCAAAAAAGCAGCCTATCTGGATACGGAATTAGAAGAAGACAAAGGTCGGCTCGATTTCAACGAGCATCATTTCCAGCTTTCGCGAAATGCCAAAGCACTAAAAGTATGGATGGGTTTGAAATCGTATGGTTTCGAGCGCATTCAGAAAATGCAGCAAAAAGACATTGACCTCACCCGTTATCTGGCTGAGCAATTGAACGAGGCAGATGATTTCGAATTGACGTCCGTTTCTCATCTGGCAATTGCCTGCTTCCGATATAAAGGAACGCTAACCCACGAAGAACAAATTTCTTCTCTAAATCAACGAATGATTCCGGCTCTTGAAAAGGATGGGCGTGTGTTCATCACCGGAACCAAACTCAAGGGAGAATTCGCAATACGTGCCTGTCTTATCAATCATCGAATGCATAAAGGCACTGTGGATTATTTGATCAAGGTGGTGCGAGAAGTAGGGAGCTCTCTGGAATGACTCTAATCGTCAAAATCGAAAACACAATCCATATTCGCAGACCTTCAATTGGTGATTACGTCCACCCGTAACCGCATAAAAACGTCTATAACCGATTAAATCAAAGACGGTGGTGCTTAGTCCTATTTTTATTAAATTCCGAGCCGAAAAACTCAAACTATAAAATTATTATCTAGCTATATGAAAAATTTATTGATTCTCACGGTCGCTGTACTTCTGATGAATTGTAGTCAGCCAGAGCAAGTCGCTCAACTTCCTGTTGAAATTCCAGACAATCCATTTTATGCTGATTTCAATGTTCCGGTCGATTTCGCATCAATCACAAGTGATGACGTATCGGAAGCGGCAGAAACTATTCAAACGATTACGGATACACGACTGGCCAATATCGTGTCAATTAATGAAGAGAACAGAACGTTTGACAACACGATGAAAGCTTTGGATGAATTATATGCAAATTATAGTGCCATTTCCTATCCAATTTATTTGATGGCGTACACCCATCCTGATTCAACCCTTCGAAATAATGCTTTAAACTTCAATACTACTCTCAGCCAATATGTCAACGAGATTACCCTGAATGAGGATCTATACAATGCGGTTAAATCCTATGCTGGCAGTGACGAGGCAAAAGAACTTACCGGGTACAAGAAAAAATTTGTTGAAGAAACCGTAACTGGCTTTGAGAGAAACGGCTTTGCATTGTCACAGGAAGGTCGGGATGAATTAAAAGGGATCAATGATCAAATTTCTAGCATAGGGGATGAGTTCTCAAAAAACATTGCTTCCATTCAGGATTTTCTAATCCTCAGTAATGAAGAAATGGCTGGATTGCCGGATGACTTTAAGGCAGCTAGAAAGCAAGATGACGGAACCTACAAAGTGGATCTATCCTATCCATCCTATCGGCCGTTTATGAAATATGCTGAGTCTGAAAGGGCGCGCAAAGCTCTTTATGTAAAATATAATAATCGCGCTACTGAAAATCTTGAAGTTCTTCCTCAGTTGCTACAAAAACGATTGAATATGGCCAAACTTTTGGGTTATAGTACCTATTCAGAATACAGACTAGAGGATCGAATGGCCAAAAATCCAAAAACGGTATGGGATTTTGAGATAAATCTGAAGAACGATTTGGCAGAGAAATTAGCTCTCGATAAGGCAGAATTACTTGAAGCCAAAACAACCAAAGTAGGTGAATCCGATAAGGTGAATGGTTGGGAAGCCAGCTATTACAACAATGTTCTCTTGGAAGAGAAATACGAATTGGATGCTGAAGAAGTAAAGCAATACTTTGCGATGGACGATGTGATTGATGGTCTATTTATGATCACCCAAACTCTTTTTGACTTGGAGTACAAAGAGGTGGAAAATCCATCCGTATGGCATGAAGAAGTCAGGATGTTCGAAGTATATCAAGATGAAAAGTTAAAGGGCGTATTTTATCTAGATTTGCACCCAAGAGAAAACAAATACGGTCATGCCGCCTGCTTCGGTTTCGTGAATGGAAGGATGACCAAGGAGGGCTATCAGATTCCTAATGCCAGCTTGGTCTGTAATTTTCCAAGAGCCACTGAAGACAGGCCAGCACTCATGCCCCATGGTCAGGTTCAAACATTCTTCCATGAATTTGGTCATGTCCTTCATCAGATGGTTACAACAGCGGATCTATATTCTCAATCAGGAACCAACGTGTCCAGAGATTTTGTGGAGGCTCCCTCTCAAATATTTGAAAACTGGACATGGAACTATGATGCGGTAAAACTTTTTGCCAAACATTACAAAACAAGGGAGGTACTGCCTGAGGAGCTATTTAATAAAATGTTAGCGGCCAAAAATGTGGGTTCAGCCATTAACGCCTCACAGCAGGTATTCTATGGCACGTATGACTTGACCCTTCATGATAGGTACAATCCATCTGGGGAATTGAGTACTACAGATGTACTGAAAGAAGTTCAAAATGAAATTTCTGCTTACGAATATGTCGATGGCACAAATTTCCAAGGTGCCTTTGGTCATTTGAATGGCTATGGATCCAGCTATTATGGTTATTTGTGGTCACTGGTCTATGCGCAGGATATGTTCTCCATTTTTGATGAAAATGGCATTCTGGATAAAGAAACAGGATTGCGCTACAGAGATATTATACTGGCCAGAGGTAGCTCAGAGGATGAGCTCGAGCTGGTTAAAGAATTTCTTGGCCGAGATCCTAATAATGATGCCTTCTTAAAAGAATTGGGATTATAGTTGAAAACAAGATTTAGACTATTAAGCCACCTCATCAGGTGGCTTTTTTTTAACCCATCGAACGATCGTTCCTCCAATCTCCAAAAATCCAGTTTCCCGTAGCACCTGCGTCTGATGAGAGAAAGAATTCACTAAATGCTTTGATCAATTCCTGTTTACTGATCTTTTGATCGCCGTTCAGATCGAGTAAGTCAAAGGCCTTCAAAGCATTGGCACTGTAAAGGTCATAGGCTTTGAACATATCCAAATACTCAGTTTTATCAATGAACCCATCCTCGTCCTGATCAAAAAGCGAAAACAAATATTCGGAAGCTTGCAGGATATAATTGTTGGATTTGACCAACACATGATTTTCATAAAACAGCAGCCATTCCTCAGGTGTCACTGTTGCCTCGGGTTTTCCAATGTCCTGTAGTACCTGTAGAAAGAGACCGTATGCCTTTACCTTGAGTGATAGACGTTCACTAGAGTTTTTAGCGTGCCCAATCAAATCGCTGATACTATCACCCACTAGTGTGAAGTCCTCCTCTTCTAGAATTCCATTACTATCACGATCCAACACATGGAAAAAATGTAATACCTTATTTCGCTGTAGATCAGTCATACATTAGCAATTATCATGAGAAAAGTTAACAATTCAATGCAACATTATCCTAATATGGCGATTATTTGGAGCTGTTTGTTGTAGTATTTGATACCTAAATGAATAGAAAAAACTTGGAAGACAACTCTTATTTGCAAGTTTCGGGATAAGAAATTTTAGAATAATGACCCAAATTCAGAGAAGAAAAATAGATGCCTAATCAATAGCGTCCTAAACGATTAAAAAGAGAGAAGGGATTTTGTTCCTCAATTAGTTTTAAGGCACAACACAAAACCCCCAACTCTCTTATGCCAAATCTAACACTGTTCAGTCAAATTATTTCTCAACTAGATCGCTCATAGTTTTCAAAATTGGTGTCGAGCCATCAAAGTGACAAGCATCAGAAGGGCTACACTAGTTGGACCCATTTGGTAGCGATGTTGTTTTGCCCGTTTGTGAAAAGTCAATCTGTTCGTGACATTAGTAATGGTCTCCGTTCTGCCACAGGCAACCTGAATCATCTAGGGATAAGTAAATCTCCTTCCAAGTCAACGATCAGTTATCAAAACAAACATCGCGGTTGGGAAGTGTTTAGAGATTACTACTATGAACTCTTGCAAAGTTTAGGATAGCAAGCCATCTTCAAACAGGTTAAGTTCAGAATAAAAACCAAGATATTCTTGTTGGATGCGACCACCAATTTTTCGCTGCTCAACGTTTGGGACAGCAGCGGGGTATATTTTGTGGTCAGGCACAAAGAAAATATCCAATATGCCTCCATAAAGGAAAATGACTTACCTGACGACAGGCATGAACATGTACTCAAGGATGAGATCGTAA
>JAAEPI010001443.1 GCA_024232835.1 Cytophagales bacterium
ACAGTAACTTTTTTAGCAAAATGACATACCAATTACACCACATAACATGGAAGCAAAACAGGGAAGTTCAATGTGACTACCTCTGCAGGGCAACTAATTGCACCACCCAAAAAGGGGCATATAAGTTGTACTGCAGAAGCAGTACACATGAACCTCCTCAGAAGAAAAATAAGTTATACTCATAAATGACAGACTGGTGATGATAAAAGGGAGGAAGAAGAGAAAGAACCCAAAAAGAAATTGGAATATAGAGGAAAACCACAACCAGAGGGCAATCCAAGTCCCAATGTTCCAGATGGGGCTAAGCTGAATATACACCCAGCAGTCCAAGTCCAAGCTGAAATGATCAGAATGGGCACTAAAGAAAAACAGCAGAATGAAGACAAAAATTAGTGATGTGAAGAAACCTTTGCCTAGGATGTCCATTCATTACCCTCAATAACATTGTATTGAATTCATGTGGTCTCCCAAACTGTATGGGCTCACCCTTACCTATCTTGAAAGCAATTGCACTTTAAATAACATGAATTGAACCACACCTTTGCATTTCTGAAGTTTGAATTGC
>JAAEPI010001444.1 GCA_024232835.1 Cytophagales bacterium
AACGTTTTCTTCCTTCCTTATATGTGAAAAAATTATTGTATAACTTTCGGCACGAAGTCAAATGTAATTCACTATAAGTGTTAGTGATGGAACTTATAAGTAGGTGGCAAGAGTTGAGCATTATTTGTTTGGTTTCATTTATATTACTCCATGTCTTGTTTCGCTCCAAGCCTATCAGGAAACAGATAGCCATATCTCATCGGGGTGCGGCAAGCTTATCCCCTGAAAATACAATTGCCTCAGTGCAAAAAGCAATTGAACAAGGCGCAACTTACATCGAAGTTGATGTACAACGGACACAGGATCAGATATTGGTGCTACTTCACGATAAAACAATTGATCGCACAACAAGCGGTACAGGTAAAGTTGGGTCTCTTGATTGGGGTGTTGTTGAAAATGCCAATACTGACTATCCTATTCCAAAGCTTGAAGAACTTTTGGCATTGATTGAGCCAACTGAAGTATCGTTGATCCTCGAACTAAAACACCCGAGCCTGTATCCAGGAATTGAATCACAAACCGTTGCCTTAATTGAAGAGTATCAATTGAATGAACGGGTTATCATCGTCTCCTTTGACCTAAATAGTCTGCAAAAAATATCCAAAATCAAAGATGACATTGAGTTAGGACAACTATATTTTCAAGGCGTCTACATGCCCAAAGTAAAAGATGCTTCAATCGTAGATGTATTTTGGTTTGTCCCTCTCATAGACCCGACATTCATATGGCGGCATCATAGAAACGGCCGACAAGTATGGGTATGGACTATTGATTCCGCGACTATGATGAAATTCATGTTATGGTTAGGGGTAGATGGGATCACTACAAATTACCCTCAGCGATGGCCATTGGAAAACTAATTTTTTTTCTCTACATTCAGGTTCTGATACATTGACCACATAAGCACCTAGATTATCTACTAAAATAGCATCATTTCCATCA
>JAAEPI010001445.1 GCA_024232835.1 Cytophagales bacterium
CAAAACGATGAAGGGCGAGCAAAGGAATTTTCTGGTTGAATTCCTCTTCTGACCAGTTGTGATAATTTCAGATGCATCGGGCTACGCGTGTAATAGAAATGAAAGCGGGATCATTCATACCCTATCATTTCTAATTGACTTCAGCAGTTGCCAGTTTAAGAAATTCTTCTTGGAGAAATAGAGGCAGTTGCCTGAATCTAACCAATAAACCTTCAATTTGAAGATCGTCAAGCCGATCTTCAAGAGCGCTTCTCATTTGCTTTATTATTCTAAATTGCTCATCCCCTAAATACGCAGGCTTTAACTCAAGGCGGTTGAGCGATGCCTGACATTTCTCAGCAGACATTTTTTCTATCACGTCAGAAGTAACCTCAACACCATTCATCCACTTGCTTGCTTCCTTATGCCGTTCTTTTAAGATATGGTTTAAAAAATTGTTGTAAATCGTCACACTGTCCCAGGGCGGCTCGTCTTCGTCATCCTGATTTTCCATAATTTCGGCAATCCTTGCGGAAACCATATTTTTAAGTTCCTTATTGGGAAGACTTGAAGACGTAGTCCAGACGGTTATATCTTTTTCAAATTGTCCGAG
>JAAEPI010001446.1 GCA_024232835.1 Cytophagales bacterium
ATATCCGAAACAAGCTTGTCCGCAGCTGTGATAATAAAGGGCTTTGCGCCTCTGCCTTTGGATTTAGTCCCCCGTTCCAGGTTTATGTATCCTGCTTCCTCCAATGGATAAAGAACCTGCTTGGGGAGATTTTTTTCATTGAATTTCACGCCATAGATAGCTGTAGCAAGTTTTTCAACCTCATTTGACAGATAGCATCCATGTCCCAGGTTGGCCAGTGTCTTGAGATATGCTTTTTGTTCTGGTGTAAACATGGCAAGAGCATCCACTTCATCAGAACAGATTCCCAACACCTCTTTCAGTCGTACTTCATTCAAATTCCAAGTCTGCCCGAAGATTCCGGCTTTCTCCAGCCATAATCTCATCATGCTCGGGTGTTTACCACCTCTCGGGAAATTAATCCCCCGTTCTTCAAGCCATTCTCTGAGCTTAATCAAAGTGACTGTTTCACATGCGGCTTGTATATCCCGGACGCACTGAATAAGCGTCATGCCGTGCAGGTTCAGGAGGATATGGTGTGCGAGTGTTTCATAAAGTTGGTTTTCGCTGTAGCGACAGGCATAGAGCTGTTGTCCGAAATCAGTGAGATTAGCATCCCTGTCAATTATTCCGTAAGCTATCATCCCAAGTTTTGTATTGTTTGCAAGCTTATTTTTATTGTAATCAGATGTAGGGTTACTTTCAAAATACTCGGCTTTGACAGTGGCTTCAAATGCTTTCCAGTCACCTCCGTGCTCATTGGCAAATTCCAATACACGTACCAGATGTATTTGAGAGGGAGAAAATTCACTGCCAAATGGGAGATCACTTTTTGCCATAAACATATTCCTTTTGATATATCTTCGGGTTATACTGATTTTTATTCATCAAGGTGTGCGTATTGTTCCTGACTGGTGGTATATTCAAACCAGGATCCCGAAACCCCAATAAACATACGCCCATTTCATTAATATACAGTGCCTGTAATATAACATACTCGTGTATGCTGGCTGAGAAATCCCTCTTCAACAGTTGTCAGCAAATCCAGATGGGGAAGCATTACAACTCTCTGCTTGTCTGAAAAACTTGATAATTCTTTAAGCATGTTCGATGATTCAGCAGAACGCATCATATCCATGTTAAGGATTTGATTTGACTGAATCAGAGAAACAGGTTCAAGACCTTTCATTGACATACGTTCAACTAAGTTTCCCTGGATATAAGGAACAATTAACAATTCTTTTATCACAAACCACGAGAACTGAAACGAATTATTCAGATCGCTAAGAATTTGTTCAATTTTTTCCTGAATGAATTTCAATCATCAAATTTTCAACCAGAAAGTGTAAGCTACTGCTATCTGTACGTAACAAATGTTGGTTACTGCTATTTATTTGCAATAAAGCCCTCTGCCAAAATATTATGATATGATTTCATACCATAATATTCTCTCGAATTACAACATTTTTATCACCTACTGATCCTTTTAGCAAATCAGTACTGCAAATTTCATGTCAGAAAGGTCAGAAAGATTGATTTTCGGAATATTACACACCGCAAATGGAGAAACGTTCAAATCTTGATATTGATTTCCGCATGATAGGATTTAACCACAGGCTTGAGCCGGATATGGAAACAGTGC
>JAAEPI010001447.1 GCA_024232835.1 Cytophagales bacterium
GAACTCAATTGGACTTGCACTGTCATGGACAGGGTGAATTGGTACACCTCCGATCAAAATCCTTTGTTCATGCTCACCTGCGTTGTCGCAGGCTCGAAAACCACTAATTCTGTTTTTGCACAAGGCAAACTCATTATTATCTATCCAGCGCGGTTCTCTTTTTATTTATAGACGATCTCTTCACAGGTCTTCCAGCAGGACCTTTTCGAGGTTTAGCTTTCCGCTTTAAACCACTTTTTAAAAGATTTGCAGCCTCAGACCCAATTTCATCAGTCATTGCCGGTATAAAATCCTTCTTCCCAGACAAATATTGGTCAGCTCCTCTGCTAACCACTCCAATTGCTCGACGACCAACAGCTTTCATTATAGGAATTGCCCCTCTCAAAAGCGTGCCAAAGAATCCTCCTCCATGAAGATGACGTTTTGAACCACTAAAGACGGGGAGTCCACTTCCATCTTGTGTATTCGCATAGAAATTGTAAAGTACTTCATTCATTATCGATAGAGTAGGACTTGCTATTTTGTTTATAATCAGGACTCAATATTCTGTGCCCAGTACTGTTCCGGGTATCCTAGAAATTTCAACAGATATATTTGCCCAACCTTTCGATACA
>JAAEPI010001448.1 GCA_024232835.1 Cytophagales bacterium
GAGTATCAGCAGATTGACGATACAAGCACACGTGTTAACGGTTGTAACTGCTATACTCAGATTGTCAGCAACCCTTATTACACAGCCTTTTTTACTGATACGCATAAAAATCGTCTTAGCGTTATCGATATATTGCAAGGCTGCGGCGTTCGCACCTATTACTTTACCGAGGAAGCTTTTGTTTTACTCATCAAATTCGGACTTTCCCTGAAAATGATTAACAGATTAAGAGAATTAGCCGATGGGAAAAAAATGAATGAGGATGAGATGGAAGATTTGCTTGCAAAGATCTTTCCGGACACTTCCAAAGGCCGCAATCAGCGTAGCCGGATTAAAGAAGCGGCGGCTATTGCGGCTTATCACTGGCAAACAGACTTTCCTGTTATTGAGGTCTTGCTTAGTGATGATGCGCCACAGTATAAGCACCTTACCTCAGAGCATGGTCTGTGTTGGGTGCATGAGGGCCGTCATTTTAAGAAGTTAAGCCCCGTAGTACCGGAAAACATAGATGTGCTTAAAAGTTTCCGCAAAGAGTTTTGGCAATACTATGGGAAACTTTTGCGTTACAAAGCTGATCCGACTTCGGAGATGGCAAAAGTTTTGGAATCCGAATTCGATGAACTGTTTGCCACGCGGACCGAATATAAAGCACTCAATGATAGGATTGAAAAAACCGAAGGAAAGAAAGTGGCACTTCTAAAGGTTTTGCAATATCCGGAATTACCCTTACACAATAATGCTTCCGAACTTGGTGCGCGTGCGCAAAAACGCCGGCAGGATGTCAGCCTGCATACAAAAACGGAAGAAGGTGCGAAGGCTGGAGACACCTTTATGACTATAGTTGAAACGGCTAAAAAGTTAGGAGTCAAAACCAAAGAATACTTTGAGGACAGAATCTCAGGTAAATTCCAAATGCCGTCTTTGGCGGATCAGATTGTTAAAAAAACTCTGAATGCTAAAGTTTAGGCTACGGATTAAGGTTAAGTGATAAGCGAGTAAAGAAATAGCGTTATTGCCACCTACAACAGTTCGTCATGGTAATTCATGTATTCTCTGATGTTCAATTCAGTATCGTTGTAAGCGGATAGATGTTTCTGCTAAATTTGTAAGCAGAGGTGAGAATAAAAAGGCAGAGTCGTACGACTCTGCCTTTTTCTTTTTTACCAGGTTGACACACACTATATCATTTACTGATTTCTTACTGTTACCATATAATATGAATAGGATACGCTAAAACTTTGTTCAGAGATTTGAAAGCCGGTGAATACAAGATATTGAAAGGTCGGCTCCTCGTCAATGGCCAAATGGTTTATATCGTCGGAGCGTTGCTCCCAAAGGGTGAATATCTGATTCTCGCAACCGATAAAAATCCTGAAACAGCTCTTGAAGAATATAAAAAGCGTTGGGGAATTGAAACACTTTTTCAGTGTTTGAAAGGACGAGGTTTCAATTTTGAAGATACTCATATGACATTTCCTGATCGTATCGATAAATTGATCGCTCTGCCAGCCATCGCCTTTAGCTGGCGCCATGCTACAGGTGAATGGTGTAATTCACAAAAACCGATTAAAATTAAA
>JAAEPI010001449.1 GCA_024232835.1 Cytophagales bacterium
AATCCTTCAGCATATCATGCCCAATCGACGGAAAATCAAGTAATAGATACGCAATCGGAAGACGATATATCAAAAATACCTCGTCTTCAAAGGCAAAATCAACCAATTTTTGTGCCAGCTCCCGTTGACATGCAAGAATTCTGGCAATGTCATAATGACATAACCCCAGAATTAATATTAAAAGCACAAGCTGAGGATGGAATTCTAAATATTGTTCGTAAATGGGTAATACAAAATAAACTACCGTTACGAACCGCTGATATAACAGGAAATAAAGCACTAAATGCCTATTACAAACATTTTTCTACGCTGACTATACACGAAGAAACAGGAGTCTTGTGTAAAATCCAATACCCAAGACATCCGACTAGTAATGGAGATAATAGACAATTAAAAATCTGTCTTCCCATTACCCTAATGATATCTATATTTTTCCAAGCACATCGCCATCCAATGGCAGGACATCTAGGTAGAGAAAAAACCCTAGACACGATCCAACGTTACTATTATTTCCCAGGAATTTTCGATTGGGTCACAGCTTTACTGGCAGATTGCATTGAATGTCAAAAAACCCGTGTTCCTCCAAAAGCTCAACGTACTGCACCAGTACAGGACTGGTCAATTATGGTTCCCCACGCGAACCATACGATTCACATCGACTACAAAGGACCATTTAACCCACGATCGCTTGGCAATAAGTATTGCTTAGTCATCGTTGACGCTTATACTCATTTCGTTCAAATAATTCCTACGCCGACAGCAGACGCTACGTCGACGATCAATGCCCTCAGACGGCATTGGATACCTATTTTTGGAATTCCCAGATACATCGTACATGATCAGGGA
>JAAEPI010001450.1 GCA_024232835.1 Cytophagales bacterium
CAGAGCAATGAACGCCACGTTTTTACTTTCACGCTTTGTACGCACCCATCCTTTCAGTAGAATTTTTTCTCCCACTGGAGTTTCATCCATTGCTATCTTGATCTTTGTTCTTTTTTGCTCACTCACGGCTATAGAATTCTTTCTTAGCCGCAAAAAAAGGCTAATTTCGGGTCTAAATCAAAGATTCATATTTATTATCCTAATTTTGGTAGGATCGTAAATAAGGCATGCAAAAACTTACCCTTTCTCAATCGCTACATCAAAAGCTTTCTCCGCAGCAGATTCAGTTTATTAAGCTCTTGCAGGTACCCACAGTAGAATTGGAAGGGCGCGTTGAAGAAGAAATGGAAATCAATCCAGCGCTAGAAGAAGGCAAGGAAGATTCGAATGAAGTGGAGGAATATGAGGAGCGAGAGGACTCTGATGATAAAACCTTAGAAAATCTTGAAGACTACTATCAAGATGACTATGCGGGGTACAAGATGCAAGGTGATAAAAGGTCTCCGGATGAAGAGGATCGAGAGCGCCCTATAACAGTTGGGAATACGCTTCACGAGTCGCTCATGTCCCAGTTGGGGTTTTTGCGACTTGATGAGCACCAGCATCAAATCGGGCTGCAGTTGGTGGGGAGTATTGAATCAGACGGGTACATTAGGAGGAGTTTGTCAGCCATTGTGAATGATCTGGCTTTCTCACAAAATGTAGAAACTGATGAGGAAGAACTTGAGGAAATTCTATTCAAGATTCAGGATTTTGATCCGGCCGGCATAGCAGCAAGAGATTTGCAGGAGTGTTTACAACTTCAGCTTGATAGAAAGGAAGGCGATGAAGCTAATCTCTTGGCTAGGAAAATTATCGAAGTATCCTTTGAGGAGTTTTCCAAGAAGCACTACGACAAAATCATGAAGAGAATTGGGGTTGAGGATGAGGAGCTCTTTAAGGTGGCTATTCAGGTGATCACAAGACTCAATCCAAAGCCCGGTGGATCGAGTGAAGAGATTGTAAAGAATCAGTACATTATTCCTGACTTTTTCTTAAAAAACAATGATGGAGAATTTGAACTGACGCTGAATGGTAGAAATGCTCCCGAACTCCGAGTGAGTCAGTCTTATTCTGACATGTTTAAGGCCTATGACCATAGTGACAAAAAGGATAAAAAACTTAAAGAGACTGTCACATTTATTAAGCAAAAACTGGATTCTGCTAAATGGTTCATAGATGCTATCAAACAAAGACAAAACACCCTAATGCGGACAATGCAGACTATCCTTGATTTTCAGGAGGCCTATTTTCAAGAAGGGGATGAGAACAAACTCAAACCCATGATTCTTAAAGATATAGCCGAAAGAATTGACATGGATATTTCCACAGTATCTAGAGTAGCTAATAGTAAATCGATACAGACGGATTTTGGAACATTCCCACTTAAGTACTTTTTTTCTGAAGGAATAGCAACCGATTCTGGAGAAGATGTGAGCAGCAGAGAAGTGAAAAATAAGTTGAAGGATGCCATAGAAAAAGAAGATAAGAACAAGCCATTGTCCGACGATAAGCTTGAGCAAATCCTAAGAGGCATGGGCTATAACATCGCTCGAAGAACCGTAGCGAAATATCGAGAGCAATTGAATATTCCTGTCGCCAGATTACGAAAACAACTCTCGTGAAAATTTTCATGAAGGTAATTTCCGGATTGTTTCATCCGCTGCTCATGGCCACTTATATGAGCACGATTTTATATTTATTTGTTCCTGAGGCTTTCATTCCTTATCCAATTGATGTTGTCCCAAGATTGGTTTTATCTATGTTTTTCTTAACCGCTCTTTTCCCATCAATTTTTGTTGTTCTCCTTAAGTTGCTAACTCCTTTTATTTCAGACTTGGAGCTTTCGAATCGCAAGGAGAGACTTTTGCCATTTATTATCCTAATGGTCTTCTATGCAGGTGCAGGCAAATGGTTGGTCATGGATCTCCAACTTGGTCATATTATCAAGACCTTACTTTTTTCCGGGACAGGAATGATTGGATTGATGTTCTTGATAAACATTAAATTAAAAATCAGTATTCATTCTGCAGCTATATGGGCGATTGCCGGATATACACTTTCACTGGCTATGAAACTCTCGTTACCAGAATTGAACTGGGTGATTTTCACAACAATTATTGCTGGGGGCTTGATTGGCACTTCTAGACTTCACCTTGGTTATCATCGCCCCATGGAGGTCTGGACAGGATCCGTTTTGGGATTTTTCTACAGCTTTTTTATGGCGTATGCCTTTCTTTAAAAGCCTGAAAAATTTATACCGAAAGAAGTCACTTTAGGGTTAAATAATTCACCAGTTAGATTCAAATCAGGATCAACGAGATCTTGTTTATGTCTAAAGACTTTCGTCAAATAAGTCTTATAGAAGATATTAATCCCCTTCCAACCCACACGAAATTGTAAACCCATGCGAAAGTCTTGAAGACCAAAATTTGCTCCTACTTTTTCTCTTTGTTTATGGCCATCAACTTCATATTTCACCTTAGTGTGAGCTCCCATTTTAAGCCCTGGTATTGCACCGGCACTGACGAAAAACCCCTCACCATCAATCGTGCCTTTTGGGTGAAATCTAAGTTCTAGAGGTATGTCAAAATAAGTAATCGAAAGTTTGTTCATACTGATAGAGGCAATTAGTGTATCAAGTACAATATTCGAATTGTCGGCTGTCAGATGGTAGTTTTTCTCAAATGAAAATTTCTCAATCCCAAATCCTGCTGCACCATAAAATGAAAATTTATTACTAAGCTTAAAACGCTTATTGTAATAAATACCTAGTGATCTGGACGGCCAGTTTTTCAAGGTATCTCCTGACTGATCCCAAGAATTGAACCCAATGTCAAAAAGAATGTCACCAGGGAGATCGGGTTGGCCGGATAATTTTTCCTGACTTAGGGCAGTGAAACTAACAACTAAGAGAAGAAAAGAAAGGAGGAATTTTGTCATCAGATAAATTTTGGTGGCAAATATAGAATTACCACCCTGTAACGAAAATTTTTAAGTGATTTTATTACTTTTGCAAACCTTTTTTAACAGCTATTAACTAAGAAGCTGACGGACTCGTAGCACAACTGGATAATGCACCTGGTTACGGCCCAGGAGATTGGGGGTTCGAATCCCTCCGAGTTCACTATAAGAATGCGAAAGCTCAATGCATAGCATTGAGCCAAAGAAAAAATGGATATGAGGTATGTTGTAAGTGGAGAAATATTCTCCATTTGCCATTGCTCAAATCGTACGAGGATGTCATATACTCCCTGTTCATTGGGTGTATTACTTAAATTCAAGCTTCAATAGAAATTGATTCAGGAAATTCATTTTCCTCTTGATTGGATTCCGCCAGTGGGGTTTACCTGCCTGTAGGCAGGTTCCTCGATGCTTGCATCGAATGAAGAAATATTTTTCCAAATTCATACCTCGTGAGCCTGCCTTTGTCGGCAGACAGGATTGCTCTGAGGTACTTGAATCTCAAGTCAATCTTAGTCCTCCAGCACTTCAATCCTCTTCACCAGTTTAAGTGAGTCTGTCATACCCATATCATTTCCATAAATTGGTTTTTCCCATTCGCCATAAATAGGGTTGGGTAGGATAACAAAATTATTGAGAAGTTCCTGCCGTTTCTCATAGACCAAGTTCTTACCCATGTCGTCCCCTCTCTTACCGAAGATATCCTGGTAGTCGCGCAAATTATCACCTACATATAATAATACTTCCACCTGATCTGATACTATGGCTCGGCGATCGGTCTTGTCACTCGTTGTTGATTTCAAGAAAATGTGCTGCTCATCTGCATTAGGAAAGCCCAGTTCTCTTAAATTTTTCATTGTCGCATCTAATTCATCTACCATCCGATTTGAAATGTAGAATACTTCGATGTTTCGTTCTATGGCATAGTCAACAAAGTCCTTCACTCCAGGGAGTTCCTTGGCACGACTTTCATCTGACCATTTTTTCCAATCCTTTTTGTTAAATGTGTCACCCTTTTTTATTCGAGAAACGGCCTCCGGGCTATTATCTAAGACAGTCTCATCAATGTCTAACACGACTCCATACTTGCCCTCTTTTCGGGCGGTATCGAGCTTTGCATCTAGGAGTATCTTAGCGTAATTATACGACTGAAGATAGGAGGCAGTCATTTCGGCGGATTGCTGAAACCAGAGATTGGCCAGCACAGATTGTTCTGTGATTTGCCTACTGTAATCAGCCTCATCTTGTTGTCCGGTTGGCGGTGATTGACAGCCTATCAGTAGTACGGTCAGACTTATGTAGAGTACATTTTTCATCTTTCAGGTTTTCTGCAAGATGATCAGAAAATTCAATTCATGAAAATCTAATAGGACTTTTTAGTTGGAGGGATTCTCTAAGCTAAATAATGAGCTCATAATTCCTGCCGCCTTCTTTTTCGTTTGCTCATTGTTTTCCACACATAATCCGAAAAATAGATTAGTTGCCAATCGCCTAATAAAAAAAACTCTTCCTGTCGTTTTGCAATCAAGAACTACCGTAGGCTCCTTGGATTTCTGAATCAATTGTTCAAGTCCTTGTGCTTCATCGAGCTCATAAATAGATTTTTCCAGCAATTGGTTGGACTCTGATACGTAGATAAACTTCCGGTCGTCTCCATCGAAGATATAAGCATAGCTATCTGGTAGCTCGCTTGCCAGTTATTCAACAGCAGTAGGTAGTGTAGTGTCGGTAATGAGTGCTTGGATATTTTTACGACAATTTTTTGACCGCCGACAAATATAATCTCTATGGCGCATTCTTTTGGCTCAGGTCAACACAAAAATTCAGCCAAGCAAATAACCTATCAAATAAGATTTTTTGTCAAGGATTTTCTGATCAGTTCAGCCGTATTTCGGGCACCCACCTTCTTCATAATATTAGCACGGTGCGCTTCCACGGTACGTTCACTTATGAATAGCATTTCAGCAACTCCATTGTTCGTTTTTCCATCTGCGATCAAAGTCAAGACTTCTTTTTCGCGTTTGGTCAGGTTAATTTCATCCAGCTCTTTTTTTCTTGTTTTTCGTCTTTTATGAGTATTTAAAGCAATATCGATAACCTCTTTGCTGAAGTACTTGCCACCATGATGAACTTTATCAATTGCTAGTTTGATTTCGTCACCAATGCTATCCTTAACCACATAGCCCATAATATCCTGATTTATGCACTCAAGGACATATTCTTCATCCTTATGCATACTTAGTATTATGATTTTGATTTCTGGATGGTGCTCTTTCAAAAAACTTGAAGCCTCCAGACCAGTCATTTCAGGTAAGGAGATGTCCATGATAATAATCTCTGGAATGTTACCCCCTTCGATTGCTTCAATAGCCAATCTGGGACGATCAAATTCACCTATTACATCATAGTGTTCACTTTGACTTTGAAGCAGAGACTTAATCCCGCCTCTAATCAGTTCGTGATCCTCAACTAAAAAAAGCTTGATAGCCATTTATCGACGTTTTACAATGGAATTGTTACAAGAAGCATTGTGCCACTTTTATCATTCGAATCTACAGTGAAATTTCCATTAAGACTATTAACACGATATTCAATATTTTGAATGCCGTGATGTGTGTGGGTCTTGTCAATAGCGTTCGGATTGAATCCTACTCCATCGTCTTCAATCGTGAGTTGAATCTTATTTTCCAATCCATAAAGCTGGATAGTAGACGTTTTAGCTTTTGAATGTTTAAGAATATTACTGATAGCTTCCTGAATAATCCTGAAAAGATGCGATTTCACTTTCAAATCTAAATCAGGAACGTCGATATGTGAAAAATTGAATTTGATCGTTGAATCATTGAATTGCGCAATTAATTTTTCAACATTTTTCTCCAACGAAAAATTGTTAAGTCCGCTTGGGCTTAAGTTTTCGGAAACATTCCGTACTTCCTTAAGCGTCTGCTCTAGGAGTTTATCAAGTTCTTCTTTAGCGTCTCCTTCTTTTATTCCTATTCCCTTCGCTTTTAATTTAATCAGATTGACCAACTGGCCTATCCCATCATGAATATCCCTTGCCAATCTTGTTCGCTCATTCTCTTGCCCTTCTATAAGAGAGGTAATTCTTCGTTTTTCAATTTCCAATTCTAGCTCTCGAGCCTTGATTCTGTTGGAAATGTCTTTGAAAATAAACAGCGTATAAGTGACACCCCCTTTTCCATTAACAACCTTCAACATAGTATCTCCTATTGGGACATTTTGATTTGGCGTTTTAAGGAGGAATTCATTTTTAAAGAGCTCTTCCTTGCTAAAAGCTCTAAGGTTGTTTAAGGAATAACTTTCATCTGTAGTTCTGGATTTGATCAGGAGGGCTTTGTCAGATGGCATCCCTGATAACTCGTTGAACTTCTTATTGAGCAGTTTTTCGATACTGGTATTCACATAGAATATATTGTCTTCCCAATCAAGAAGTAAAAAAACCTGCGAGATAGAATTCATGGAAGCTTGAAATAAATCACGATTATTCTTAATCTCGTTCTCCACTTTTGATTTGTGGATGGCCACTTGGATGTTCGATAGTAGCTCTACTTCATTGAATGGCTTAACAATATATCCAAAGGGTTGGCTATCTTTTACTTTATCAAGTGTTGCCACATCTGTGAGGGCAGTTAGAAAAATGACTGGAATATCCAAGGTTTTCTTGATTTTGAGAGCGGCCTCAATCCCATCGGCAGCACCCTCCATCATTATATCCATAAGGATTAAATCGGGTAGGTGTTTATTGGCCTCTTGAACTGCCTCTTTTCCGCTAAAAGCCGAAAAGACTTTATATCCCGATCCTTCAAGGGTTTTGTAAATATGTTGATTTACAATAATTGAGTCCTCTGCAACAAGTATTTTTTTCATTTCTCTACGGTGGTTATTCAAATATAAGTTATTTAATGTAAGTATTTAAAATGATGAAAGTTCGTAGTTTTAAATAAGCAAATCACTTATGATGAACGGAAGGGTAATTATTTATTCGAAATTCCCACTAGTTAGGAAATGGCTCTCATATTCATTGAAGGAACTGGGATGGGAAGTTGTACTCAGTGAAGACCCTCAGGACAAAATTAAATGTGATGTGGCGATAGTGGAGATAAACGAGGAAAGCGACACCATTTTTTTGGAGAATATTCACTCTCCAGTAGTGGCTTTTAGTAGGCTTCCTGAGAGCAAATTAGTGGGACTTTTATTCGATTTCGAAGTGAAGGGAGTAATTCGCCTTTCGAGCGCTCTGAACTCAGTTAAAGAAACAATAATTGCTGCAGCAAAGGGAGATGAATATTTTGATGAGGTTTTTATCTCGTATTTGTTATCTAATAAGTATAGAGAAATTCATGACAGGATCTCATCATTATCAAGGCGTGAACATGAAATTATTGAGGGCATTTTCGCTGATATGACCAATGATGAAATTGCGGATAAATTTAACCTAAGTGTACGCACGGTGAACGCACATAAGCGAAACATTCTTCAAAAAATGCAGGAGCGTAGCTTGGTCGGGGTAATCAAAACAATGCTTACCTACACCTTGCGCTATTTTTAAAATTCAACCATGAATCCATTATCAGGATGCAGAGTAAGGCTGCCATCCAGTTGCTTGACAAAGGTTTTTATTAAAGACATACCCAGACTTGAAGTCCGAGTCTCCAGGAGGTCTCCTGGGATTTTTGATCCATTATTGGTTACAATTAAAATTTTCTTGGTTTTTTTAACTTTGAAGGTAACATCAACACCTCCTTCTTTCATATCCTTAAATCCATGTTTGAAGGCATTGGCTACCATTTCGCTAACAATTAGGCCACAAAGTAAAGCCTGATCTACGTTGATCGTATACGATTCAGCGTGAACGTTCACCACAAAATAACCTGCATTGCCTCCAAGTAGAGAATGTAGACCACTTAATAGATGATTTAGGTATTCTGAAATGTCAATTTCAGATACGTCATAGAATCGATATAACTGATCATGAACCAAGGCCATGGATTTGATTCGGGTGGTACAATCATTGAATATATTTTTTGAATCTTCGTCCGTTAGATCAAGAGACTTTAGGGAAAGAATGGAAGAAATCATTTGCATATTATTCTTAACTCTATGGTGAACTTCTTTAATAAGGATGTTTTTTTCGAGGAGTGAGGATTCAAGCTTGCCAAGCAATTCTTGATCTTCACTAACATCCAAGGTGATACCAACCTGCTTGATTGGATCGCCTTCCTTATTAAAAATTTGCCTGACCACTGTTCTAACATGTTTCACCTTGTCGTTTACTACTATCCTCCTGGTTTCATCAATCAGTATTGCTCCATCTGCCTTTAATTGGAGTATAGTTTCCATGATATGCTTATCATCAGGATGGGTGATCTCCAAGCTTTGTTTCGATGACTTTAGTTGTGTTCCATAGATTTGAGTCATTTGATCATCCCATTGTTGCTCGTGGGTTTCAAAGTTCTCCTCCCATACACCTATTCCTGCAGACCGGGTCGCTAAGGTCAACCTTTGCGAAAGTTTTTGAATTTCTAACTCAGCGATCTTGCCTTTCGTAATGTTTTGAATGGTACCGACAAGTTTAACTGGAATTCCCTTTTTCTTTATCACCTTGCCAAGCACTTCTATCCAGATTCGCTTTTTGTTTTTTAACGTTATTACCTGTCCTGAATATTCGAACATTCCTCCTTTTTCTGTTGATTCTGTGAAAAAGGTTGTTACTTCATTCAAATCCTCAGGAGGTATAATTTTAAGAAGAAAATCTGAGGGTTTTTGGATTTCCTCCTCGAGTTCGAGGATTTTATCATAAACCTCTGAAGAAGAAAAAATGGCTTCTTGGAAGTTGTATTCGTAATTACCAATTTGAGCAATATGCTGAGCTTCTTCGAGATCATATCTGCTTTTTCTCAACAGTCTTTCTGCTTTCTTTAATGGAGTAATGTCGGTGACTACAGCAAGCGATCGAGCACTTTTACCTTTTCCTTCTTGGATGGCTGAAAGTAAAGTTTCCAGCACTTCACCATTTTTAGTCAAGAAGTTGTAGCTCACATCGAGTATTGATCCCTTTTGAAAGAATACTGGCAGTATAATTTCAGCATCTTTTTTGGATTCGTTAGTTAAAAATTCCTGCAGATGTTTTCCTATTATTTCATGTCTCTGATAACCTAGTTTTTCTAACCAGAAATCACTCACACTTAATAGCACTCCATTTTTATCAATGGAATGCATCATGACGGGGGTCATGTTATAGGTGTTTCTGTATTTACTCAAAGACTCTTCAAGAGCCTGCTCAATCCGCTTCCTTATTGTAACGTCCTGAAGAGTGATGACCAGACTGTCAAATTCAGGATTAAGCATCGAAGCTCTAAGTGCATACCATTTGTTGCCTTGAACATCAAGTGGTAATTCTAGCTCCAAAAGATCAGAGTGGCCATTCAATATTTCTGAAATTTCCGAGGAAATCTTCAATCCAAGTGGTAGCTTTTTCACTACCTGAAGGAAATTATTTCCCAACGTTGCTTTATTCAAATCCTTTGAGTCAGACGTTATCCGGTCCCAAACTAAATTCGTCCGTTCGATCTTTCCATCAGTTTTCATTACCATCAAAGCAATGGACAGGGCATTGATGGTTTCATGTTGAAATTCTTCACTAATTCGGACCTTTTCAACAGCCTCCTGCCTTTGAGTGATGTCCTCAACAATGCCAACCAATCGAAGTTCATTGGTGATAGGATCGAGGTAGGCAGACCCGTTTAATCGAACCCAAATCGTCTTACTCTTTTTGGTGATGTACTTAGCCTCTGATTGGACAGTGGTTGCAGGATTATCTAGGAGCTGTTTAAACTGATTTTTTGCTATGTCTCTGTAATCTGGATGAACCAAGTGGAGGGCATTAGTTTTGTTTCGAATGTCTTTTTTTGTCAGCCCAAAAATTTGTCGAAATTTTTTGTTAGTTCTTATTATATCACCATTCGCTCCAGTAATTGCTACACCATGACCAGCTTCTTCGAATACGCTCCTGAGACGTAATTCGCTAGCTTGAATTTCCCTTATATAATTTCTGCGCTCTGTAATGTTCTCAATGATCCGAATAAGCATGGTCTCACCTGTTGTTTCATCCAGATAGCTGGAGACATTTTCCTGAGCCCAGAAGGACTCACCAGATTTAGTAATGTATCTGTTCTCACTTATAACAGACTTAGTTCTTCCTTTAGAAATTTTCTGAATTATTTTTTCATTAGAAGCCAACCCCTCAGGGGCCATGATTTCCTGAATAGTGAGTTTCCTTTCAGCTTCTTTTCTCTTATAGCCAAGCAGTGGTTCTGCTTGATTATTGATTTCCACAATTTTTCCAGAGATATCTGTAATTAATATGGCATTGCCAGCATTTTCAAATAAGCTCCGAAATTTTCGTTCATTTAGTTTGACTTTTTCAGCAGCGAGCCTGGATTCTGTAATATCGTCTGCTGTTCCAACGATTCGAATTTCACCAGTTTCCGGGTCTTTAAAATGAGAGATACTAACCCTGAAATATATTATTCGATTTGATTTGGAGACGTATCTTTTTTCTACTTGATAGGAAGAGATTTTGCCGCTGATCATTGATGCTAATTGTTCCTGACCCACTAGTATGTCCTCAGGGTGGGTAAGATCTAAAAAGGTTTTCTTCCCCTTAAGTTCCTGTAATGAATATCCGGTTAGATCAAGAAACTTCTTATTAGCATCTATGAACACCCCCTGACCATCGGTAATGCCAATGCTATGGCCAGAGTCATTGAATAGAATTCTGAATTTTTGTTCGTTGAGACGAGTCTCTTCATTGATTTTTTTAGCATCAGTAATATCTTCAATATAGCCTTCAACAAATTTGAGATTCCCGTCACTGTCTTTGATTCCGACTCCAGTGTCTTTCACCCATATCCACTCTCCTGATTTTTTTTGGAGTCGGTATTCAAGGGCAAAAGTTTTATCGTTATTTATGGCGGTTTTTAGTTTCTTGATGTTATGTTCTAAATCGTCAGCATGAATAAGAGACACAATTGTCATCATTCCAGTTAGGAAGTCCTCCTTTGAATAACCCGTGACACGTTTGACATCATCATTGATAAATGTCATGCTGTACTCATCGTCATTAGTGGTCAAATAAATAAGCCCAGGAAGATTCTCAGCTAGTGCCTTGAATTTCTCTTCGCTCTCTACCAATCTATCTTCTGCTAATTTCTGATCATGAATTAGATGAACTGTATTCTGAACAAACTTGATGTTGTTGTGATCATCGTATATTGGATGAACAATACTTTCATACCATTTGTATTCACCATTCTTATGCTTATCACGGTGTTTAAACTTCGATTTTTTTCCTTTTCGAACTTTATCCTCAACAATTTTGAACATTGGGATATCATCAGGATGTAAAAAATCATAGGGTTTACGATTTAATACTTCCTCCTGAGTATAGCCCCTTATTTCCAAAATATTGGGAGAAATATATTCGTACATCCCATCCAAACGATAAAGTGTAATTATATCGCCGGTGTTTTCTACAATCAGCCTGTAGCGCTGTTCGCTTTCCTTTAGTTTTTGTCGTGCTTCAACTTCTTTAGTGGTTTCGATGAAATTAGCAATGGCACCAATTCGTTTTCCATCGCTCATTAAGGGGGCACTATTAACTGAAAACCACTTTACTTTGTTTTTTATAGTGAGACCATGAACAAAATTCCGGATTTTTTCACCCGATTTCAATGTTCTCGAAAGTGGCATGTCGGAAGGATTTATCACATTTCCATCCTCATCTATTTGATCTATTTCTCCACTCATGTGATACCGACCGACCATTTTTGGATCTTCCAAAAAAGTCAGTGCGGCCTCATTGGCGAACGTGATAATTCCATCCATGTTCACCTTAGCTACTCCTCCAATCATCGTTTGCAGAATGTCATCAACTAGCTGAGATTGTTCTTGAAACTCAATTTTTGCTTTGGCCACTTTTGTGATATTCTGTACAAGGCCTACGACTTTGTCCTTCTGAATAGGCGAAGGCATGCTAATAGAGCGTACAACCATTTCATTTCCTTTGTAGGAAATGAATCGATGGATTGATTCGGTAGGCTTATTTGAGGATAAGCCTTTTTTTATCTCCTTGCTCACTCGGTCACGATCATCTGGATGAATGTACTCTCTTAGCCAGCTTCCAAAACCTGGTGGGGGATCATTTTCTGGAATTTCTGCAATATCTCTAAGTGTACTCGACCAATACGTTCCATTATCGGGTGTCCAATTCCAGAATCCTGTTTTGGTTTGTGTTTGGATTGTTCTTAGTTCTATTTCTTCTTGTTTCAAATGTGATATGTCATGACCTACGCCGAACAATGCGACAGGTTTTCCACCTTCTCGGATTACTTCACCAATTACTTCAATCCATTTCGTTTTGCCCTTTGCCGTTTTAATTCTGTTTACAAATTGAATTGTTGTCTGACCTGTCTCAAGAATCTGATCCTTAGTTTTGAGCAAATTCTTTTCATCCTTAGGCTGCAATTGCTTTCGATAGTATTCGAGCATGTTCTCATTTCTCACCTTCATATCGAAAAGCTCGAAGGTTCCTTTGGCCCAGCTCATATAATCAGTTTCTAATTCCCAGAACCAAAAGTTGACTGTACTATTTTTTAGAAGATCAATAAGATCAATTTTCGAAGAGCCAAAACCATGTGTATGTTTAGATGTCATTTTCCCATTTCTTTAATGGAGAGCTTAATTTAAGTCATTCTGAAATACATACGCACGATTTCAGCGAAAATCACATATCGGTCTCTACTCATTTTGCCTATACGAATTTCTGGAGAAACTACAATCTAATGCAATTGGAAACTTGGGTTTCTTTGTCATGTGTTTTAGAATTAAAAATTCTAAAACATGAGATACTGGAAAGAATAATCTGCTATCAGCTATGGACAACATAACAATGACAATTGAATCTACGCAAATTACACCCTTCGTACAATTAGACGCTAAAGCTGGGATTTTGGAGTTTAAAGGGAGGTCATCGTCAAGTGCTTCATTGGAATTTTATTATCCCATTCTGTCAAACATTGACAAAACTTTTGTTACAGGCACGAAGACTTTCACGGCTAATTTTGCTTTTGAATATTTCAACACGAGTTCATCAAAGTGCTTGTTTGATATTCTGAAAAGATTGGCACAATTCAAAAGCCAGGGAATGGATGTTAGGGTAAACTGGTATTATGAAGAGTGCGATGATAACATGAAAGAGACAGGAGAGGATTATGAGGATGTACTCGGGATGAGCTTCAATTATATAGCCATCAAAGAATTTTAAGATCATAACGTCCGAGTCAAACAAAGTGTGATTAGAGAAAAGGGTGCTTGCATTGCAAGTGCTCTTTTTTGTTATACTGATTAATTCCACTTTTTTGTTTCAATTCTCAGATATAGGTTCTTACGTTTCTTCTACTAAATTCGTGGTTGTACTATTTTGAAATAAATCCTATTCTGAATGACAGCTATTATTCTACTAGCCATATTGTTTCTTGTCGGAGCTTTGCTAATTCTCCTTTCCTTTTCAAGCAGATTTATCACTAAAGAATCAGAGCAACGAAAAGAATCTAAGGAATTCAACCTTCGGCTTCAAGAGCGACTAATGCTGATCAAACAAATCCAACGTGTTGTCATCGTTCTCGCTTCAATATTTTCAATCGGTTTTTTGGTATTTGAAATAGTCAGAGGGACACCCATGCAAGGATTCATAATGGAATGGTTGAACTTGCTCATTCGTTGGGCTCATGTGATTGCCGGTATTATGTGGATTGGGGCTTCTTTTTATTTTATTTTTCTAGAGAATAATCTGAACCGAACTGACGGAGTTCGTGATGAACTAGCCGGTAATCTATGGGCGATTCATGGAGGAGGATTTTACTTTCTAGAAAAGTACAAAGTTGCGCCCAAGCAATTGCCGGCTAATCTGCATTGGTTCAAGTACGAAGCATACTTCACATGGATGACTGGATTTGCCCTGCTCACCGTGGTATATTATATGGATGCCAAGTCTTTCCTCCTTGATCCTCAAATAGCAGATATATCAACAGGAACAGGAATATTTGTAGGAATAGGTACGATGGTTCTTGGATGGATAATCTATGATCGTCTTTGCAAATCACCAATCATCCAAAAGCCAGTACTATTTGCTGTCGTTGGGTTTGTGTTGTTAGTTGGAGCAAGTTATTTTCTAACGCAGGTTTTTAGTAGTCGAGCCGCTTACATCCATGTCGGTGCATTGATTGGGACAATCATGGCATGGAATGTATACTTCGTGATAATACCCTCACAAAAAGCGTTGGTAAAAGCGGCCAAGTTGGGTCAACCCCTTGATCCAACTCTTGGACAAAAGGCAGGTCAACGCTCTTTGCACAATAATTATATGACCCTTCCTGTCATCTTCATCATGATAAGCAATCATTTCCCGAGCACATACGGACATACATATAATTGGATTATTTTAATGGTGATCACTTTGGCCAGTGCTGGCATAAAGCATTATTGGAATTTGCTAGAACGTGGTGAAAAATCAAAATACATTCTTCCAATCTCGATTGTTGCTATGATTTCACTCGCTTTAGTGACTTCTCCAGCATTTGAAAAAAAGGATGAAACTGCTGATAATGTTCCATTTTCAGAGGTAAATGAGATCATTCAAACAAGATGCGCGCAATGTCACTCAGCCACCCCAACAGACGATATATGGCAAGTCGCGCCCAATAATGTGCTATTCGATACACCTGAACAAATTGCTGCTCATTCAGAAAGAATCATGATACGAACCGTGCGCACCAAGACTATGCCTCTTGGAAACAAAACATTAATGACGGACGATGAGCGCGACAAGATCAAGGCCTGGATTATCCAAGGATCAAAACTGGATTGATGGGAAGATTTGGGTTACATAGCAAGCGAGTTTTGCTTGGTGATGAACTGGTAGAAGCGACCGTGATCGTTAACAAAGGAATCATTGAGCGAATAGATAAAGGCTCGTTTTCGAAATGCGATTTTCCTGTAGAGGACGTAGAAGATTCGGTGATCATGCCCGGACTGATTGATTCGCACGTGCATATAAATGAACCAGGAAGAGCTGACTGGGAGGGATTTGACACGGCCACAAGGGCTGCCGCAGCAGGAGGTATCACTACATTGATAGAGATGCCGCTGAATGCGAGTCCTGTTACTACAACCAAAAAAGCTTTTGAGAAAAAATTGGCTGCTACAAAAAATAAGTTGCATGTCAATTGCGGATTTTGGGGAGGGATTGTACCCGAGAATATCAATGATCTTGATGAGTTAATTAAGAGAGGGGTTTTCGGAATCAAAGCTTTTTTAACCCACTCAGGCATTGACGAATTTCCGAATGTCTGTGAAGCAGATTTGAGAAGGGGGTTGCCAATTCTTAAAAAATACAATGTGCCGTTGCTTGTTCATGCCGAGTTGGATGATGAAATACCAACGCAAAATATATTGGATGAATTCCCAACAAATTATCAAGCTTACTTGGCTTCAAGACCTAAAAGATGGGAAGATGAGGCTATAAATGTGATGATAGATCTTTGTCGAGAATTTGAAACGGCCATCCATATTGTACATCTATCTTCATCAAATTCAATTACTAGTTTGGAGCAAGCAAAAATTGAGGGATTACAAATTTCAGTAGAGACATGTCCACATTATTTGGTTTTTAATGCTGAGGATATTCCTGATTCACAAACACAATTTAAATGTGCTCCGCCAATACGTGAGCGTGCGAATAATGAGAAGTTGTGGGGAGCTTTGAAAGACGGACTCTTCAGTTTTATAGTGTCAGATCATTCACCTGCAATTCCTGAAATTAAAGAAATGAAATCTGGTAATTTGAAAAAGGCATGGGGAGGAATTGCAGGACTACAGTTCAGTTTTTCAGCTTTTTGGACACAGGCGAAAAAGAGGGGTGTTTCCATTGCCGGAGTTTCGAATCTGATGGGCTACAATGTGGCTAGGTTTCTACATCTTGAAAATAGAAAAGGAAGGATTGAAGCTGGTTACGATGCTGATTTGACAATCTGGAACCCAGAGGAAATTTTTGAAGTGACGGAAGATATCATAGAATTCAAACATAAAATCACGGCGTATAAAGGCTTGCAACTTCATGGTTTGGTAGAAAAGACCTTCGTTGGTGGGTACAAAGTCTTTGATAAAGGTTTGTTTTGCGAAATGTCAAAAGGTAAAATTCTGAAAAGTCGGCATGGTCTGAGCAAATCAGAAAATGCAGAGGTATCTTGAAAGACTAAATGAAAATTGAAGTAGGAACATGACAAGAAAAGGCGAATCACGAGACTTTACAAGACTAATTGATCTGGCCTCCAAGAAGCTAGGTGGGAAGGCTATCGCTTGTTCCGATGATTTTTTTGCTTCGATGGACAACCTTATCGAGGCAGGTCGAGGTATATTCATTGAAGACAAATACACGGAATTTGGCAAGTGGATGGACGGTTGGGAATCTCGAAGAAAGAGAACGGAAGGTCACGATTGGTGCATCGTGAAACTAGGAGCCTCTGGAACCATTCAAGGTGTTGATGTAGATACCAACCACTTTTTGGGTAACCATCCGCCTCATTGCTCGATAGAGGCTTGCATTAGCGAACAAGAAAATCCGAAAGACGCATCGTGGATAGAGATTCTTCCCAAATCACCTCTTGACCCGGGTAGTCAACATCTCTTTGAGATTGATAATCCCCAACATTTCACTCACTTGAAATTGCACATCTATCCAGACGGAGGAGTAGCTCGACTTAAGGTTTACGGTGAGGTGGAAAAGGATTGGGAAGGAGTGGATCAATCTGAGCTTGTTGATTTGGCAGCTGCCGCAAATGGAGCAAAATCGATACTGTGCAATGACATGTTTTTCAGTCACATGGACAACTTGATAATGCCCGGAAAAGGAGAAAATATGGGTGATGGATGGGAAACAAAGAGAAACCGCACACCCAATAATAGAGACTGGGTAATTGTACGACTGGCTCATATAGGGAGTATTCAGAAAATCATGGTAGACACGCATCATTTCAAAGGCAACTATCCCGACACCTGTCTCATAGAAGGTTGCATTTCGGATAATGACGAAAACATAGAACAGCAAAATTGGGCCACTATCCTGCCCCAGTCCAAACTTCAAGCCCATCATGAACATTTATTTGAAGACGAGATTGAGAATCGAGAAGCTATCACTCATGTACGATTAAGCATTTTTCCAGATGGAGGAATCAGCAGACTCAGGCTATGGGGGACAATTGACAAATGACCTTAGAAGAATTAAATGAGTTGGATGCTGAAGCAGCAGTAATAGAACTGACGAAATGTTGTGGTGCACAAAGCTGGGTAGATCGAATGGTACTTGCCCGGCCATTCGCGGATGAGGATGAAATCCTTAGTGTTGCAAAGAAAATTTGGCATGAGTGTCGCGAAGTGGATTGGTTGGAAGCATTCACTCACCACCCTAAGATTGGAGCCGTAGAGAGCCTTTCGACGAAATTCGCCAACACAAAAGAATGGGCAGGAAATGAACAAAAAAGTGTGGACACAGCACCGACGGAAGTTATTGAAAAATTGGCTAACTTAAATTCTCTCTATAAGGATAAATTTGGGTTTATTTTCATTGTTTACGCCACTGGAAAGTCAGCAGCAGAAATGTTGGAGATATTGGAATCTAGGATGAAAAATACTTATCAAGATGAGTTGAATATTGCCGCGGAAGAGCAACACAAAATCACCATGATACGATTAAAAAAGTTAATAGCATGAGTCAGATTACTACGCATGTATTGGATACTGCAAAAGGACAACCTGCTGAAGGAATTATGATTTTTCTTCAACGGCCAATAATGGATGGCCATTGGGAAAGTATAACATCAGGAGTGACCAATAGCGATGGACGTGTAGACAACTTTATGGCAAGCGATCAGGTGATTGAGCCGGGTATTTATCGAATGCTATTTGATACCAGGGCCTATTTTGAAAAGAATAATGTTGTGGGATTCTACCCGGAAGTGCCAGTGATATTTGAGATTTCGGATACGGATCATTACCACATTCCTTTGTTGCTGAGCCCTTTCGGATATTCAACGTATCGGGGCAGTTAATTATTTAATAACTACTGAGGTCACAGAGAACCCAGAGAATTTTTCTGTTAGCTCTGGTTCTCTGTGGTAGAAAACAAGAATATGAGTCAATCAATACCATCAAATAAAAAAGAATCTATCCTTTCCGACCTAGGGAAAGCTAACAAAGCCTTTCAGGAAATCTACCCTGGGGACAAACCGGATCGTCAGCCTGTTCATACAGTTTATGGAGGAGCAGATTTATTTAAATCAGATTCAGCACAAAAGATGGGTCAAGTGGCGATGAAAGCACTCAAAACTTATACTCCAGATTCTGCCACTTTTGCAAAAGTTATGGGATTCTCAATGAGCGAAGAACTAGCTTCCACAGTTTACGAGAAGGTCTGCAAAAAACTGGAAACAGAGCCAGTTGAGGATTTCAGAATCGACTTTGAAGATGGGTTTGGAAATCGTTCGTGGGAGGAGGAAGATACTACGGCAGAACAAGCGGCCATAGAGGTGGCTAAAGGCATGGAAGCAGGCACGCTTCCACCTTTTATTGGCATTCGAATCAAACCATTTACTGAAGATTTGAAGGAGCGAGGATCCCGTACCCTCGACATATTTGTTAGTACTCTGGCTGAGGCAACTGGAGGCAAGCTACCCGATAATTTTGTGGTGATGCTACCTAAAGTTACGATCCCTGAGCAAGTAGCTGCACTTGTTCAATTGTTTGAATTGCTGGAGTCAAATACAGAGCTTGCCACAGGTTCTCTCAAATGTGAAATGATGGTGGAAACTACCCAATCAATGATTGATGCGCATGGTCAGAATCCTTTACGGAAATATGTGCTGGCGAGCATGGGCAGAATGATTGCCACGGCATTTGGCACGTACGATTACACTGCTTCAAATAATATCACAGCCAGGTATCAGGACATGGGACATGGGGTGTGTGATTTTGCTCATTATATGATGAAGGTGAGTCTTGGAAGCACCGGAATATGGCTGTCGGATGGCGCCACAAACGTGATGCCGATAGGTCCGAATCGTGGAGAAAACTTCTCCCAAGAACAGTTTGCTGAAAATTCAGATGTGATGCACCGAACCTGGAAGCAAGCTTTTGATCACACACGTCATTCACTTTGGAAAGGACTTTATCAAGGATGGGATTTACACCCAGCACAATTTCCTTCCCGGTATGCTGCTGTGTATTCGTTCTTCCTCGAAAGCTATGATGATGCACTTCATCGACTGAAAACATTTGTAGAACGTGCGGCCAGAGCCACGCTTACGGGTGAGGTGTTTGATGATGCTGCGACCGGACAAGGTTTATTGAATTATTTCTTAACAGGGCTTAATTGCGGTGCACTTTCAGAGGAACAGGTGCTAGCTACTGGGTTGACTATCGAAGAAATTCAAACACGATCGTTCTTGAAGATATTGGAAGGAAGAAGAGGCTGAATTTCACGTTGTTGGATTACAATTCCTGATACTACGGATTCCGAATCTGGAGAAGTGGAAAAGCACCTATAAAACGATTCTATAAACCAAAGGTGAGTGAGGACATTCACCATAGTGGAAGTATGAAACAAATTCGGTCGTCAATACTGCTACGTCAATCCCTTAATGTTATTCTATGGTGCCGTTCGGTATTGATCCGCTTTTATCAAGTATCCCGTCCATCTTGACATGAGCAACATTAGGGCCTTCATTGGTCATGGTTATCAGGCTGATATGATCAAACGCATTTTCATCGCCAGGTTTTTGAAATCCTCCAGTCGTTCCTAAAATCGTGTAGTCGCGTTCGTTCTTTTCTGTATAAGAAAAACTGTGAATATGACCATTGAATAGGGTGTAAGATCGATCTCCCAAAGCCGCTTCAATTTTCGCCATTCCACCTTCATCTTCTCTTTTCCAAACAGGCTTGTGTAAGAACACAAACGTCCAACGAACATCTGGATTTGACGCAATTACGTACCTGAAGTAATCAGACTGCTTGACACTGATTTCTCCAGTTTGACTTTCCTTCATTTTCGCATATTCTGTTTCTTCAAAGACACCTTCTTTTTCACCCCGAATAATGGCCATGGCCTCTTTTCGTGCAACATATATCTCCTGCAATTTTTCTTCTTTAAAATCTTCTGAATCCAAGACAAGAAATAGGACATCTTTATATAGAAAATAATAGTACTTTGGCCCATATCGATCACTCCAAACTTTTCGCATTTCTACATTCATGAGGTCGTGATTTCCTCCTACTCGGAATAGCGGAGCAATTAGTTTGGACGCTCGGTTATCAAAACTGTCCCACTCCTTGGTAAGCTGATCACGATTTTCTGTGTCACCCTCAATCAAGTCACCGACCGACATGACCAATTCGGGCCTGAGTAAATTCAGTTGAACTACGGCAGTATTGAAGACCCCTTCTCGTTCTCCACCTGTGAGGTCGGTAATGATGGCGAAAGTGAAATTAGCTGAATCTTCATCGAATTCTACATGTGACCAGGGCGTAGCACCATCCGCTAGTTCATGTTGAAAAATTGGGGCTTCAGCGGGAGGAACTTTGCACTTAAAAAAGAATAGAAGAAGGAAAGGAGCCAGGCTGAGTTTGAAGGACGATTTCATTGGATAAATATAGCGAGGTGGAGGGAAAGTTGGTTCATTGCCGGATTACAAATCCTGATACTCGTAGATTTCGGATTACGAAACTCGAAGAGCTGAAGTGGATTATAAAAAAAATGGTAAATTACTATCACAAGAAACGGATATAACTGATATAGGAATATTTGACGAAACACGAAAATCGATCAATTCAGCATTATACGAACGAGTAAGTAGTCCGCTATACGGCACGTTGATTATTTCATGGCTCGTGTGGAATTGGGAAATAGTTTACCTGACATTCTTTGTGAATGAGTCACGAATAGAGATGACTAAATCGACTACATAATCAACAACTATTCCGGGAGTTGGAATTTGGTATGGTATCCGGCAATCTCAACAATTGTTCTGTTGACACTTATGCCATTCGTTTCAAATGGAGCCTACTGGTTAAACTTACTTTTCAAAAAGTGGCGGACGGATATACGGAATACTGTTGAGGACAAGCAATTATTATCGATTGAAAAATCAGTAGCGATAAGAGAAGAAATTGGGAACCAAGGGGAGAATTTCGAAAAATTGTTCGATCAAAAAATGAGGAAATACGGATATTGAAAGCGGAGGTTGAAAATTATCGAAAACCGACATTACCCAAGAAGAAGGATTTTAAACAAAAGCCTGCCGTTTCAAAACCAGCTCCAAAGAAGGTAGATCAAAAGGAAGAGTTTGAATCATTTGTTAAATCTGGGAAAATTGATGATTTCATTGTTCAAAGCGATTTCTTATTGAGAGAAAACATTTTAAACAGGCCTAGTGTCAAGAACGCTGCAACAGCAATCGCTTTTGGATTACTGGAAGCTAAAGGAACCAAGTATTCGTTGAGCCAAAAGGGTCAGGAATTTTTCAAATGGAAAATGCTTGATGGTTAGGCTGTCTTGTTCTCAAAGAATTGATGATTCACTCTACAACCCTATCAACCCCTTCTCATGGGTAAACGGCGCACCGAACGTCAGCTGAGCATCAGGGTTAAAGGCTCCTACTGCATTTTGGATGGCAAGTCATGCACTCATCCAGTCAATTGATGGATTTTTTCTTCAATCGCTTCACCAACAAATTTATTTAATGTCTGACCTCTCTTCTGGGCAATGAGCGAAGCTTTTTTATGAATTTTCGGGTTAGTTCTTACCTGAAAAATACCATTGTGCGTTTTGCTAGGCTCAACTCCTTCTTCCTTGCATAGTTCCAGATACCCATCGACTGCTTCTTTGAAATTGCTCTCCAGCTCTTCGAAAGAATCTCCGTGATAAGTCACCGAATCTCGTATATGCAATAATTTCCCTATAAAACACTCATCTTCCTTACTGATTTCGGCACTCCCAAAATAGTCTTTGTATTCGAACAATGAATTCATAACAATTCCTCCTTTCTTAAATGTTGCAAAACAGTTTTTATTTGATACGGTTTAATGATTTTCGTTGGATATGGCTCGTGCAAGAATATAATACCATTGGTTTTACTTACAAATGCTCTCCTACTTCCTTTTCCCGTATTCATCACAAAATCAAAATGCTTCATAACTCTAATCAATTCATCCCAAGTGAATCCCTTTGGATGAGATTGTAGTTTGACAATCAGTTTTTCAATTTTGGACACACACGAATGTAACTAAAAATAGTAACAAATAGTTCAATCATGTAGCTTTTGGAATCGTAACGTGATTATAGAAGCTCAGATTTGATACAACCCCATCAACACTTTCTCATGGGTAAACGGCGCATCGAACGTCTGCTGAGCATCAGGGTTAAAGGCTCTTACTGCATTTTGGATAGCGAAGTATGCACCCAATCCGTACATCAATGGAGGTTCGCCCACTGCTTTTGATTTGAGGATGGCCTGTTCAGCACCTTCCGTTTCTAGTGCTTCAATTAGGACTTCCTTCGGTACAGAATAGATATCCGGAATCTTGTAGGTAGATAACGAATTGGAACGAAGCTTTCCTTTCTTGTCATAGTCGAGTTCCTCCATCGTCATCCAGCCAATGCCCTGAACCAATCCTCCTTCTATCTGACCTATGTCCACAGGTAGGTTCATCGATTCCCCAAAATCATGGACAATCTTAACCGAATCAAACTCGTAAGTTCCTCTAATGCAATCCACGGTCACTTCCGTGAGCGCCAGCCCATACACATGATAGGCAAACGGGTGTCCTTTTTCCTTTTCCTTATCAAAATTGATAATTGGGGTGGCGTAGTGCCCATTTTCCGTCAGGCAAACTCGCTCCAAAAACGCCTGATCAATTAATTGATTCCAGGTCATGTCAGTTGCTTTTCCTGAGTTTATGACCTGCTCATCTTTAAACTGTATATCAGACGCTGCTGAACCAAAATGATCTGCTGCACTTTTCTTCAATCTAGTCAAGAGAGCATAGCATGCATTCTGAAGTGCCTTTCCATTCAAGTCGGCGGTGGCACTTGCAGCAGTAGGAGAGGTATTGGCCACTCGTGTGGTATTGGTTGATTCCAGCCTTACTTTGCTCGGATCAATCGAGAACATATCCGCCGCTATTTGCAGCATCTTGGTGTTCACACCCTGACCCATTTCCACTGCTCCTGTACTTACTCCTACACTTCCATCACTATAGATATGCACCAAGGCACGTGCTTGGTTCATGGGTGTTTTCGTGAAAGATATCCCAAATGCGATGGGCTGAAGTGAGAAACCTTTTTTCTTGTCCGAATTTTTTGAATTGAAATCTGATACCCGTTTTTCAGCTCCTTTGATATCGAACTTCGCCTCCATATCTGACCAGATTTGCGTGAGCCCAACATCTGCTGCGATTTGTCCGTAGGGGAATTCATCTCCGTCTTGGAGTAGATTCTTTTTCTGCAATTCATGAGCTGAAATGCCTAGCTCATTTGCGGCGTGTACCAGTGCTGCCTCGATCACAAACATTCCCTGCGGACCTCCGAATCCTCGAAAAGCCGTATTTGGTGGCAAGTTGGTTTTGCAACTGTAAGCCGTTGCTTTCACATTCGGAACGAAATAACTGTTCGTCGAATGGAACAAAGTGCGTTCCATCACTGCAGGTGAGAGATCCGCTGCAGCGCCTGCATTTTGGTGAAAAATGACTTCATACGCCAGTATTTTCAGGTCTTCATGCAGCCCGATTTTATAGTCTGAACTGTAGGGATGCCGTTTGCCGGTCATACGCATATCATCCATCCGATGAAGCACCACCTTTACCGGCTTTTTTAAAACATGAGCCCCTAAGGCAGCCATCACTGCCCAAGGTGTGGCCTGATCTTCTTTGCCACCAAAACCCCCGCCGAGACGTACAACATCTACCTCAATTTTATGCATCCCCATGCCAAGTACTTTGGCAATTGTTCGCTGCACAGCCGTTGGCCCCTGAGTGGACGAAGAAACTCTAATATTTCCATTTTCCAACGGCGATGCATAGGCCCCTTGCATTTCAATATACAAATGTTCCTGACCGTTGGTGTCAGCTTGTCCTTCGAAAATATGAGCGCATTGTGACCAAGCACTATCTGTATTTCCAAGACTAAATGTTCTCGGTGGAAAAATCAATTGATTTTTTTTTCTCGCTTCTCTCGGATCAACGATTGCTTCCTTTTCCGTAATCTTAATCTCGATGAGTTTTCTGGCCTGAAAGGCAATGTGTTCGGATTCAGCAAGGATCAAGGCAATAGGTTGTCCTTGAAAGTGTACATCCTCTTCTGCAAACAATTCTTCGTCAGGGAAAATGCCTCCAATCTGATTTTCACCAGGTATTTCTTTGGATGTAAGGATTGTTTGGATGCCTGGAAGTGCTAGAGCTTTTGAATAATCAATTGACTCTATGTGTCCGTGCGCGACAGGCGAGTCAAAGATGACTCCAAAAAGGGTCCCTTGAATAGTGGGGATGTCATCCAAGTAAATGGATTTGCCGGTGACGTGTCCTTTGGAATCTATGTTTTTCATATTTTACTTACTGCAGAGGGCGCTGAGACAACAGAGAAACATTTTTTGAAAACGGAAGGGTTCATTGCAGGCTTTCTAAAGTGATTTGGTCTGGAAACAATTTGATGAAGTGGGCAAAGAAAAGCTGTCGAAGGAGTAGACGTTTGTAATCGGCAGTTCCTCTTACATCGCTAATGGGGCTAATTTCCAATTGAAGGATTTCGTTGGCCACCTTGATGTTTTCAGTTGAAATTTCCTTGCCTTCAAGAAACTCTCCCGTTGTTCTCAAATAGGTTGGAATGGGGCCAATTCCTCCAGCCGAAATGTGTGCCGAAGCGATCGCATTATCCACGACTGAAATTTGAATTGCGGTATTGACACTTGCAATATCCAGATGTGTTCGCTTGCTTACTTTTTCTAAATTGAAGTGACTGTCATTGGTTGGAACTTCAAACGAGATTGATGTAATAATTTCCCCATCTGACTTGTCCAGATCCTTATATCCTTTGTAAAAGTCCTTTAGAAGAATAGATCTGCTTTGTTTGTTTTCTGTGAGTGTGATTTTGGCATTAAGTGCCAGAAAAAAAGCTGAAAAATCTCCAATTGGTGAAGCATTTACGAAGTTCCCAGCAAGGGTCGAAATGTTTCTAATTAGAGAGGAGGAAACTAATATTATGTGCTCGGATAGTCGTGGAAATAGCTGGCGTAGTGCTTCTGATTCCAGTAGGTCCGATACTGTAGTGCCTCCACCAAGTATACAAGTTCCATTTTCTATCTCAATGAACCTTAGCCCAGGATCGCTTGCAATAGTGCCAACATTTTTAACAATCAGCTCATCAGGTTTCTGAACATATACATCGGTTCCTCCTCCAACAAGTTCGCCAGTACCCTGAATGATATGGGCAGGCTCTATTTCTTCCAGCAAGCTTCGAATATCATCAAAGTAGGCAGGAATGAATTTGTGTTCGGCCAACCAATTCACGGTTTCATTGGTGTCCTTATTCGCTAAGGAATTAGTTACATGTTTGGCTGCTCTCTCAATGGATTTGTACCCTGTGCATCTGCAGATATTTCCGTTAATGGCGGCAATCGCTCCTTCGTAGGTTGGTGCCGAATTGGCTAGGCAAAACCCCGTCAAGGACACCACAAAACCAACGGTGCAAAATCCACATTGTGTACCTGCTTCATCGACCATGTATTTCTGAACGGGACTTAGATCTTCCATATTTAGTCCTTCAACAGTCACCACATGTTTTCCATGCACATTGGAGATCGGAGTGAGGCAAGATGTAACCTGCTGGTATTTCATCTGATCGTCGATCAGTTCTCCTATCAAAACAGTACATGCACCACAATCACCCTCCCTACAGCCAATCTTAGTTCCGGTTAAAGCTTTGTCATGCCGCACGAAATCTAACAACAACGAACCCGTGGGTTTGTTAGAATTAATTCTTTCATTATTTAGGATGAACTCTACCACCTAGTATTCAGTTTTTTCAGAACTGGTCTTCCAAAGTGTAAAAGCTTTCATCGCTTCGTCCCTCAGCAACTGAGTTGTCGGGAGCTTTCTTTGATTGACCGGAAGCTCGATTTCCTGATAGATGAAGTTGTCATCAAATTTGATATCAGCGGCATCCGCCTTGGTGTTGGCATAAAATATTTTTTTAGGCCTGGCCCAATAGATGGCTCCAAGGCACATGGGGCATGGCTCGCAACTGCAATAGATTTCACAATCATCTAGTTGAAAAGTACCTAGTTTCTCGCAGGCTCTTCGTATGGCCACAACTTCAGCATGCGCCGTTGGATCATTGGAAGTTGTTACTTCATTTGCAGCACTGGCTATGATCTCGCCATTCTTCACCACCACTGCACCAAAAGGTCCGCCATTTCCTGACTCCACGTTTTCTATTGATAGCCTGATAGCTTCACGCATGAATTTTTCTTGCTCCTCCATCAATTATGTTGATAATACGTTTCTACTTCTTCGATTCTTTGATTTTTTTCCTCCTCTGGCAACCAACTGGCCTTGAATCCATTCTTTGCAAGTGTTGTAATTTGATCCTTTGTCAACTCAAGTGCCTCGGCTGTGGCTATATAATTTTCATTCATGTAGCCACCAAAATAGGCAGGGTCGTCGGAATTTATAGTAACTAGAAGTCCTCGTTCCATCATTTTAGCAATTGGATGATCACGTAAATCAGGCACTACTTTTAATTCTAGATTGGACAAAGGGCAAAGCGTCAATGGCATCTGCTCATCCACCAAACGAGCCACCAGTCTGTCATCATCCATGCAACGATTGCCATGGTCGTTTCGAGTAATTTTCAATAAGTCAAGAGCTTCCCAAATGTACTCTGCAGGCCCCTCTTCTCCTGCATGGGCTACCGTCAAATAATTTTCGTCAAGCGCTTTCTTAAATACACTTTCGAACTTCGAAGGAGGATTTCCAACTTCAGAAGAGTCCAAACCAACCGCTTCTATCCAGTCTTTGTATGGTGCAGCTTGTTTGAGTGTTTCGAAAGCAGATTCTTCACTTAAATGTCGCAAAAAGGACATGATTAGAACAAAGCTAATTCCTAGTCTTTCCTTGCCATCTACTAGTGCTCGGTGGATACCAGTTATTACCGTATCGAAAGAGACACCACGATCAGTATGTGTCTGAGGGTCGAAAAATATTTCCGTGTGAACAACATTTTGTTTATGGATTTTGGTGAGATACGCCCAGGTCAGGTCATAAAAGTCTTTCTCTGTAATAAGCACATTGGCTCCTGCATAATAGATGTCGAGGAATTCTTGAAGGTTGTTGAATTTGTAAGCTTCCTTCACTTCCTCTATTGTTCCAAAAGGAATTTCTATTCTATTGCGCTTGGCAATTTCAAACATCAGCTCGGGCTCGAAAGAACCCTCGATGTGCAAGTGAAGTTCGGCTTTTGGAAGGCCTTCTATGAATTGATTGATGTCAGTCATGCTTAATTATGTGATTAATCAAGCAATTTAGGAAAAGCGGTTCTATTCTATCTATAGATCAAAGAGCAATCTCGGCCTTTCCGCTGACCAAGCTTATGTGGCATTCATCTGCTGCGATGACATATCCTTCATCTACCATGATAACTTCATTAATCAGGCCAAGGAAATTGAAAGTCTCTTCGCTTTCGGCAATGATTGGTTGAAAGCTATCATCCAAGATAGGATATATGTTTTCGAAAGGAACATTATTTAGTGAAAATCTAATCGTGTCTTCTGTTGACTCTCGAATGGTATAGAAATCATCGAGATTAGCACCAGTTATCGTTACTGCAATGGTACGAAATTCTTCTGTGCAGAAGACTTGATCATCAATCGTATTACAGGACACCATGAATAGAAATACGGTAGTAAGGGTAATTATCGGTTTCACAATCCTATACTTTTTTCAATTCCACCAGTGGGTTTTATCTGCCTGCCCGTAGGCAGGTTCCCCGATGCTTGCATCGAATGAAGAAACATTTTCCAAATTCATACCTCGTGAGCCTGCCTTTGTCGAGGCAGACAGGGTTGCTCCGAGGTACTTGATTAATACAGTTGGTGCATAAGGAACACTATATGACATAACGGTTATCATCTTGCACAGGAAATAAACAGGTAAAAATGGCACCCTTACCAGCAGGATTATCTTCGACCGTAATTTCCCCATTATTTTGCTGGATTAGATCTTGAACTAAGGCAAGTCCTATCCCTGTGCTTTCCTCCTTTTCCGTTCCAGGTCGACTGTTTTTTCTATTCATTTCGAAGAGAGTTTCTTTCATTTCATCTGAAAGACCTATGCCTGAATCGGTGACTACAACTCTCAAATATTGATCGTCTTCACCAACTGTAATGAGAATGGTTCCACCTCGGGGAGTGAACTTAATAGCATTGCTAATAAGATTTCTGAAGACAACCTTAAGTGCGTTTTTATCTGAATCAAATTCTGCTTGACTCGTTTGTTCAAGGTGGAGATCAATTTCCTTTTTTTCTGCTATTTCAGTATACATCCCAATACATTCTTCAATTAGATCAGACAGCTTAACTGGTTCATTGTACATTTTCATTGTACTCACGCTAACCTTAGACCAGCTCAGAAGATCATCAAGCATTTTAAGGGATTGATCTACCTGCTCATTGATTCTATGCATTAATCCAATCCCCTCTTCATTGGATAAAGTTTCATCTTTCGTTAAGTCAATGGTGCTTTTTATAGAACTTAGGGGACTCCTCAGATCATGGCTTACGATTTGAATTAACTGCTCTTTGACCAAATTTGATTTTATGAGCTGCTCAGTCCTCATTGAGACTCTCTCATCTAAGTTTTTATTGAGTTTTTTGTTTTCAGCAAACGATCCTGCAAAAATGGAAGATAGAGCTAATGATTGAAAAAAGAGACAGGCGACAAATCCAGTGTTCACGAGGTTAGATCCTGATAAATTCAAGTCAACTAATTCCGAACTTTTCAAGATTTCTAAAAAGACAAAACCAAAGCAAATCACAACTCCATAGAAAATAACACGTGCCCCAATTAGATCCTTTTTTGGAGCGTAATAAAGAATTGTAAAAATGAAAGCAAAATCAAGCAGCATTAGTACATGGTAGACATTCAGGCTATAGGAATAAATATGATAGGGTGTGACAAGGACAAATGCCATAAGAGTCGCACCAATGATCTGAAAGAATTTGAGAAATTTTGAGAAAGACTTAAAAGTGAATAAGTCATAGATAAACATGGGCATCAACAACAAGCTAGCGTAAGATGCCAGATATTTGATTTTAGTCCCGATAATCGGTTCAACTATGAACATTTGAAGGAATAACTGAGAACCATCACTAACCAACGATGCTCGAACTAATACGATAAAGCATAGCAGACCAAGATATAGGTAGTAATTCCTTCTAATTTGGAAATATAGAATCACATGGTAAACGCACATCACCAGGAGGCAACCCAACTCAATCATTTCAACATTCTGCTTGCTCATCTTCAACTAGTTAGAAAAGAAGGACAAAGGAGGGTAATTTTTATCTAAAGGATTCGGTTTTATGAGCAATTCGCTTTAGTATGATCATACTGGCAATTACGCTTGATTTTATGAGCAAACGATTTTAAATGGAAATGAATTTGTAACCTATTATAACCACAGCCCAGATACTTTAAATGAAATAATACTGCAATTACATCACAATGTTCAATCTGAAGAGCTAATTTATTAGCTAGCCTTTTGGTGTCTCCATCTTTTCTTGAACTGCTTACGATTATTACTTTTTTCATATGTCATGGTTCTAATTCAACTGTTCCAACGCCTCTTCCACGCTATTCACGGGAAGTTTACACGAACGATTGTAGCACACAAAAACTGTGGTCTCTCCACCTCTCAAGCTTTTCAATTCAAACATTGGCCGATCGTTTTCCTTATTTGCGGCAGTAATGATTTTCCCCGGCAAATATTGTTTGCTGATTTCAGCAGCAAACTCTTTGTAGTCTGGGCCAAGGATCACAATCTCAGCGAAGGAGTTGCTCATTTGAAAAGCAAGAGATGCCCAGTTGGAGAGATATTCAGGTTCCTGCGGAATCAATTTCACTATTTTGGCCGTCATCTCTTTGGCAAGCGTGGTATATTCGTCATTGTACAAATGTGTGCCTAAATGAAAGAGATTCCACGCCATAATGGAATTGGACGAGGGGATTACATTGTCGAAAACTTCCTTCTTCCTTGCAATTAATTTTTCCGAGGAATCTCCAGTGAAAAAGAAAAAACCTTCCTTCTCATCAAAGAATCCTTCCATAACCCTATCAGTCAAGACTTGAGCCATTTCGAGATATTCAGGATCGAAGGTGGTTTCATAATAAGTGATGAATGATTGAATTACAGCTGAGTAGTCTTCCAAGAATCCTTCAAGGTCTGAATTTGGGAATCGTCTGAGCTTGCCTTTTGTGATAAGTGAAGAAAGGTACTTGACATTTGAAGCAGCCAAGGTCAGAAACTTTTCATTACCCGTGGCTTGATAGGCATTGCAAAGTCCTGAAAGTGCCAGCCCATTCCATCCTGCGATAATCTTACTATCCAGCCCGGGGCGAATTCTCTTTTCTCTCTCGGCCAGAGCTCTGGCCTTGAAGTCAGAAATAATCCCAGCGAATTCTTCTGGGGACAGTTCGAATTTCTCTAATATTTCCTCATCCGTTTTTAATTTCCGAAGGACGTTTTTCTCTTCCCAATTTCCCCAACTGCTCACATCATAATAGGCGCTAATCAGTTTGTAGTTATCCCCAGTAAATGCTTTGATTTCGTTATTTGTCCAAACATAGAATTTTCCTTCTTCCCCGTCACTGTCAGCATCCAGCGCGGAGTAAAAACCACCAGACCCGTCTAGCATTTCTCGCTCAAGCCATTCGACCGTTTCGACCAGTACCTGACGAAATTGTTCCTTGCCTGTGAGTTTGTAAGCATTGGCGTAGAGGCTCAGTAGCTGCCCATTGTCATATAGCATTTTTTCGAAGTGCGGAACAAGCCATTCGCCATCTACAGAATACCTAGAAAAACCGCCACCTACCTGATCGTAGATTCCTCCATTGGCGATTTTCTCCAATGTTAAAGTGAGGTGTTTTATGGCATCTTTATTTCCCGAAAGGGTGTGATAATTAGCCAGCATTTCCCAGATGGAAGGCATAGGAAATTTCGGTGACTTATTCATTCCGCCATGCTTTGGATCGAATCGTTCACTCAGATTGGTGAAAACCGAATCCATCTGATCTTGTGTGAAACTAAAATCAGTTTCTTCGAGAGTGTACTGTGCCAGTTGCGATTGACCTAAGGCCTGAGCAAATTGTTCAGCTGATTTGTCAATCTCAGCTCGTTTGTCTTTGAAGGCATCCTTGATGCTGATCAGGAGTTTCTTCCATCCCTCGTTGGGGAAGTAGGTACCACCGTAAAAGGGCTTCTGATCTGGTGTCAGAAAAACGTTGAGTGGCCAGCCGCCATCAAGACCCATTTTGTTCACGGCATCCATGTAGATTTGATCTACATCCGGTCTCTCTTCACGGTCAACTTTAATGTTGATAAAGTGCTCGTTCATAATAGCGGCTGTTGTCGAGTCTTCAAACGACTCATGCGCCATCACATGGCACCAATGGCAGGATGAATAGCCGATGCTGACAATTATTGGTTTGTCTTCTTTCTTTGCTTTGTTCAATGCTTCTTCGCCCCAAGGATACCAGTCAACAGGGTTGGTGGCGTGTTGTAGAAGGTATGGACTGGTGGAGTTAGCCAATCGATTTTTCATTTGCGAGTCTGATTTGCAGGAGAATAAAAGAAGCAAAGGAAAGAGAATTGTGTGTTTCATAATACGTGTGTCAGTTCAATCTAATACGTCATTGCGAACGTAGTGAAGCAATCTCATAAAAACGTTCGAATGAATTAGAGATCGCTTCGTTCCTCGAGATGATGTAAAGTTCCAGAGTGTTCACTTAGTCAGCTGACTTTCTAACAAAGATAGTTCGACTGATACATCAACAGTATCCTTCATTACTCTTAATTCGTCAATTGTCTTCTTCAGAAACTCCTGATGTTGTTTTGATGCAGCATGAAACGGTCTGTGCTTAACAGCCGATTGAATGCCAGTCCACTTTTTTAAAAATATCTGCGTCTGATCGGCGAAATAAGTTGCTGAGAATCTTTGCCAGATGTAATCCACAGCTTCTTGATTTGGATGAACTCTGTCCTCAGTGTAAAATCGATAATCTCTCAATTCGTCGATCATGATTTCGTACGCCGGGAAGTAGCTACACGCTTCGCGGTTTTCTACAATAGACTGAGTGGCTTCAATCAAACGAGCCTTACTTCTGTTGTTTTCAGCTAGCCCATCTCGTACGTGCCGAACGGGGCTGATCGTTAGAATGATCTTTAGGTCTGGGTTGATTTCTTGTAGATGCTTGTAGGTTCTTTCGAATCCTTTAGAAATGGTCTCAACAGAAAGCAACTCCTTGTCAAATTCTGAAGATGGAATTTTATGGCAATTAGCCACCAGTTGACCATCGGATTTTAACCGATAGGCGTAGGCGCTCCCAAAAGTAAGAATGAGCCACTTTGCATTCTTTAGTTTCTCCTGAAGGGAGTTCTGTTTTTCGTCAGCGATGGATTTGAGTTCTTGCTCGTCGAGAGACGATACTTCTCCATGGGTGTCCCAGTGGTAGAAAATATCTTGATTTTTAATGATTGAATTCTTATTAATTCCTTGCGAAAGAATTTTAAAAATAGCCAATGGCTGGTAGATGGTGCCAAAGGGATTGGAAGTTGTCCTGAATTTGCTCGTGATCAATTTATCTCCGATGGAATCAGCAAAACATGAGCCTAGCAGGACGATTTCATCCGATAGGTTAATTTTAGTTTGGCTGGGTGCGATGGAGAAGGGGAGATGGAACATGGAGTAAATTTAAACGAAGTTCCCAGAGGTCAAAATATCTCGTGTTTTCCATTGAATTGGTTGAATAAAAATTATGATCATTTGTAATTTTAATCTACTAATATCCGAGTAAAATCAGATTCACCGTAAAAGGGTTGATTCTGATCAATCTAGGGAGATTTTCCTAAGTTCTCAAAACCACCCCCCTCTATTTGTCTGAAC
>JAAEPI010001451.1 GCA_024232835.1 Cytophagales bacterium
AACTGGATACCCTTCACGACGGAGCCATGCCGTCATCTTGTCTACTCCATAACACGGAGTTTTCATATATTGTTCATCAAGTAATCGCATTAATTGCTCATTATAGCGATAGCACTTAGATAAGTTCCCTCCTTCATACCGAGATGAAATGGTTCTTTCGTTCGCAGCAGGATATATTTACCACGCTAAACCCCGCCAGGTTTTTATAAAACTTACCCCGCTAAACTCACCGATATTTTTTGAAAGTTTATCTTGCGAGCAGATTTGACTTATGGCTTTATGATGGAAGGAGTGGTGTAAGTAATCGTGTGGCTTCAATGAAGGTGCATTGGTGGACTGTCATTACAATGTCGATAGGATTGAAATTCTTTTGGCACTTAAAACAACGGGCAAGATTTGTCTTTGGATTGGTTGCGGTGTGAAAGTCGCTGCACAGTGGACAGAGGAAGCGTAGGTGTCCATCGCTCTGTTTGGTGAGGAGATTCAGCTCCTTATCAATGAGTTGGTCAATCGGGACACGATTGCGTAGTTCCCTTAGACGTGTTGGAGAGTAGCGTTTGGTCATAACTTATTTTCTTGTAGCATAGACAATATTTTTTGCCCTGATACTGATGCAGTTCTTCATGTTGAAGATAGTACAGTTAACTGTGATCCTGTCTAAGAGTGCAGCTGTAAGATGTTTGTCTTTAAGGAATTTATCCCATTCATCAAAGCCTAATTGAGTAGTGATAATCGTTGTTGTGTGGTTATTGCGTTTTTTCAGAAGCTCGAAGAACGGTCCTATAATCTCCTCATCAATGACGTCGTATCCGAACTCATCAATCAATAGGATTTCAAACGCTTGAAATTTTTTCAAGAGTTTACTTAAAGTATAATCACCTTTGGCAATACGCAATTGATCAAGCAAACTGGTAAATCCGATAGACAATCCTCTGTACCCTTGATTGATAGCATGAACAAGGAAGCTTGTTGCAAGTCCGGTTTTACCGCAACCGGTCGGCCCTATAAAAACAAGGTCCTGTTTCTGTGTGACAAAACGCAAGGATTCGTAGAGTTCCATGACAACTCGTTTTTTCAACTTGGGTTGCCTGGAAAATGGAAAAGTTTCCATAACAAAATGCTCATGGATTGTGGCCCTTTTGATTCGGGACAATCTCGCCTTTTCTGTCTTATCAAAGTATTCTTTTTCAAGGATATCAGTTAAGAATTTCTGGTATGTGAACTGTTTTTTTTTAGCTGTTTCCAAAACCGAGTCCCACTCTTTACTGAGGTGTCTTAATCCTAAATATTGCAACTGTTGTTTTATCGTTTCATCCATCTGTGGAATCTTCTCCCTCCTTCTCTTCCTTTTGTTGGTTTTCTTCAATAATATCCCGAATCTCTGCTTCATGTGAAAAACGACCTTGTTGATATGTATCACGCTGCCGATAATCACCATCTTCTAAATAGGTTTCAGGAAGATCATAAAGGTCCTTGTTGAGTAGTTGGGTGGATATTCTTAGTAAGCCATCAATGGTTGTAACATGGTATTTAAGGGCCCGTTCTACAGTGGTAAACAATAACGAGGAGGTCATTTTTTTTGAGAGCCTATAAAGCTCTCTGATAAATCTTGGTTTCTGAGCAATACTGCATTGTTTGGATTTAATAAAATCCACATAATCACAACAGATACTACCAATATCTCTAAATCGTTTCTCTTCTTCATGAGATGACTTTTTGCGGTTGTTCGGTTGATAGGGGTTTGTATTAACACCGTCAGGCTTAAATGTTTTGTTTCTGATATCAGCTTCCGGTAATTGATATTGTAATGAGGAAAGAGGTTTATTGTTGTTGTCTCTTGGAAATATTTTTATTGTGTCCGAGTATTCAATAAAGGCTACGTCTCTTTTGGATTTTTTAGGAATCCAGTAGTAGTTTGCTTTAAAAGCTATATATCCATATTGATCCAGGAGACGGTGGTGATCCTGATAAGGGGCCATGATATATCCCGGAAGTTTTATCAGATATGGCTTCTCAATTTCAAACAACTCTACAGGGACTAGTCTCGTCCTGGATTGAGGCCGTTTGGCATAACGCACAGTTGACCAATTAAGTACTTGGATATTTATATCCCGGATACTATGAAATTCTCGTCCGGGAAGAAAATTAGAATTGATTGTTCGAAACGTCCTCTCTTCTCCGGCCTTACGATCTGCATGATTTATTTCATGGGCCAGCCACTCAAATCCATAGTTCCCGGCAAATTTAATCATTTCAGGATTAAAGACGGCATTTGGGCCAGTCCCGCGTAAAACAGCTAAATTGGTATTGTCAATCACGCATATCTTTGCACTATATTTGAAAAATATTAAAGCTTCATGGAAAAAACATTTCATAGTAAAACGGTTAAAGTTCAGATAAAACCGGACATAACGCATTTTGCTATAACGAAAATATAATGCGCTACAAACAATCTTGACAGTACTCTTGCCAATCTTAAGCCGGTATGGAGAGGTATCATGCTGCATCTCCTCGCCAGGCACATCTTCTATACGATGGTGTCGTTTTGAAGAATGGGGAGTCTTACTAATACCTTGAGCGCGGATGAACCCAGTCAGGGTTGAATATCCTACATTTATGCCATGCTCTTCTGTTAAAATTTCATGTACACGCTGTATATGTCCCGTACACTTCTTGTAAAGTTCTCGTATAATATCTACGTCAAGCACCTTCTTATCACAACGTGTTTTGGGTAACGCTTTGACACCACCGTCAAGTACCTTTCGAACAGTCTTGGGGTCCACTTTGATAACCCTGGAGATCTCCTTTTTGGACATACCTTCATCGTACAGTGTGTGTATAGCTTGTCTTTTATCTGCGTTTATCATGAAAATCCTGTAAACAATTTTGAAAATCGAGAAGTTGGCTTAATATTCCTTCAACCAATAAATCGGATACCTGAAAGAAGGATTTTGTGCATAGACATTTATCGGTAAGCGCGTTTCTTATACTGCCCATATACTTTTGTACCAACTCTAAATCTTTGATTACTCGTTGCTCTTGCGGTCCAAGGGTATGGTCTTCGGATAAGAGATCTTTACGCCTCAATTGTTTTAACGTAAATTCCAACTTTCCTTGTTCGATCTGCTCCTTTAGATAATCTCCACCATGAAAATACCCATAAGCCAACGTCTCGATATCACGTGTGCTTAAACTCTTGCCCGCGACAGATTGGACAAAGGTGTCTACCTCTTTCTTGGGTACTTTCTTTACGCGCGTAAACCTACGTAGATTGTACATGTAGGATCTAACAGGAAATTGTCCTGAAAACACTGCTTTGCGTACGGTAGTAGTCATCTCCTGAATCATACCTAAGCGAACGCTTACCCAGGCAGGAGAGCGTTCTAAATGGTGAGCTATTTGTTTTATACTCATGTCGTGGGCCACATTGAGTTGATCAACTAAAGCGGATTGTTCCAGAATGTTGAGACTTCTTGCATTAGAGAGTCGAATAAATTGCAAGATTCCATCAGCTTCATCACTTCCTAACGAAAGTGTCGGCACTGTATGAATCTTTAGACTGACCGCGCAGCGGAGTCTCTTGAACCCATCCAATAAAACAATGTTCTCTTTTGAGTCAATGACACACAGTAAAGCGTCACGAATCCCACCCTCAAGAATTGAATTCATAATGATTCGCTCCTCAATCTTGTTCTCTAACCGAAACTCTTCGTATCTTCTGTCTATTTGAGTAATCTCAACTTCATTTATAACTTTTTCATTCATTGCTCCGGTAGTTTACACCACTTCTGCCAAAATCCTAGGCCCTGCTGTCTCCAATTCTGAAGAAAAGTTTGATAAATTTGTTGTATTCGGTAAGGACCAACTCTTTGACCCTCGGTTAGACTCATCATGAAACCCATGTGTCCTATAAAATCTTTATCCTTGCCTCCCTCAACATCAGAGTTGGGTTGCTTGGTTGGTGTGTTTTTGAGTTCATACCTTCGCCGGTTATGTGCCTTTTTTGCTTTTTTTCCATCATCGGTTTGGTAGTATTCGGAACATCGTTTACGGGCACCTACTCTTTTATGATGTGATCTGCAACCCAATGGACAGCGGATGTCAGTCCTTCCACGATTTCCAGGATGGGTTAGAAAAAAATCCTGCACTCAACACAACGAGTGAGAACTCTGTGCCTTGGATTGGATGAACGTAAAATATCATGGAGGGTTCGGTAATACTTTGAGATGGCTGGACGTACAGTTTCTTTGCGATACCAGTTATGTTCGTAAGCGTAGAAACTCTTTAGATGGATTAAGGAGTAAAAGATAGTTTCGGTTATACGCTTAAATTCGATTTGCATAAACGCATCGTAACAAAGAATGATTTATTAGTAAATTATTGACTTGCACAACTTGTAGTCATTTTAGACTAATCTTATTGGGAGGGGATTTATCTCAGCATAAAGGGGGGAATTCACCTAAGCGCTATCGATCATGATATTGATTTATCGTAGCATAAATAGATTCATCACTGATTTTCATTAATTTAATAGTTACTAATTCCAAACCATCGACTTTGGCTAATCTTTGACTATTACATGCCTTACTTGATAAATTCTTCTTTTCTTCAACCATCAATTAGTAATTATTAGTATAATTACCTCTAATACCGAGCAGCTTAAAATATTTTTACTGAAGCCTATATATGGCTAGTCCTCTTGAAATAAAGGGTCAGCGCCCGTGTATTAAAAATTTCCCTTGATTTAGTGATTGTTAATAATTAGTATAATTGTACTAATGGCTACTAAACATCAGATTATTAACTATTTTACAAACCCAAAGAATCCTAAACAAAAACAATACGAAGCACTCCGGGCTTTTTTCTCCGAAGAGCTTTCTGCCAAGGAAGTTGCCAAAAAGTATGGATACGGACTTCATCGTTTTTATTCAATAACAAAGGCATTTAGGAAAGAGTTTGAGACAAAAAGCAAAGAGGACCTTTTTTTTATTAGCAGTAAGAAAGGCAGGAAATACAAAGATGTAGAAGGAAAGCTTAAGACACTAATTGTAGATTGCCGAAAAGTAAGTTCAGATTGTTTTCAGAGAGAAAGAACAGTTTTAAAATTTTAGGCCGCCTTCTTAAGCGATTCAACCTCTGAAAATTCTTTTAACAACAT
>JAAEPI010001452.1 GCA_024232835.1 Cytophagales bacterium
GGGTGTCATACAATTTCTCCAAACAGGGTTCCAGCGCTACAATCATTTATATGAACGTTAATGTATTGTCCAGTCCTAAGGCCGTCAGAAGGAAAGATAACGACCTTATTTGTGCTATTCCTTCCTTGCATTTTTTCATCTGACTTTTTGCTTTTACCTTCAATCAAAACTTTAAATGTTTTCCCAATGTCACGTTTATTTCTACTGAGGGAGAGTTCATGCTGTTTGCTCATGATCTCCTGCAAGCGTAATTTTTTCACATCAAGAGGAATGTCATCAGTATATTTCTTAGCTGCAAGTGTACCTGATCGTTCTGAGTAGAAGAACATGTAGGAATAATCATACTGCACATGATCCATCAACGTGAGTGTATCCTGATGCTCTTCTTCGGTTTCTGAACAGAAGCCAGCGATCATGTCAGAGCTTATCCCACATTCTTCGCCCAAAATCTCTCGAATTGCTGCAACTCGCCCAATGTACCATTTTCGGTCGTATGTTCGATTCATCAATTCAAGAATCCTCGAATTTCCACTCTGAGCTGGAAGATGAACATAATTGCATATGTTTTCAAGCTTCTTTATGGTGTAAAGAACTTCATCAGTAATATCCTTTGGATGGGAAGTAGAAAACCTCACTCGAAGATCGGGATCGACGGAGGCAACCATTTCTAGAAGATTGGCAAAGTTTACCATTCTCGTGTCTTCCTTTTTTGCTAGGTGAGATTTGTTATCCTTTTCTGAGTACCATTTGAAAGAATCTACATTTTGACCTAAGAGGGTTACTTCTCGATATCCTTTCTTAAAGAGATCTTGCGCTTCTTGGACAATGGAGTCAGGATCCCTGCTTCGTTCTCTTCCTCTAGTGAATGGTACTACGCAAAACGAACACATGTTATCACATCCTCGCATAATGGAGATATAGGCCGTCACGCCATTGGAATTCAATCTTACAGGTGTAATGTCAGCATAGGTTTCTTCTTTGGAGAGGAATGTATTTATTCCCCTCTCACCTTCCTCAGCTCGTTCTACTAATTTGGGTAAATCTCTGTATGCATCAGGTCCAACTACCAAATCAACAATTTTCTCTTCATCCAAAAGTTGAGATTTTAATCGTTCGGCCATGCAGCCGAGCACACCGATGGTAATGTCAGGATTCTTCTTTTTGATTGAATTGAAATAGTTCAATCGGTTCCTTATCGTTTGTTCTGCCTTTTCGCGAATAGAGCAAGTATTGATTAAGATCACCTCAGCATCATTTGCATCAGAAGTGGTATCAAATCCTTCTTTATTGAGAATTGAAGTCACAATTTCGCTATCCGAGAAGTTCATTTGACACCCGTAACTTTCGATATAAAGTCTACGTGCTTTTCGGTCAGAACCTTCTATGGAAATATTGAATTCGCAATTATCTGCTTCATTCGTTTTGTCTAGAACGTCAATATCAGCTATTAATCCAGTCATAATTTTTGTAAACGCAAAGATAGCCTTCCAACTCATAAAGTGACAATCTGTCAGTGAACAAATAATAATCTTTGTGTTTGAACTACTTACTTTGTGAAATGGCGATTATTAAACGTGTGAATGAGAAGTCTCCCGTATTAGGTACAGGATGCTGGCTAGCAGATACTGCAGTGGTTGTGGGCGAGGTAGAGATGGGGAAGAACTGTACTGTGTGGTTTGGGACTGTATTGAGGGGGGATGTACATTTTATTAAGGTTGGTGATAATACTAACATTCAGGATAATGCGACCATCCATTGCACTTATAAGAAGGCACCCACAACCATAGGCTCAAATGTATCAATAGGCCACAATGCGGTGGTTCATGGTTGTACCCTAGAGGACAATGTGCTAGTTGGGATGGGAGCAATAGTCATGGATCATGCCTTGGTGAAGCAGGGGGCAATTATTGCGGCAGGAGCAGTGGTCTTGGAGAATACGGTAGTAGAAGAGAATTGTATTTATGCAGGTGTCCCTGCAAAGAAAGTAAAGGAGATGAATGGTGAAAATATTGAGATGATGAAACGAATTGCAAGCAATTACGTCAAATATGCTTCATGGTTTAAAGAGGGTGAAGAATGATATTAAAATTTTTGATAACGGCGGTAGCTACTTTGATTGCGGCTTATTTACTTCCGGGAGTTGAGGTTGATGGATTCTGGTCGGCATTTGTTCTTGCTGCATTATTGGCAATTCTTAATGTGACAGTAAAACCTATACTGTTGGTTCTCACCATACCCGCCACTGTTTTGACGCTAGGGCTCTTTATATTGGTAATTAATGCATTGGTGATAATGTTGGCGGATGCTATTTTATCTGGCTTTTATGTTGAGAATTTCTGGTGGGCTTTCTTGTTTAGTCTTGTACTTTGGCTAGCTAATTCTTTTCTTAAAGATGTGAGTCGAACAAAGAAAAAAGGAACCGAAGCTCCTTTTAAAATCTCTTAGAAATACACTGGGCATTGCGGATCCTTCTTGTGATTCTTTAGTTTGATCCTATAATTGATCATTATTTCGTGAGAACCCTTTGTATACTGTGTCAAAGGTGAAGTAATAGCATCATACGCATAGCCAACTCTGAAATTCTCATTTACTATAAACTGAGTAATGAACACAATGGCATCACCGCTTCTGTAAGAAACCCCAACGTATGCTATATTTTCAAAAATGACTGTTGCGTTGAGATCCCAACCAAAAGGTATATTTTCTTGATATCTAACTAGGAAAGAAGGACTTAATTTCACCAAAGCACTCATATCGAATACTACCCCACCTGTAAAATAATAATACCTACTTTCTCGAGATTCAGTTGGCACATCAGTTTCAATTTCAAAAACCTTGTTAGTAAGAATGTATGGTATTGAGGCACCAAAATACATTTTTGGATTAGCGAAATATAGCCCAGCACCGAAATTTGGTGAAAACGTGCTAAGGTTCGCATAGAGTGGGTCTGTAGGATCAAACACGTCAGTATCTAGAAAATTGGACTGGCGATTATTAAAACCCGCCTGTAGGCCCATAGACAAAATCCCCGCTTTCGTTCGAATTTTATAAGCATAACTGCCGTACAACCCATTGTCTTCATGCACACCTAACTTATCTCGTGTAAAAGCAAGACCTACCCCAATTCTATTTGACAGAAAAGAATTATGTACCGTTAGAGATTGTAGTAAGGGTGCCCCTTCAACATTTATCCACTGATCACGGTTTGTGAATATCGCACTAAACACGTTCAAGCTCCCGGCATATGCAGGATTAAGAGTTAGCCCATTGAACATGTACGTTGACGTGACCGGTCGCTGCTGGGCTTGTAGTCCAAGACCAAGCATGATCGCTATTGAAAATACAGTATGTTTCAATTTCATCCGTTCATAATTGATTTACAATTTGCTTCAAGCGTCTAAATTTACCTAACTAATTCTAAATAACCTTGGACAAATTCTGAACCATCTCCCTTATCGATAACATAGAAATACGTTCCTGATGGAAGTGGATTGCCATTTCTGGCTATTCCATCAAATCGAATACCACCGTTATCAGGGTCAGCGTTATTGTAGTTATTTGCCTCATAAACCTGCTGCCCAGCCCTTGTAAATATCTGAACGTTATTATTAGGATAAAAGTCTAAACAATCGATCCTGAAGAAGTCATTTCTGGTATCACCATTTGCAGTCACAAAATTGAAAACTTGCAAGGCAGTGTTGATACTAAAAGCAGCACTATAGTCGCAACCATTGTCAGCTCTGAATTCAACAGTATAGTCTCCAGGAGACAGACCTCCAATTGCACCGTCAGTGATAGGTTGACCAGTCGTGTTGTATGTTATACGATTTCCACTTTCATCAAACCAAGCCGCAGAATCAACGAAGTTGAATGAAGAAAAGGATATGTAGGCATCTCCATTAAACTGATTAATAGCGCCATCTTCTGTTCTCAAACAGAGGGAATTTGTAGCTACTATTTCAAAAAGAGGGTCTGTAATCACATGTTCAATAGTCAGGGGTGTGGTGCCAGAAACACATCCCGTTACTACATTCGTTGCTCTCACTATATATGACCCCTCGGCCAACGAAGTTGGATGGCTTCCAGATAATAACACTGTAGTTAATCCAGTATCACTTGCATCGAACCAATCAAACTGGAAGTTTTGGGTAGCACCATTTACTGTAGCAATAGCCTCTCCTGTATCAACGATACAATTTGTGCTCTGTGAGAGCAAAGTTACATCGGGGTTGGAAACGGTCTCAGTATCATCAATGATAGAGAAACTGGTTGTGTATTCGCATCCACTAATCAAGTTTGTCATTTTTACTTGATAATTTCCGACAGCTAGCGAATCAATAAAGAAAGTTGAGTCAATAGCCGTAAACAAATCAGCTTCTTCAAACCACTTAATGTCGTATTGACCTAGATCCTCATTAGTAACCTGAGCATGACCATTTGGCAAATTGGCATAGCAATAGGTTACATCACTAATTACATCCACAACCGGTATATAATCAGGTCTGTCATCTTCAATGAACACTGGAATCACCGCAGACTCACATATATCATTTTCTCCCGGTGTATCGCGAACCACTAAAGTGTAAGGGCCGTTGGCTAAATCTTCAACCAATGGATCTCCGTTAACATCCAAATCATCTCCAATAAAGGATCCTGTAAAATCAGGATTGTTGAGATCAGGATTCACCTGAGTCCCTATAAACCATAGATAATCATATTCATCCAACGCGTAATTTGGTTGAATAACCGTAGCAGCCATCTTACCATTGAAATTCACGCAGTTGGTATTGCTTGACGTGCTGACAGAAATATTCTCCCGTTCCAGTGAAGCTTGAGACTCATCTGTCAAGATATAGGAGTCTGCAACTGTTGTGCAACCCGTTGCATTATTAATAACAGTTAGGTCGTATGTTCCAGCAGGAATGTTGATCAAGATATTTGTACCCTGTCCCTGAGCTACAGTTGGGTCAGCGGTAGGATTTGCATCAGTCCATGCGAATGTATATCCGGTAACTGGATCTGTACTGGTCGACCCATCAGCTTCTGCTGTAATCGATCCGTTTGGATTGGTGGGATCACATCTTGTATTTGGAATAAATTCCGTAAAAACAATTACTGGTGGAGTAGAAATATCTTCTACAGTTACCTGAAGTGGAGTAGCACTTACACAAGCTCTTTCATCATGCGTTGCTATTATCCAATAATCACCAGCATCCAGATTAAGGAATTCTACAGGATCAGAATTAGCTATTACATTATCAATACGACTTGCTCCTCCCGTAGGATCAGTATCGTATAAGTCAAATGTGTAGTCTTGTGGATCATCCTGATTCATCCCAGTTATTGTAATAGAACCATCAGCTACCGGAGAACAATCAAAGGCACCAACAGAGGTATAAGCATTTATTACAGGGTCAACCGCTTTATTTTCAAATATCTCGCCAATGGCACTAATCGTACAACCGGTAGAAGTTCGCGTTATCACGATCTCATATAGCCCTCCCTCCTTAGCGCTCAACGTGCTTCCTGTCACAACGAACTCTCCGTTTCCAACTCCGTCTGCCAGTCCATCAGAAACATACCAATTAAAAGCATAGTCTGCATCTGTATCATCATTCCCATCTGCAGTGGCCACAATTCCGCCATTACCAATTGAGCACGGATCATCGTTAGTTACGCTTAGATCGATGACAGGATTAACCTGAGCATCTTCTACCTCAAAATCAATAGGATCTGAAGGACAGCTAGAACCATCATTGGTAACAATTGCATAATAGGAATCAAATGGTAGTCCCGTAATCTCATAAGGCGGGGAAGTCACAGAAACACCCATTTGTACACCTCCTGGATTAGTAAATACTTCAAGCGTATAACCCTCTAAATCCATTGCTGAAATATCGAGAACTACACCTGTCTGCTCTACTTCCGTTAGGATAAAACTTCCATTGGAAGTACAAGTCGTTTGATCATCCACCTGGTAAGTAATAATAACGGGATCGTCATCAACATCAATCAGTGTAAATTCCTGAGTAGATGAACAACCTGTGGTAAGATCATCAACCTGCACGGTATAGGTGCCTGCACCGAGATCTGTCAAAGAGGCATTGCCACCAATTTGGGATCCACCAGTATACCACGAGAATGCATAATTGGGGTTTGCCTCAGTCTCTCCATCCGCTGTTACGGAAATTGAACCAACTGTGTCACCACCTCCACAATCCAGATTGTCAACCAAACTAACCAACTGAATATCAGGAGGGAAATTCATGCTCTCAATATTCACACGTATTGCAGATGCACTACAGCCAGTGGTTGCATTCTGAGCAGAAATGTAATATTCAGCAGATGCTAAGTTGGAAATGACCAAAGGAGAAGCAGGTGCTATTTCATTGTGAATGAGTACCCCTCCAATAGAATTCATTTCGATTGTAATTTCATAATCTCCTAATGTGCCAGATACATCCGCATCAGTGATGGTTATCTCTCCATTGAAATTCGCTGCATTTGGTACACAATTGGTGTTGTCCACTTTTGCAGCAGTAATAGCCGTTTCATCCAATGTAGGGATATCTTCTGTCTTTGGAATAGTGAATGTGGTAAAGACATCACATCCCAGATTAGGATCCGTCGCGCCTGCTCCTGTTTTAGAAATGAAAATGGTATAGTCACCACCAGAAAGCCCAGAAAGGATAGAGATATCCGCACCGACAAGTGCATCTCCAACTACGTTTGCATCTGCATTGGTAGTTCCGAGATTATCGAAAAGAAAATCAACGTGACCACTGGTTTGGACGGTTGATCCTCGATACCATTCCACTACGTACAAATTAGCGTCAACTGGATCAACTTGTGATCCAGCATGGAAGATATCAACACTTAATGCCCCATCTCCTACTTGATTTGTATTATCACAGAACGTATCATCCACTACAGTACCAATTTCTACTTGTACCGTTGGATCTTCAGTAACATCATCAAGCACCACATCGATATCTGTTATGATAGAAGTTTGACAACCCGTTACTTCGTTAGTAACAGATATGGTATATGTTCCAGCATCAAGATCTTCGATTCTAGTTGAAGTTCCACCGTTACCTAACGCATTGGCGAGCGTACCATCGGCAGGGTCAGCGAAAGCGACTCCACCTACTTCCCATGTGATGGTGTAGTCAGACAAGCTGTATTCACCCGCTCCACCATCTTGAGCTACTCCATCTTCAGAAACAGAGAGTAGTTCAATAAATCCATTAGGAGAGCTACA
>JAAEPI010001453.1 GCA_024232835.1 Cytophagales bacterium
CAAAATCATTTCCCAAGGCGAGGCTAACGTCATATGTTCCTGCTGCATTATAAGTAACAACTGGGTTAGAAGAGCCAGATGTTGTTGGATCCCCCCCTGGGAAAGTCCATTCCCAAAAAGTAGGGCTACCTTCAGAAGTGTCAGAAAAATTCACTTCCAAAGGCGCGCAACCCATTTCTGCTGAAGCTTCAAAACTAGCAAGCAATGTAGATTCTATGATAACTATCAGCGTAACTGTTTCTGCTCCACAATCATTAGTAACCGTCAATATTACTTCATATTCTCCAGGATTATCATAGGCGTGAAAAGGATTTAGCTCCGATGAAAAAGCACCATCGCCGAAATCCCATTCGTAAAAATCACCACCTGTCGATGTATTTGTAAAATCAGCCTCAAAACCTATGACTGTAGCGTCAAAATCCACCATCGGAACATCTAACACTGTGATAAAATCTATCTCGGTATGGGTATCGCTACCTTCATCATTTGAGACAAAAAGAGAAACTTCATAAGTCCCTACATTATTATAGACTACAAATGGATTTTGATCAGTCGAAAAATTGGGGTCACCACCATTA
>JAAEPI010001454.1 GCA_024232835.1 Cytophagales bacterium
ATCAATACCTCTATTTCAACAATGGAAAGAAGCGAACCCAGTTGAAATGCAAAGTATGTAACCAAACATTTCAGCTTAACAAACCCCTTCGACCATCAAAAACAAAATACTACTGCCCTCATTGCGGTCATGCCCTCTATCGATGGAAGAAGCGTCTCATTGTCTCTATATACAAATGCTGCAATGATAATTGCCCCTACCGTATCAACAAATTTAATAAACTCACCTCATCTGAGAAAATGCTTCAAAAGATGCAATCAACACATTTCAAAGTCAATTATCAATACCGCGAATATCATCTCACTTCAAAACAAATCCAACATTCTGAGCCGGTTCGACCCAATGATTCAGTAATCGATATATTCAAAATACGTAAATCTGATAACGTCTTAGGGCTTGTTCTGGCTTTCTATATTTCATTTGCTCTCAGCGCAAGAAAAGCAGCATTGGTTCTTCAATGGGTTTTTGATATCTCTATCTCTTATCAGACCGTTCTCAATTACGTCAAAGCCACTGCTTATTACGCCCATCAGTTCAACCTTAAGCATAAAGGTGATATTGATAACATTTTGGTGGGAGATGAAACCTATATCAAGATCATAGGAAAGAACCATTATGTCTGGTTTTATATCTCAGCAAAAAAACGTTCTATTGTCGCATACCACGTGTCTGATAACAGGGGAACCATACCCGCTATAGCGGCTGCCGACGAAGCTATCCGAACGGCAAAGGATGATCAAAAAATCTCCCTCATTACCGACGGAAATCCATCGTATATCGAAGCCGTTCATTTTTTCAACAAGGAGC
>JAAEPI010001455.1 GCA_024232835.1 Cytophagales bacterium
CGCCTCTGATTGAGTATACATGTGTTCAAAATTTTCAGTTCTGTCCTTTTTCCACAGTAAAATTCAAGGGAAAATCAATGTTTATATATCTGACATTAACTTCTGTTTATATGGCTGTTGATTTCAAGCTATATGCTATGATATTTGATGTCCTGGACATGGCCGTTATTAATGAAATACCATTAATTGTGATGCAGGATCAATAAATATGAAAAATTTCTTTATTCAGTGTTAACTGAAAGGTATATTCGTATCAAAGAATAAATATGAACTTTGATCTTTAAGTGTTTGAGTGGAGGCTCAAAGAAAGCAATGGGATTTTGTTGATGGAAACAGAGGGGAAACAATGCAGGCGTATTTCGTTAGGATTTTGAGGGGAAATTCACGTCAGGTGCGTGTTGATGTGCATTTATGAGTATTCATTGTTAACTTCATGTGAGTCAAGTGCTGAAAAACTGACTGAAGTGCGGATTTTCGGTTTGGATTTCTTTTTTTTTGTGAGTGATTTGTATGATATCGGCATTCGAGTTGTTGGTACATCCAGGAGTCAATATACATGTGTGCATGAAACCGAACGAAGCCGCCTTTGCGCTTTTCTTGGTTCATTCGGGGTTAACTTCGGCTGAACCTCATTGAACTTTCCCCCCATCGTTACAAATGGGTGATTCCTATGCCAGGAGAATTTCACTTCATGGGGCACTGTTATTTTGCTTTCAATCGGCTTTGGTACGATGATCTTACAGGCTGGGCTGTTGACATTTGTGGTTTCGATAAAACAGTGAAGCGAGATACGGAGGATATGAGCTATTTCACCCATTTTGACCGATTCTATACGCTGCTGACTCTCTCAAATTATGATCGTTTTTTCTGGAGCATTCGACTCGACTACGCTAGCAGACCCAACGCAGGTTATGGAGATGTGTAAGAAAAACAAGGGTCAGTTACGTATTATTAACTTTTTCTTAACTTTTTCTTAACTCATCTCGATTTTGAATGGAATTCGTCATGTTCGCAACCAAACGTTAAGTGCGTTTGGAGTTCGAAATGATGGAACGAGCGAGTACTCGGGAATTTTACGGAGTGACGTTGATCATCTTGCAAGTGCCATTCGGGACGAGCTTGGTATGAATGGGCCAGGGGATTTGGAAACGCTTGTATCCGAATCCAACAGGGGTCATCGTTTCCGACGTGATGATCTTCAAGGCTGCGACCCCCGGCTTCCGTGGACAATTGACCATGAACATCGAGTAGATATGGCCAGTTATGTTTCGAAACACTTGAATCAATGCGTCGAGCGGTGCGTCTGCGCTGAGTTTACCATGTCAGATGTTAACTTCGGGATGTGTGGCCATTCATTTGGGCTTCATAATCATGAAATCTCGGCTCTAGCATATGGTGTACGTGACGTTCAAAGGCAGGTTGATTTCAGGTGGCTGGAGGCAGTTGAAGTTGTGACTATATGGCGTTTTACTGGGATTTGGAGTTGAAAAATCATATAAATTCAGCTAATTATTGTTATCTTCGTTGTCCCGTATATAGATTTAGGTCTTGTGCATCGCACTTTTCTTACCTTTTGACGGGATACGTCATGAATGAAGTCATTTTACTATCAATTTCGATAACAACGGAATCTGGGCGGTTTTCTGTGGCTTGATGTCAACTTTATAGGGCGGTAGGTTCGTTGATGCGGGCATTAACTTCTCGTTATCTTCTCAAAACACCGAAAGTCATCGGAAATGTTGTGTATCTCGACGAAATTTGTCTTGATTTTGGTAAATAAAAGTGGGAATCCTGATAAAAAATTGAAAGGAATCGAGCTGGATTAGTGAAATGACCACTTTGGATGCTCGTATATCCAAACCTGTTAACTTCCCATTAATGGGGGGGCACGAAGATGCGGCCAAAGCTAAGTATGAATACTGCTGTGTAGATGGATGATCATCGTGACTGAATTTTCAATGTGCACGTGGGTTTATTCTCAGGCGTAATCCTCTTCTACATCGCGCAGCGGGTATAACAGATGTCAATACGGGGCTCGAGTACAGGATGACAACATCAC
>JAAEPI010001456.1 GCA_024232835.1 Cytophagales bacterium
AATAAGTGAAAATAGATAGTATGTCAGAGTAGATGATTGTACTGTCAGTTTTACTAATCCTGTCCGCTTTCTTTTCTTCAGCGGAAACCGCATTGTTTTCTATCAGCAGCACCAAAGCGATTCATATTGCCAAATCAGGTCGTAAATCTTGTGTATTAATCAAAAAAATGAAAGATCAGCCCCATCAATTGCTGTCCACAATTCTGATAGGTAATAACGTGGTGAATGTGGCCGCTTCAGCATTGGCGACATCAGTTACTATCTCAGTATTGGGAACATCTGACACGCTGGCCGCATTTTCTAATTACGCCGTTGGAATCGTTACCGGATGTATGACTTTTCTGATTCTGGTGTTTGGCGAAGTCATTCCCAAATCAATTGCCACACGCAACAATATTCTGATTGCCAAATTTGTTATCTTTCCCATTTATTGGATGTCAATTCTGTTTTCCCCAATTACGTGGCTTTTGAATTTCATCCCTAAGTTAACCGGCCGCATTAAAGAAACACCTGCTGCGACTGAAGAGGAACTGATCACTTTCGTGGAAGTTGTGGAAGAGGAGGGGGAAATCAAAGAGGAAGAAAAGGAGTTGATCTATAATATTTTTGAATTTAACGACACTCACGCATCGGAAATCATTACGCCGCGAACCGACATGTTTGTTATTGATACCAATGAGCCATTGCAATTGAAAACCGTTGTAACATCGGGTTTCACAAGAATTCCGGTTATTGAAGGCGATGTTGATCATGTTATTGGCATCGTGAATGTAAAAGACCTCTTTATGCACCAGGTTGTATCCGGACCGGAGCTTAATATTAAAAATATTATGACCAATCCTTATTTTATTCCTGAAAACATTAATTTGGATAAACTGCTCCGTCAGTTTAAAAAGCGCAAACAGCATTTGGCGATTGCAGTGGATGAGCATGGCGGTGTTTCCGGCCTGATTACGCTTGAGGACCTGCTTGAGGAAATTGTTGGCGAAATCAGTGATGAAACCGATAAAGATGAACCGCCTTATATTGTTAAGCTAAACGATGCCGAGTGGCTGGTTTTGGGAAAAACTGATATTGATGATGTAAATGAAACAATTTGTATGAATATTCCCGATACAAGCGAATACGACACTTTTTCAGGATATAT
>JAAEPI010001457.1 GCA_024232835.1 Cytophagales bacterium
CACACCTTTTGGAGAAATAAACGAACGAAGGGAATCGATTTGGAGAAATAAACGAACGAAGGGAATCGACAACATGCAAAGGAATAATACTGACTAACGATCACAGGACAGATAATCACCTACAGTAGGTATGAACTTTTGCAAGGGCAGGAAAAGCAAATAAAAATGTTATCCTAATCGGAATATTTTGGGTGAACATCATTTTCACATAATATTCGAAAAGCGGGAAAAACGACAGAAAAAATACCACAAAATACAAAAATGGAAGACGATCGAATCGAGCAAACATCGACAAAATTTTAATGCCCACGCTTATTTTAGCCTACAACGCGAATCTGCGATTACTTTCAGATGCATACGCAAAACAGCTTTGAAAGCAACGGAAGAGTCTGAAAACGCTTGCCGATGTACATATGAATTCTATACATCTCAATCACGTAAACTGTATCACCATCTTCAAGTCAAGTAGGCATTTTGGACGAGATCGGCGACGAATTCGGCCGTGGCCCTAAAGATTTCCTTCCATTCTTCGCTCTCTTTCACTTCTTCAATGGAACTCTTGAGTAACTTGGAGCCGTATTCATAAAACTTCACCCTTAGAAGCTCATACATACAATTATTTGGTTGCCAAAGTAGGGCACTTCCATCACTAAGCTCACATGAGCCCTGATGATAATTGCAGTGCCCTACACCACCTATTAGTCCATCCATTGTCCTGTCACTGTGTGACTTAAACACTTTTGTTTCTGTGAGGAAACAATTGGTTGCTCTAAATTTTATCCAGGTACAACATTGAAAGAATCCTCCAGGATAGTCCCAGTTCATTTTATTAGAGGTCTGCCACATTCCATCTATGAGTTCCATTCTTCCATGTTCACACTTTTTGAACTTCTGCATTCTCTTACATTCCTCAATCCCCACAGATTTTTCAATAGTCTTATCTTTCTTCAACCTCCGGTTAGCAAAAAGGTATGTGAAGGTTTGAATCTCATGAAAGATGATTCTACAGTGAAATGCTTTGGATTCATATTTAATTAAGTTCTTTTCGAACAATCTTAGTGTTGTAGTGAACAATTTTGTAGACGAACTGCTCTTACCCTTGGCAGCATAGCATCTGGTAATTTTGGGTGGTCTCCATAAAGTACCAGCTTTTGATGATTGGCACAGCATTGGCCCAGGAGCATTATGAAACAATGCCTGGGAAGTTCTGGGTGCCAGTAAGTAGCTGATGGCCATTATTGTTATGGAATGCAGAAATAAGGAGGAACATGATCTCCATTTTCTTATTCTGGTGGCTTGCATTGGTGGTGGCATCTTCAAGGTCAAATCAGGCCAGCTTCTCCAACCTGGCCAGTATGTGCTTGAATAGGCTTCACTTACAGAAATGTCTTCAGTTGTGCTACTAAGAGCATCATTCAATGTGCCTGTTGTCATAAACATAACCTGTGGCTCTTGATCTTCCATTGTGCTGGAAGTTTGGTATTCTTTGCTACTTTTATCTGTGATCATATTAGTTAGTTGATTGTACTGGCTCAGCCCTGAGCTGTTTATGATTGCTTCAGCAGTCATTTTTAATTGGCCAACAG
>JAAEPI010001458.1 GCA_024232835.1 Cytophagales bacterium
CATTGTACTACGTGTTGATGGCTTTGCTTCCAAATATAACCCAACAATACGATCTTCAATGTCTTGAAATTCTACTTCGATAGAGCGTTTTTTCTCATAAAACTCAGTGAGAGCATCACTTTCAACAGCAGAATTAAGTACTGCATACTCATTTTTTACAGTAGTATCTCTTGCAGACTTCAAGTGAGGTGCACGTTCTTCTGCACTCATTTTATTTTTATGCCTAAGATGAGAGCTTAACCGAATTATACCCTCCTTTTTGCAAAGTGGACAGGTGCGTGCTTTCTTCACAGGCATGATGCTTACACGTTGATAGTAAATGATCAACTGATTATTTTGATTTGCTTACCCCTATTTATAGACAATGGAGAGATAACCTTATTCATCTTCCTCACTTTCATCTAATTCTTCCACTTTTTGGTGGATCAGATGTTTCCTTTTGTTGACAGCTTTAAGTAAAGCCTCTTTAAAACCCATTGCATCAGATCCTTCTTGATAGCGTCGTACATTGCTCATAATCTTTTGATGATCCACATCTCTCTTGATGTTGCGACACATTAGAACAAAGGAAATATAAGCATTGAGTACATTACCATCAAAGTCTCGTTCTGCAGACTTTTGGATAACTTTCCAAAGAATCGATGGAATTTCAGGTTGCAAACTTGCCACTTCATCGTCGGATACATAATCACTTTCATCACTCACCCACTCTATTTCATCATTCATTTTGAGTTCAGTATGAAATAATGACGATGTGCACACCTTGACGATCACACATCAAATGATATCTAGACGTTATTGACCTCTATTTATACCCTTCATGCATCATGAACCCTCATGATGCTGTTGGCTCATCTTTGACCATTGCATTCATAACATCTGCAAATTCTATCATGACATACTCTAAATTCGCTTCCCAAGGTTTGAATGTTAGTGCAAAGAGGACCATGAGAATCATTGCAATTATTCATCTGCACTAGGTAAAGATTGGTAAGATACTGATGTTCATATCAACTTAGTCTCTTATATAACATTGATGTCATTGCAGTGGCGGTAGCGGTGACGGCGGCGGTGGTGGCGGCGGTGGCAGCGGCGGTGGCGGCGGCGGTGGCGGTGGGAGAGGCG
>JAAEPI010001459.1 GCA_024232835.1 Cytophagales bacterium
GGAGAACAGGAAAATAGAATTGGACAAAATTCAACAAATCGATTCGCAATTTGATTCGAGATCCGCCTTAGAGTTTGAAGACTTCGAATTCTGCAGAAAGAGACCCCATCTTTATTGTGTTCTCTCCAAGGATGGGCTCCTGGTCTCGAAACTGACGGATACGTGCCGAACATTCCTGATTTGGGCTATCTACATAATACATAAAGAAAAAACAACTGTATCACTGGGGCATTTGAAAAGTCAGCTGTTGTCAGAAATAGCGTTTGATCAGAAAATTTATGGGGAATTGTTCCCGAATGACGGATCTGAATGTTTTAGTGAATTATTGGTATTTCTTTCTTGGCATTCGGAAATTTTTGCGTTGAATGAAGTAGATGGACCAGCATCGAAGTGGAAAATCTCATTGAGAGATCAAATCTGCGAAAGATTCATCGAGCAAGCTTCCAAGTCATTGAAACTGACCCATTCGATTGAAGCGCAAAGCGTGAAAAAGAGATCTAAGAATACAAAATGTTCTGCTGATGACTCAAGGACCGATCTTGCAGCCAGTTCAGAAACTGCAAAGAAAATCGCACTTGTGCTGGAATCATACCTGGATTCCAGAGGGAGAGCCAAGATTGCTGACCTGTATAGCTTTGTTTTGTCTCCGGACGCAAAGAAATTTGACCCATCGCTCCAAAAGTGTGAAGTGCAAGGATGTCTCAGGAGTCTGGCAACTCCAAACTCTTATTACTATTCTGGCTTGATTAACCTGTTCATGGCGAGGCCAAGCGAGTTCCAAGTTGGAAATCTGGATGGAAAACCAACCTATGCAAAACGGACTTCTGCCTGTGGGCCGTCAGTGACCTCGAGAAATAATGATCATTTGTTGGGAAAGCAGTCACTCCTTAACACTATGGCTATGGAAAGATTCGTTTCAAATGAACCACCCACTGAGGAGGAGACCGAATATCATTTGGAGCAAATGAGAAAGGGTATTGAAATGGTGCAGATTGAGAAGGAAGACGAAGAAGATGGAGGTGGGAGGCGTAATGTACATTTTGA
>JAAEPI010001460.1 GCA_024232835.1 Cytophagales bacterium
ACAAAATGGTGATAAGCCCGCCAGGTCAATTACTCATTGGAACTGTTTCCTGTTAGCTTTGCACCGTTTCTTAATTCTAGAAAAATGTAACGTAGTTTTGGGTGCGAACTTTGGATAACACATACTCAATTGATCAACATTCACATTTATCAACTCGGAACTGTCATTGGACTCAAGTTTAATTTTTGATGTATGTAAGCTGGAGAGGCTGTCAATTAAATATGGACCCACAAATGGCATCGCAAATTTTCACAAGTCCCCTTATAAATCTTGGGGGTGGAACCATAACACTCCATCCCCTACCTTTGATATGTGATCTTGGCATTTCTTATCATACTGTTGGGCAAAAGCAATTTGCATTTTCTTATTATTCCTCTGGACTAATCCCCAAACCTTTTTCAAATTTAATGGCAATTGGTCAATCCATTCATCAAGAGAGTAGGTGGAATACCATCTCTTCCCAGAAAAGATTAACATGGAAGGGCATCTACCTTCACAACCAAACATTACTAAATATGGCTCAACACCAGTGGACACATGTGGAGTGATATTATGGG
>JAAEPI010001461.1 GCA_024232835.1 Cytophagales bacterium
CTTTAGCGATAGCAATCATCCCTTTAGCAACATAATCGATTATATCATCCCAAGACATCTTTAACTGCTCATCAGTACCTCTAGATGTAAATTTATATTTCTCTCTAGCATTCCAGTCTAATTCAGGGAAGCCATCATCCGCCCACTGTTTCCAACCTTTTCTGAGCAATGGGAATCTTAGCCTATGCGGACCATAAACCCTTCTGAAAAAAGTAAATCCTTTCAGACACATTCTTGGGTTCCATGATCTTTGAGGTGTTCTTCCTTCTATGTCACCATAGTTCTGATGCTCATAATCCTGCTCTACTCTTATCACTACGCCATTTCTCACAAATGCCCTTACACGACACTGATGAGTATCATTAGGCGAGCAAACAAATGGAAATGAACGATCATATTTATACTGGTTTCTGTACACGTCTTCCCAGTTTCTATCAGGATAAGAATCGAGTGGGTTATCTACCTCAACGGCCGGTTTCAATGACGTTAAGGCCAGCGCATTTCTCATAGGTATTGATACCGCCGCTGTTACCCCTCCTGCAACCTTCATAAACGTCCTTCGCGTAAGCTTCATACACATCCTCCTATATTTTTTATATAAAAAATACTTATTCGCACTTTTAAACTACCACTTTCCTGCTTGAATCTTATAATATTCCGCACATCTTTCGCACACACCATCCAGTGGTTTCCAATCTGGAAACTCTTCATTTATTATTTTGGCAATGTCCTCATCTTGAGCCACTTTCTCTGTCCAATCAAATGACGGAAATCCACAAAGCGGACACGTAGTTCCGGGAACAGGGCCAAGGGCCTTTGATTCTTCTAC
>JAAEPI010001462.1 GCA_024232835.1 Cytophagales bacterium
AAAAAAAAAATTAAAAAATAGAGCTTTCTGGGTCAAATTTGTACGCGCCGCGCGATATCACTCATCGTCTAAGTTACTCCGCAATAATTTCCAGGACCAATGAGCCTAGCTTCCCGCGTGAACCACATTTCACAAAGTAGTCGTTTGGTTGCGTTTGGAAATATGTGATATTTCGATGGCTTGCTCGTTCCCAGTCATTATCCCAGGCATTGCTGCTTAAGTTACTTTGTTTGATTTTTGTCATGAATTCACTGTATCAAGTGTATTGAAAGGCCCTTTGCTTTCGCTCTCTTTATCTTTTGAACAGTGACATCGCTGTTTCAAGTACTTGTTGTTGTTGTTGCGTTGAGACGACGTCTAAGGCGAATCCAGAAGGGTTGCCTTAGCAAACGCTAGGACTTTTGTTGGTTCTTCTATGAGCCTCCCGAGACTTATGTTTTCTTTTCCAAAAATTGACATCCTCTTCATAATGGTAGCTGGGCATTTGAGCCAGTGACTAATTGTTTCATCTTCTTCTTTGCATTAGCTACAGGTAGACGACTTGGTGTTGTAGATTCTGTGGTTGTTGGCTGCAAGATATCGACAGTGGCCTGAGCGCAGCTGAGCTAAAAGTGCAGCATTTTTCCTACTAGTGACTCACTGACTCTTTCATCCCACTTGAGATTGATGTTCTTGTAGCTCTCTTTTACTATGTAGGATGAGAGGGGCAGGGTCCTTGATCATTCGCTCTATCAGGGCCTTAGCTGTTCCATACGTTATTGCTAATTGGTCCTCTTTGAGAGTGTAGTCGCTTCTTTTCCTGCTAAGTCAGCGAGTTCGTTTCCGGGCACGTTGGTGTGGCTAGGAACCCATTGAAACTGAAAGACTTCCGTACCTTTCATAGATGTTAAAAGCTCAAAAATATCACGTAGGTCAGGGCCTTCGCTTTCAATACTGTACAGTGAAATCGTTTGATGTTTCTGCATTGTGCCAGATATAATAGACACATGATATGCATGGGTATCGAATAGGAGCTAACTCAATTTTGTGGTGTCTTAACTTTTCAATGGTAGACGATGGTTTTACTATTCCTTTTTGATAATTTTGCCGTTTACTCCAAATCCTTACTCCAAGTTTGTTTAAATTGTATGAATTGGAAAAGCTCACAACCACCCTCTTGATCCTCCGGAGTCCAGCGCCAAAGAAGCCCTTGCTACCATTAAGCAGATGGCCCTCCTGCCAGTCCAGCAACCAACGTCCACCGCATCTACTGCGCTGTGACAGGATCTCTTCGCCCGTCTCCCTCGAGAGGATGCTGTCAAAAACTCCGCTCAGCGAGTGAGCAGGAAAATGAACTCTCGCCCAATAGCTCCAATCTCCCTAGCTGCTCTCGTCCTCACTGATGAAGATTGTCGTACATTTAGAGGAACGGATATGCTGCTGTATAACAATGTACCGGACGAAGCTAGACTGGTCATAATCCTTGCCGCCAGTGACAATCTGAAAATCCTTGGTGAAAGCAGCAGCTGGTACCTCGACGCGACGGTACCTTTAAATCCACTTCACAACTCTTGGATTCTGGTGTATCTCCACTATCTACGTTCTTCTCACAAACAAAGACACCTTGAATAGTTGAATATCTTAATAAGTTTGCCGAAATGTTTATAGATTTTCTTTCTCTGTTCGACTAAGTAATGAATCGTTTTAGGTCAAACTTCAATAAAGTTTATTTTGGGACGGGCGTGGCCCGTCAATCAGTAAAGTAATTTTCTGACTGACACGTCTATAATCATCTCAATTAATTAGTTAATAATAATATATCATTTCAACAAATACTATATTAACTAATTAATTAAGATGAGTATAGGTGTGTCAGTCAGAAAATTACTTTGTTAACGTTTGACCTAAAACGGGCATAGTATCCAATAAGGGATACCCATCGAGATATAATAGTTGGTAGACGGCAGATGCTGATGATGCTTAACTAATTGAATGAATAAAAACGTAATAGTATTTTTAGGCCACCCTGTAGATAATGGTAGTTAACTGCAATTAATTTCTTTACTAGAGCCATGTCGTTTAGTACATTCGTTATCATTATGTTTCTGATGACCGTGGACAAGGCGTCCTCAAAAGCTATCACCTTTTGCGAGGTTGACAATGCTATCGCGATACATGGTGAATGCAAAGTGTTCCTGGATAGCGCAGTCGACCTGGGAATAGACCAAGGTAGTTACAATGTATAGGAAAATTAATAGAATTGTTATATAATTTGTATAGCAAAATAAACCCCTCCACTTCCATACATAATATCATTAATCACCACTAATATAATATAGTTCCCTGAATTTAAGTTTCAAATCTACACCGTTTTTTTCACAAATATAATACCAATGTAGATCTGTAATACGTCATTGTTTCAGATGACTGCAGCAGTTGTCAAAAGAAAGATTACATAAGGTGAGTTTAACTTCAACTTTATGGTATGAATATTTTTGATCCGGTAAAAAGTATCTGCTACCCTACCTTCGTCAAAACTCATAATTAGTATTAAAATCTATTTTTGACCTTATAGCCATCACAAGGTCGGGACCTCCGGCCCCCTTAACTGGCTAGGGACAGGGTAGTATAATATCTTGATATTGATATATTACATTATATAGGGTGACCCATAATTAACTTGACATCGAGACATGCAGTTCACCAGATTATAGTATGTTATAGTATGTTAAGTTACTTACTGCACATTTCGACGTCAAGTTAATTACGGGCCACCGTATACATTTCTGGGTATTATTATGCCTGCTTAGTTTGCGCCTACAAAATAAAAGGATAAATGAATGGAAAAATATGGCGAAATTTTAAAATACCCGCCAGTCATTTGTATAGCAGTGTCCTACTTGTAAAGGGAATTGATTGGGAGATGAAAGGAAGACTGCACGGCGGAGAAGTGGAAGATGAAATAGGAAGCGAGAGGTGGAAAGGGAGCTATGATGTTAAATGGGTAGGGTTACATTGTCGTGGGAAGAGTAAGGGATGTAGAGCAGGAGCAACCACGTAGCTAGGGATTTTGGTCAGGGCAGGCTGAGCCTCCCGGCGAACGAAGTGAGCCGGCACACGGGGTCCAGGGACAGAGCCCCTGGCCTTGTCGGAGGACCAGGGGCGGAGCCCCCGGATTTGTTTTGAACAATAGCATAATTTTACATATTTTGGCAATAGGAAAGCCTCAACAGGTCACCAATAGCAGCTTAAATGTAAAATCGCCATTTTTGCTACTTTTGGGGTCATAGGTTTAGTAATGCCTTGATAGCTTTCCATATAGTTTGTTATGATAGTACTCCATGAGATCTCTAGTTTGGTACCTTGTTTGAGCAAATTGGACCTTGCGCTGAGATTTTACAGCCTGGAAACCACCAAAATTTTGGACCCCTGTTTGTGACACGAAAAGTGTCACAGAGGCTTAAAAGTGCCAATATCTCCAAAAGTAAAGGTAGTAGGTGTCTGGAAACTGTTTTAATCGATTCCTAGGGTACTTTTACACCTAACTTAACCTATATTAGCATGTCTAGACCCAAGCTCCAAAAATTC
>JAAEPI010001463.1 GCA_024232835.1 Cytophagales bacterium
AGTGACAGGTAGTTCTGAACAAGATGATCCAGACGATCTTTATGAAGATATCTACATGACAACGAAGAATCCGCAGGGTAAATGGAGTGATCCGATAAACTTAGAAAATATTAATACCGATTCACATGATGCTTCTGTTGGTCTTTCCCCAGATGGACAGCAATTGATTGTTTATTTAGCGGAAAAAGGAGGGGGGGATTTATTTTATTGTAATCGAAATGAGGATGGTTCTTGGCAGAAACCAGTGGCTTATCCCAAGCAAATTAATAACCCAACAAGCAATGAACCACATGCGACCATTAGTAGTGATGGAAAAACGCTGTATTTTGTGAGCAATCGGTCGGGTGGCTTTGGAGGGTTTGATTTGTACAAAACAGAAATGAACGAACGAGGTGAATGGGGAAAGCCTGTTAATCTAGGTGAACCAATCAATACCTCTGCTGATGAGGACGCACCATTCTTAGATCTTGATGGAAAAACCTTGTATTTCAGTTCGAATGGACACCCAGGCTTAGGAGAATTTGATATTTTCAAAGCTAGTTGGGATAGTGAAACATCAGCATGGGCACAACCCCAAAATATGGGATTTCCAATTAATTCCCCTAGTTCAGAT
>JAAEPI010001464.1 GCA_024232835.1 Cytophagales bacterium
AGACTTTTTAAAAAGATGCTTTGAATATAAAGACGCGCAGATTATAACTGTCTGTGGAGAGGGTTCGTTCCATCAATTGCACAATGGAGAAACAACTTCCGGTAAAATCAGCTTTTCAGAACTATTACCGAAGTACAAGCTGTTTTGCCTCAGACGGAAACGGATTTTTCTTATTCTAAATAAGCTATAATTATAGTCTTTATTTAGAGGAGAAAATGATGGAACCTAAAAAAAGAAGTAGATTTAGCATAGAAGAGAAAGTAAACATTCTAAAACAACATTTGCTTGAAAAGAAAGCTTTATCAGACCTATGCGATGAGAATAATATTCACCCAACAATGTTTTATCGCTGGCAGAAAGAGTTATTTAGTAATGCGGCATTTGCCCTTAATAATAGTAATGCCAAAGAAATCGTTAGATGGAAAAAGAAGACCTTAGAGCTTGAGGAGAAGCTTACCAGAAAAAATGAGGTTCTCTCAGAACTTATGGAGGAGCATATTGCGTTAAAAAAAAGTCTTGGGGAAAGCTAAAAGGTATTTGGGTTGCTCACGACATACGTGATAAAGTGGTAGACTTTGCTAACCAGTGGTCTGAGAAGACGGACATAAGAGTTCGCCAAATAGTAATTTGGATTGGTATATCAGCGCAAAAGTTCAGTGAATGGAAAAAGCGATATGGGAAGATTAATGAGCACAATGCATGGATACCACGAGATACCTGGCTGGAAGATTGGGAAAAGGGAGCGATTGTTAATTACTATGCACTGCATCCGGATGAGGGTTACCGCAGGCTAACGTTTATGATGCTTGATGGAAATATTGTTGCAGTAAGCCCATCGAGTGTATATCGGGTATTGATCGAAGCGGGTGTAATGCGGAAGTGGGATCGAAAACCTTCTAAAAAAGGAAAAGGATTCCTACAACCTCTGAAGGCGCATGAGCATTGGCATATAGACATATCCTACATAAACATTAACGGAACATTTTACTATCTATGTGCTATTTTGGATGGATATAGTCGTTATATAATCCATTGGGAAATGCGAGAAAGCATGAAGGAGGCAGAGATAGAAATAATTATAGAGCGTGCGAAAGAAAAGCATCCTGATGTGGGGCCTCGGATAATCTCTGACAATGGCCCTCAATTTATAGCGAGGGATTTCAAAGAATTTATTCGGATCAGTGGTATGACCCACGTGAGGACATCGCCATTTTACCCACAAAGCAACGGGAAACTCGAACGTTGGCATAAGACGCTAAAACAAGAAAGTATCCGTCCACACTGTCCTGTCAGTCTTGAAGATGCGAGACGTCTTGTAGGAGAGTATGTGGAGCATTACAACGATGTGCGTCTCCATAGCGCTATTGGCTATGTAGCACCCAGAACTAAATTGGAAGGGAACGAGAAAAAGGTATTCGCGGAACGTGATCAAAAGCTGGAATTTGCGCGAGCAAGGCGTAAAGCGACACGCAATGCAAAACGTTCTACTTTTTATGAGGAGGTTAGAGTATAATGCCACCGTCTGGCAAAACGGAAGCGGGCAATGCTGAGGAGCAACCTGCCGAGGGATAGTCGGATGAAAGGTGACAGATTGTTGTCATTAGGGGAGGTAGTCCAAAGCCTCCCCAACTTTCAAATTAGAAAATGACAATCTTGAGCCATTTCTTATGCCTAAAAAAACCTCGGGGTTTGGGGCAGCGCCCCAATAATAAAGTAGCTTATTTTAAACTCGAAAAATCCGATTCACGGTGAACCAGCACACGTATTCTCGTCCAGCATTCTTATAATTCCCAAGATTTTCTTTCTTTTTAGTATCTACTGATA
>JAAEPI010001465.1 GCA_024232835.1 Cytophagales bacterium
AGCAGCTTCAACACTGAGTACCAAATATGGAAGTTATTTAAACCTACCTGCTAGAACCACCTGGCCATTAAATTTGGTTCTTTCACGCGCCAGAATGAAATACGTATCGGTTCGTTGATGTTCATGCACCGCTGGCTTGACGGAGACGATAAAAAATGAGGTATCTTCTCCATTCATGCCAGCAATCCCTGAATATGAAGATGGTACCGTAAACGTAAGGCATGGACATTACAATCATCACAGGGTTTTGAAAGAGATATAAAACAACGACATGCACCTGGAATCAAAACGATGTTCGTCGAGAACCCAATAGCTGATAGGAGTTCAATTGTCACCACGAAGCACTGCAATGGACACCTGAATGAAGTAAAATTTCAAACTCAGCTTATACGCCCATATATCAAGGGAATGGATGACATGGCGAAGAACATTTACCTTGAGGACGATGCATCCTGAATGTTCTCGAAGTCTTCTGCTGTGGAGATAAGAAAAATGTAACGAGAGAAGAAGAATACTTTGAGAATACTGGGACATTTTAAAAGCTACGCACCGAAATATTTTACGACCTAGAAAGCTTTGGTAGGCGCAACGTCTTTCGCAATTCAAATCATCGGTTGCCGCTGCGATCATCAAGGATGAATTGTCAGTTCTGTAAAATTTGTGGTGATACATTAATTCGAAATTAGATTTAATTTGAACTACGTTTGAAGTTTCTGGTCCAATAGATAACCACAATACGCTATACTTCAACAAATCAAATTCAATCAAATAAAAAACACAGCTTTTTATTGGGCAATAATACATCTAGAGTGACATTATTGAATTGATATTGATGATTGAACTAAAATTGAGGTGTCAAGAAGTACTAAGCCAATAGAAAACCATATCAATATTTCCTAAAAATCAAATATCTGTAATATACGAAACCTCATTGGTTGTCGGAAACAAAAAATCAAATTTATGGCTTTGAACAAATATATAAACGGCCTTATTGGTGAAAGTAAATCTAGATTCAATTTGCCGTAAATTTAAGACCCAATCAGGAAATGAGCGAAAATTAGTTCTGTAAATCAATCGCTAATACAAACATTTACTAATTAGGATAGTAAATACTGAAATATAAAGAAAGTTGACTTAAGTTGAGTGCAACAACTACATATAACGGACCCAGACGGTGATTCCACCGGAATTCCTTACTGAAATGCAAGCCCACGATTTGGGTACAAT
>JAAEPI010001466.1 GCA_024232835.1 Cytophagales bacterium
TCAGGTGCTAATTTTTTTATTATTTCGACCAATTCAGGCTTCAAACAATCTTCTCTACAGTAAATCTTATTTTGCTCTAGCCAAGTCAAAATTTTATCCTTTGAACTCGATACTGTTGGTGCATAATACTCTGACAGGGTATTATGGTACGGCGCATTATCCATTACTATCAACGATCTATCAGGAATATTAGGGAGAAGTTTTTCCGTGAACCATTTTAAAAACAAACCAATGTTCATCTGTCCATGATAATCCCCGGTCTTTTTTGTACTCTTAAAAACAAGTTTAGCACCGTGAATCCAACCTGCCTTGGTAATGGCATTAACAATGATGAGACGCTCGCCTTTTCCTGTTGGCTTTTGGATCCATGCGCCGTCCTCACCTGAATACCAAATAAAATCATTGCTATGGTTCTTGTTAACGTATGACTCATCCAAATATACTTCGGGGCGGACTGTCATCAGGTTATTTCCAGGCAATCGATTATTTCTTTTTTTTCGTAGATAACGCTGTCGTGCTGCAATTACATGATCCTTTTCTTTCAGATGTTGTGAACGTGTACCTTTGCCGAATTCAAATCCCCAGCGATCAAGAGTTCTTGCTAACGTCGCTATATGAAACGATTCATCAGAATTAATTTCTTGAAGAAAATCTCGTATAGTTTCAAGTGTTATGTACTCTCCTTTTTGATTTGCATTACGGATGTATTGCCGAACTCGTTCTTGATGGGAAATATTGACAGCATAACCACGGCGACCTCGAATACTTGGTGGCTTGTCAAGAAGGTTTGGGTTCCGATTGTAATCGGCCATAATCCTTTTTACTGTAGCTACACCAATACCTGCTGCACAAGCGGTATGTTCCGCACTTGGTTTTGTTATTTTTTGATCGTTTCGATCAAAATAATGCTTAATCGAAACGATCAACTTCTTTGCTTCCGGTGTTAACGGCTTGCCTTGTACAGATGACATACTTTCTCCTTATTTTCGGAAAGTATATCATGCTTTTTAGCAAACCTCAAGTATCAATTCATATGCGAAGATCTATAAGTCATTCATTGGATCAATTGTGCGGAACGTGGAAACTCAGACCTTCGCCCTTTGGGCAGGCTAACCGGGAGGCATGCTGTTGGAGGTCTGGGGTGAGATGCCATAAGGAAGCGAA
>JAAEPI010001467.1 GCA_024232835.1 Cytophagales bacterium
ATCAATAAGCTTTTTAATCATCTGTGGTGCAACATTATAATTGGGTGATATTTCGTTTAATAACTTGGCTTCTTCGTGGCTAAATTGATTTGTATCGTCTATGGTCCAATCCAAATCATAACCAAAAACTGTATTGAAGATTTTGGGTAATGAATCTTCCCAATCCGGCTCATTGGGATCATTTAGCCATTCATGTCGTACTGCATGAAGCTCAGGTATTGTGATTAACTCGATATCTTTTCTTACTTCAGTTAGCTGCTTTTGAGCCTCTAATAGCTCTTTTAGAAACTGCTGTCTGAAGCTTAATAAGTATGGGCCATACGTATAACCTTCAGTAAGCTCTTTTTTCCCATCAATAGTGAGTGTTTTGAAGGCCATTCGGCCATCACGTCTGATATGACTTCGATATTTCCCTTTGTTTTCAATAATCGTGGTATTAGCTAATTGATTACGTAAATCAAGCAATGGTCTCATCCATTCTTCACCGTTTTGGATAAGGCTTTCCATTGCCCTATCTTTGCTGACAACAGTGCAAGTCCAACAACCAAAACGTGAATTTCCACACGATGGAGTAGTTTCGTCGATAACCATTGGGCATTCACCTTGCCCAGAAGAGTCTCTATAGATCG
>JAAEPI010001468.1 GCA_024232835.1 Cytophagales bacterium
GAACCAATTCTAGCGGCAGTTTTCGAATATAACGAGTTCTTTGAAGGAAGTTTTTGGGAAGCAATGGTCCCGTATTTTCCAATCAAGTCGCTCAACAATCTGATTCCTATGCCATTTGCTCGGTACTTTTTTCAGGAAATAACGGATAATGTACCGATGAGTGCAGTGGCTATTAGCACAGGGTGGCTGGCTTTCTATCTAGGTGCGATTTATTTTTTGTTGAGTAGAAGAGATTTGAAGTGAAATTTTCTATGAAAGGAATCAAATAAAACATGATTTCACCAAAAAGAATTTACGGTTTCTATTGATGGTTATCTAGCGTGGCAAGCGGAGACCCACAAGGCATAATTACGTACTCAACACGAATGTGCAGGTGTACGTGATAATGAATGATTGACAATCCAATTGATACCATCCAGGAACTGATCTGCTTCTTTCGGTTTTTATGCCAGTGTTAAAATACAATATACAAATCAATGTCTTCATTTGGACTGTACCAGACTCTCAAACTCGAGGGTTCTGGTCAGGCTTCCAATTAATTCTCCGAATGGAGCAAAAAAAGGCTTAAAGAACCCAATGTATCTGCACCAATTCACTCAACTTATTTCTTTGAACACCTATTCACCCAATATCGTTAATAACGATACAATCGGATTATACTGTCAAGATTTTGTATAGCTGAACCACAAATGAGATGAACAAATCAGACATTAGCGAAATTCCCATATCAGAGATAACTAGCAAAGAGTTGGAGCATTGGAAACGTTCCGGTAAGGACTTTCAGCTAATCGATGTGCGTGAACCATTTGAACATAAAGAAGCTAAAATTAAAGGTGAATTAATTCCCCTTTGTCATATCGAGGAAGCTGTTAACAGAATTGCAACTGATCAAGAGGTGGTTATCTACTGCTGCTGCGGGAGGAGAAGTGTTGAAGCTATTCGCACGCTCGAAACCAAATATGGATTCAAGAACCTATACAATCTGAAAGGTGGCTTATTGGCCTATGCTCGAGAGGTTGATTGAGAGTTGGTTTTGTATTAGGAAAATTGATCTCATCTCAATAATTCAAAGTAAATTCAAAACCTAAACCTGGTAATATTAAGTCCTTAAGCATGGCTAGATTAAAAACCACCATCCTCTTGATCTCAGTGGGTTGGATGTGTCAAGGTCAACAAGCTGAGATCAAATGGGAGAATGAAAAACGTTTAAGTTGGAGTGATTTTCAAGGAAGCATCGACCTCACAAGCGATCATGCGGCCAAAACATGTTCTGGTTTTAAATACAGTGCCTCAACTATTAAGGGTGGGGATAAATTGGTGATAGACGTTGAAGTCTATTCCTACTTTCTAAAAGACCTTTCCTGGAGTCATGAAGAAAAACAATCTACCACATTGCTTGGACACGAACAGGGTCACTTCGATATTGCTGAACTTTACGCCCGATTGCTGCGAAAAGCTTATGCAGAATATCCATATCCTGAAGATTTCGATGAGAATATTTTTAACACACTTTTTGACACATACCAGCATCAAAGAGACTCTGTTCAAGCTGTTTACGATAGAGACACCAATCATTCCATATCCAAAGAGGGACAAATTCTTTGGGAGAACTTTTTGACAGGTGAGATCAAACGATTTGAGAATTACGCCTCCACAAAGGTCAGCGTAGTGATAGAATAGTATTTTTCAGCTCCAATGATTTCAAAGAAAAGTTCAATGACTATATAAAAGGGACAAACCATTTATGAAAAAATTAATGTATTTCATTATTGTGTTGATCACAGCTTGCTCCACTTCTGAGACAGGCAGTAATTCATCCTTTAAGAATCAAAAGACCGGTGATGTTCCCATTGGAATGATCCTCATACCAGCAGGGGTCTATTCTATGGGAGGAAAAAGCGCACAAGCGGATGCTGATGAATTTCCGAAACATAAAGTAAGCGTTTCGTCATTCTACATGGATGCAACAGAAGTGACGAACGCCCAATTCAAAGAATTTATAGATGCTACTGGATACAAAACGATTGCCGAGCGTGACATTGATTGGGAAGAGATGAGTAAAGACCTTCCGGCAGGCACACCAAAACCTGCTGATTCTTTGCTAAAAGCAGGATCACTTGTTTTTACTCCAACATCTGGGCCTGTAAATCTGCGGGATTACTCCCAGTGGTGGACATGGACAACAGGTGCAAACTGGCTACAGCCGGAGGGACCTGAGTCTTCATTGAAGGGGCGTATGGACTATCCCGTGGTGCATATCGCGTGGGAAGATGCGAAGGCGTATGCAGACTGGGCTGGGAAAAGACTCCCTACTGAAGCAGAATGGGAATGGGCAGCAATGGGTGGTCTGCAAGATCCAAAGTTTCCATGGGGAAATGAGCCTGTTGATCAGTCATTTGATAAAGCCAATTTCTGGCAAGGGTTGTTCCCTTTCGAAAATTATGCGGAAGATGGTTTTATCGGAGCGGCTCCTGTCAAATCATTCCCTCCCAATGGGTATGAACTTTATGACATGGCAGGAAATGTTTGGGAATGGTGCCAGGATAAATATCGATTTGATGCCTACGATACGGATCATAGCAAAGGTATCGTGACCAATCCTACCGGACCAAGAGATTCCTATGATCCGGCTGAACCGAATTTGATAAAATACGTCATTCGGGGAGGCTCCTTTCTTTGTAACGAAAGCACCTGCAGTGGCTACAGGGTTTCCAGGCGCATGAAGTCAAGTAAAGACTCTGGGTTTAATCATACGGGATTTCGGTGTGTGAAGGAGGTTAGATGAAGCATCCTCTAAAGAGAGATTGATAGTTATATTGAAGTCGGGTGAGGAGCTGCTTGAGGGAAACATGAATCTCATGTCATTTGATAAGAGCTCTACTGGTAAGAGAAAGCAACAAAGAAATCTCCCTTTTCCTTCTTGGTCTTAGATTCTAGCAAGGCGTGGAGTTCTTCCCATGAGTTTTTGTTTATGAAAAAGGGCAGGAAGTTCTTAAACTAATAAAGATAACCTAAAGCTGATCTATACAAATAATCATAACTTGTATTATGCAAAAAGTAGATTCGGATAATTTCAAGAAAGCAATAAAAGGTGAACAAGCAGTTGATTTAGAAGGGGAGGCATTGATTATTTCTCCTTTTCGGCCAGGTCGTAATTGAGGATGTTGAATTGGCTCAACATCTTGTTTTGGATCAAGGATCAGATTATCCAATAACAATTCGAAATTGCACATTTGATCACCTTGCGAAGATTGAGGAGAAGAGGCTATCGTTCTCTAGTGGAGCATTACCTGAAAGTTTCCTAGGATCACTAATAGATTTGAATTCATTTGTGGTTGTGAGGATCTCCCAAAAGACCACTTCTCCAACGCCATCAACTGAGGTGACCAATTCGAATAATCCTGAAAGATAACTATCGGATTTGATTAATGCTCGGATTTCGCTTTCGACTTCTTTGATCTGTTTTTGAATCGTTTCAATTGGTTTTTTGTTGAGTTTTTCAAGCTGTCTCTGTAGCTGCTTATCGACAAAACCTTTGCCCTCATTCAGAGGAGTTTTTAGTTGATTTTTGGCATCCATAAATCGTCTTCTCAATGTGGTCAGGTATTTTATTTTTATAAGTTGCGGTCTGGGAGGAGACCACAAACGTAGCTTATCTTCAAACCTGAAGGCATATTCACTGATTCTGATGGCATCTACTTTGTCATTCTTTCCTCTGGTCAGACCCAATGATCGTTTAATTTGTACGGCATTCTCAAGCCACAAGGTATTGCCTTTGTGATGAAAAAACTCAAGAGACAAAGCATTGTAAATACCCGTGTGCTCCATGCAGATGAGGCTATCCTTTATACTGATTGATTTTTGCTTACACTTTTTGACAAACTCCTTCAGCCCTTTGATGGTGTTGGATACTTGCAAGTGAAAGAGGGGGGCGTTTCTGTTTCTAACGGCAAAATCAAGGGTAGATTTGCTTACGTCAATTCCAATAAAAAATTCAAAATCTATATCTTTAAGTTCAGTTACAATGGATGTATTTGGACACACTCAAAACCTTGATAATGGGTCTTACCCTAATTTCTACTTGAGGCTTGTCCAAATGGCTGGCAGGGGATTGAATCTCTGAATAGGTCTTACCTAGTCACTCGGTATATTCGCCCCATGCCAGTATCCATATGGTTAAAAAAATTATTTCTAGGGTAAGTTATCCACACTATTCATAAGTTATGAGTCTCCCCCAGACCCCCTCATGTTATAGTAGTAGTAATCTTCTTCTAATAATCATATCTTGCAAACCTAAAGGTCACTCAAAGAGGACTCTGAGCTTTCACTATATCAATGCAATCTTAGCTCCCCTCCCACTATCCTCAACCCTGACTCCACGTTGTTCTCATAAAGCATCCCCGTTCCCAATCCCTGAGGTAAGGTTACGTCATAATTTCCTACGAACTGCGCAATGGCATTGAGGCCAATATTGGATTCAAGATACGAGGTAATCCACCAGGCGATCCCTAATGTTTCGGCAGTCGAAATCCATTCAGCGGTTTGTCGGAATCCACCAAGTAATGTTGGTTTTAGAACAATGTACTGCGGCCGCAAGGACTCTAGCAACCTTCTTTTATCAGCAACCCCGATCAATTCTTCATCAAGTGCAATCGCAATCGGTGATTTATCGGTAAGCAATCGCATCGCGACTTCCTGCCTTGGGGCAATGGGCTGTTCAATGGAGTGAATGTTAAATTCTGCGAGCTTCTTCAGTTTGCTAAAAACTTCATTCGTCGAAAAAGCCCCGTTAGCATCTAAGCGAAGAACTACTTCTGAAGATTTAGATCGTACATATTTCAACACCTCCAACTCGTCTTCAAAATCCAGCGCACCAATCTTCAGCTTAATACATTTGAATCCAGCATTAAGTTTCTCATCCACCTGACGCATCATCTCCTCCTTTGTATCCATCCAAACGAGTCCATTTATAGGGATAAGCTTCTTGCCTTGGGAAAACATATTTTCAAACAATAGTTTCTTTCCTCCACCTGCCAAATCCAGCAAGGCCATTTCCAGTCCAAATCGGATACTAGGAAAATCCATACCCACAAGCTCCTCTGCCATATCGTAACATTCCGTAACGGTTGCTGGCCGTGTTTTTTCGTTCAACTTGCGCCTAAGCTCTTCTAGCTTTGCATCTATCAAATCCATGTTTTCAGGACTTAGTCGAGCGATGGGTGCCACCTCGCCAATCCCTGTCTTTCCTCCACTTTTAAGATATAGAAACCAAACCTTCCGTTCCGTCATACTTCCTCTGGAAGTTTTGGCAGTGAACGTGAAATTGAGTGTGTAGGGTGTAACTTCGAGTTCCAATTTTTATAGATGTCGATTGACCTTAAAGATTATCATTATTCGCTCCCTGACGAAAGGATCGCCAAATTTCCACTGCCCAAACGAAGCAATTCGAAGCTGTTACTTTACAAAAATGGTGAAATCTCGCACACTATTTTCAAGTCTATTTCTGATCACTTACCTGAGAAATGCATACTGGTTTTCAATGACACCAAGGTCATTCCAGCTAGATTAATTTTCTATAAATCTACAGGGGCTCGTATCGAGGTTTTTCTATTAGAGCCTTCCCGACCCTCGAATTACGAGCAGAACATGAATGCCAAGATTAGCTGCTCGTGGCACTGCATGATTGGGAATTCTAAAAAATGGAAAACTGAAGAAATTGAAGTAGCTGAAATTGGATTGAAGGCAACCAGACAAAATGATGAAGTAACTTTTACCTGGGAGCAAGATTTGACCTTTTCAGAAATACTAGAGTTTGCTGGAAAAATTCCCTTGCCTCCTTACATAGATCGGGAGGTGATAGATTCGGACAAGGATCGATATCAAACGGTCTATTCAAAGCATGAAGGGGCTGTTGCGGCTCCAACCGCAGGATTACATTTCACCGATAAGTTGTTGACAGAATTGGATGAAAAAGGAATAGCAAAAGACTACCTCACCCTTCATGTATCGGCCGGCACATTCCAACCCATCAAAGCTGAGACAGTTGATGATCATCCCATGCATCGGGAACAAATAATTATTACTAAAAAGAATGTGGAGAATCTGCTAAAGTCCGAATCCATAATCCCGGTCGGCACGACCAGCCTGCGAACACTCGAAAGTTTGTATTGGTACGGAGTGAAGTTGCTGAACGGAGATACTGATTTCTTTATTCCTAAGCTCTACCCCTACGGCCATTCGAATATTCCCGACAAAACTGATTCGTTGCGAGCAGTCTTGGACTATATGGGTGAAAACAAAACGAGCAAACTAGTAGGTCACACTGAGATTTTTATTTTTCCTGGATATACTTTTAGGATATGTTCCGGATTGATCACGAATTTTCATTTACCAGGTTCTACTCTTATTCTACTTGTTGCCGCCATGATTGGTGAAGATTGGAAGAAAGTCTATCAGGAGGCATTAGCTCAGAATTATCGGTTTCTGAGTTTTGGAGACTCCTCACTTCTACTATCGTAATTTCTCTATCTTCACCACATGGATTTCAACCAATTTTGGACAGCAACAAAATCCTTCTTCAGCTCCATGTGGGATGTGATCGTCCAGCCGTTGTTCAAATTGGGAGAAGCGGAGATTAGTGCAGGAACCATTCTTTACATAATTCTGGCATTCATTCTTCTTTCTTTCTTTTCAAAAAGAATTAAAAATCTCCTTGTTAATCGAATTTTGAAAAGAACAGGAATGGATTCTGGAGTGAGCGTTACCATCGGCAATGTAACTCGCTTTTTTCTTGTCGTCCTGGGTACCATCATTATCATGCAAAGTGCCGGAATTAATCTAAGCACCCTTACTGTCTTGTTTGGTGCGCTTGGTGTTGGAATTGGGTTTGGACTTCAAACTGTCACAGACAATTTCATTTCAGGCATCATCATTCTTTTTGAAAAACCGATAAAAGTTGGGGACAGAATTGAACTTGACGATGTGTCCGGAAACGTGACCAACATTTCCATTCGCGCTACCACAGTGCAGACCAATGACAACATTTCAATCATTGTCCCTAACTCTGAATTCATCTCCGGTCGCGTAATCAATTGGAGTCACAACGATCGAAACATTCGATTCAGAATTCCAGTGGGGGTTAGCTACAACGAAGACCCAAAGTTCATTAAAAAACTACTTCTTGAGGTTGCTGATGAAAATGAAAATGTATTAGATGACCCTAAGCCGGATGTTTTCTTTGATGAGTTTGCTGATAGTTCGTTGAACTTTTTACTAGGTGTCTGGACCAAGAGTCACACCGACAGACCGGCACCATTCAAAAGTGAATTGTACTTCGCGATCTTCGAAAAATTTAAAGAGCACAATGTGGAGATTCCATTCCCACAGAGGGATCTCAATATCAAAACGACTCCAATTGAGATCATGAAGTGTTAAGCCACTTCAGAAACCAAGTCAGGCTTGGGTTTGTTCATCTCGGCCCGCAGTTCTTTCGCTGTTTTCGATGAACCATCAGGACTCCATCCAGGCTCACCAAAAATATACATCCAAGCTTCCTTTAAAGATTTAGCTCTTCGGACATCCTTGAAAATGGCTTCAAATTCATGCGTGTTTAATCTGATTGGATTGTAGGTTCCAGCATCTTTTAGAATTCCGTATTTGGGTTTCACCTCTGGAAGAATATCTTGATAGGTACCAAACAAATGATCCCAAATCAGTAAAATGCCTCCATGGTTAGTGTCTAAATACTCCGTATTACTAGAGTGATGTGCCTGATGCGTATAGGGATTGTTAAAAACCTTACCTATAAAACCCAATGATTTGATCAACTGCGTATGAAGGAAATATTGATAGGTTCCGTTTGCTATCATGGCATAGCCTATCATAATAGGTTCAAAACCAACTACAGCCATCCAAAGCCAAAATATAGGCTTATAAAAACTCACGAACCATCCATTACGGATGCTCACTGCCATATTGTAATTGTTGGACGAATGATGTGGAAGATGGGCCGCCCACAGTACACGGATGGTATGCGAAAATCGGTGATGCCAATAAAAATTGAAATCATCACAAACGATACAAATGGCCCATATCCACCATGCCCAGCCAATAGATGAATAGCCAATGTATTGTACTCGAAATGGTTCAAAAAAATCAAAAACCCATTGAAAAACGACAAGGACCGTAAAGGCCTTAGTGAATGCAGCCACAAACGAGGCTCCCGCAGCTATACCAAAACCTGCTAAGGAGTCTTTCAAGGTATAATTCTTCTTTGCCAGAATAAACTCCAAAATCATAAATCCGATCAAAACCGGATAAATGTATTTCATGTCTGCGGAGGGATTGAATTCGATCATAGATTAGGTAGGTAGTTGTGCTTGGCAAGGATAGCACCAAATGAATTATAAAACACTGATGGAATTCAATATCGAGAACAAAAAAAGCCGCCCCGATTTATAGGGACGACTCAACTACCTGATCTACTCAACCTACTATACTATTTCCTTCTTCCTTCTCTCGGAGTTATCTCTTTTATAGTAGTCACCCCGTTTACAGTTACTTCTATGATTCGATCACATTCACCATCTCCATAATTTATAGTTGCACTTCTGTCTCCCACAACCATTTCCTTGATTCCTGAAACCGGCAATCGTTTGCCACAATCTCTTAGAAACAAAAGTGGAGTGCTGGCATCTACTGTAGCGGAATATTCCACCCCGTTAATATTAGTCCCTTCGGCTCCTCCACTCACAGTCACTTTTCCTTCGCCAATAAACCATGTTCTAATCCAAGATGCATCACGAGTGGCAAATACTCCATCTCCGAAATCTAACTTGCCATCAACCAATGTCACTGTAAACTCCATTTCAGCATCAACTGTCGAAGTATTGGTAATAGTTCGAGTACCCTGCACATTGATGTCGTTGAAATGGAAATCTACAAACGTGACAATCCTGTAGGCACCCGATATATATGCTCGATAATTGTATTCAATCACAATCATCCCCTTACGAATATTTCCATGACGATCCGCACATCCATCTCCAAAGTCCAGCGTGATGATTTTGTTTTCAGAGTCATGGGTAACTTCTACGCAAACGGTTAGCCCAATTAACGGATCTTCATCCATTCTTATACCAGTTTCCGATGACGAGATTCCTCCTTCTACGATTTGATCCACACTTTCAAAGGTGTCTTCTTGAGCAGTATCTGTCTCAAGTTCCAATGCATCAATATCCGAGGTGACCTCATCATCTTTCTGACAAGCAGTGAATGTCATCATAAGTACTGCAAGCCCTAGTGTGATAATTCTTGATTCTTTCATTTTTCTATTATTTTGTTTCAAAATTCCCTGTTAAGACCATCGCCACGACAAAAGGTTTAATGGAAAGTTGAAAAAAAATCATTTAGCTAGTTTTGATCTGAGTATAGAGTCTATGAAATTTCCATGTCGCAACAGGACTATGGGGTACTAATAACAATAATATGAGCTATACCAAGCATATACTATGAGGGCACTTTCTGTTCTACTTCTTTTATTTTCCTATTTTCTGCTCGATGGGCAGGAAATTCTTGCTAGAGCACACAATGCATACGAACGGGCTGATTTTGAAGAAGCGTATTTCTTATACAAAGACGCATCAGAAAATTTTATTCGGGCTGATGAGGGAATAAGCTACATCCAATGCAACCTGAAAATGTCAGAATGCAAAATACTTATTGGGCAACCAGACGAGGGGAGACAGCTTGCAGAAAATGCTGGTCAATACATTGATCGTTACTATCCTGATGAAAATATCCTATTGGGCGAATCACTATCCTTACATGGAAAATCATATTTGAACCTTGGGAGAAATGATCTTGCACTGGAATATTTAAAAAATGCTGAATTAACCTTTGGAAATATTAGTTCCATAGAGAAAGCAGCTTGTTTCAATGATCTAGGAATGGTTTATTGGAATAATGACAACAAAGAACTTGCACAGCAATATCTAGAGAAGTCTCTTTCAATTCGTCAGACAGAACTAAGTTCCCTTGATCTTCCTATTGGAGATTCTTACAATAATCTTGGGCTGTTTTATCAAAAGGATGATCCTATGCAAGCCATAATTTATTTCAATAGGGCAAAAAAGATATATGAAAAAAAATATGGATTGACGCATCCCATAACTGCACAAGTAGTTAACAATCTAGCTTTTGCCAATGCAGACCAAGGACATTTTGAAGAAGCATATAGTTTACTGGAGTCAGTGAGAAATAGGCAGAACGAACTGTATTCAGGCATTCATTCAACCAAGGCCTTCGCCTTGTCAAGTATTGGTAGAATTCAGTACATGGAAGGGAAATATTTCGAAGCATTACACTCTCAAACCGATGCGCTCAAAATGTACATCGCATTGTTTGGTACGAAACATCCTGAAGTTGCAAACACTTATTACCTAATGGGTGAGATTTATCGAAAACAGTCGGCCTTCCTTGATGCTGCAGAACATTACCAAAAATCAATCTATGCCAACCTCCTAAACCAAGACTATTCTTCAATTTACGACCTTCCAGAAATCCGTGATTATTTTAATTCTGACATCCTACTCTATTCATTGCAATCAAAAGCGTTAGCATTTGAGGGATTGCACAACGAAAAAATATTGAACTTCAAAAACATAACTGAAGCCATAGCTGCTTACGAATTATGCGATGATCTGATCTCAATTATTCGACACTTCAGACAAAATGAAAGAGATAAAACTCACTTGAGTAAAATTGCAAAAGAAGTTTACGAAAGTGGGATACGGCTTTCTTTAAACCTCAGCAAACAAAGTTTTAAGAAACAGTTCTTTAATGAAAAAGCATTTCAATTTTGCGAAAGAAGTAAGTCAGCCGTTTTACTAGAGGCAATTACCGAGACCAAGGCAAGAGATTTTGCTGGCATTCCGTCCGAAATGATCCAGACGGAGGATAGCCTAAAAGCGGAGATCGCTTTTTTTGAGCAACAACTGGCCAATGGAAAGGATCAAGAGAAATTTAAAAATCTTCTATTCCAATATCAAGGAGCTTATCATTCCTTCATAGATCAGTTAGAGTTGGATTACCCTGAATATTTCAATCTAAAATATAGCCAACAAATTGCTTCGGTAGATGAGGTAAGGCAAGCAATTGGAGAAGGTACCCTTCTGCTTTCATACTTTATAGGTGAAGAGCGAATCTATTTGTTTCAGATTGGCCAGAGCGGCATCAATGCATTTGACTTGCCTAAAGAAGAGGATTTCGAAAAAACAGCAACCGGATTTCGAAATGCAATTAAATACAACATTCGAGAGAAAGTCGTCGAAACGGGCAAAGCACTATTCAATCAACTAATTCCTAAAAAGATAGGAAAATCTACCACTCTCATAATTCTTCCCGATGGAATTATAGGCACCCTCCCTTTTGAAGCGTTCATCCACATGGACAGTGAAGGTGACAGTTATCAAGCCCATTCATTTTTGATAAAAGATTATGCTGTCGCATATGATTATTCTGCCACACTTTTAGTTAATCGATCGAGTTCTACGAAAGAATTGGAAGAGAGTATTTTGCTATGTGCACCGGTTAATTTCGACTCCAATGAAGTTCGGATGGTCAGTTTGCCGGATAGCGAAAAAGAGGTCAAAGAAATCAAACATTTATTCGGTGGAATTGGTGCTGAATTAAAAGTCAAGCAATTCGCCAGTGAATCCTTCATTAAAAGCGATGAGTTGGGGAAATATAAATACCTACACTTTGCGACGCACGGACAGGTGAATGAATCCAAACCCGAATTGTCCAGAATTTTCTTGGCTCCAACGGAGGACGAAGATGGCAGCCTCTATTCAGGTGAGATTTACAATATCAAAATCAATGCTGATCTTGTGACACTTTCGGCATGCGAAACTGGGTTGGGTAAAATCGCGAAGGGTGAAGGGATTGTAGGACTCAGTAGAGCACTACAATATGCAGGTGCAAATAATCTGATCGTTTCGCTATGGTCAGTTGCTGATGAGTCAACGTCCAAATTGATGATCAAATTTTACGATCAGCACTTGCATAACAATTTTGATGGATACAATCAAGCCCTTAGAAATGCCAAGCTTTCACTCCTCAATTCAGAAGAGTATCAAAGTCCGTATTATTGGGCTCCATTTATTTTGTTCGGATATTAATTTCTTCCATGAATAGAGAAGAACTTGAGACAGGTTTATTTGATTCACATCAACGATTTATTGACTTGATGAATCAACTGAGTAAGGAAGATTTTGAATTTCGATTGAATGATGACAAATGGTCTAATGGGGAAAATCTTCTTCACATTCTAAAAAGTACTAAACCACTCGGTCAAGCGCTTGCATTACCGAACTTTCAATTAAAGCTCATATTTGGGAAATCAAATCGTCCATCAAGAACATTCGATGAACTAGTTTCTAAATACAAAAATAAATTGCGTGATGGCGGCAAAGCAAAAGACAAATTTATCCCCTCCAATATATCCTTTGACCAAAGGGCAGAGGTGGTGAAAAAACTCTCGAAGACGATCAATCAAATCATGAAACATTTTGCCGCATTTTCCGAGGAAAACCTAGATCATTTGATCCTCCCTCACCCTCTTTTAGGAAAACTCACGCTCCGAGAAATGATGTATTTCACGATCTACCATGTGCAGCATCATCAGAAGATTGTAGAGCGAAACCTGGAAGCTCATTAAAATCTATTGAGAATGAGACCCGCTAACTAGCGAGGAAGACTCTCACACAATTCCCAAGTACCTTCTACCCTAATTGCTCTGAGTGACGTCTAGCATATTTTTTCCATCTCTCGTCCCCGAAAAAATCTCCGAAACTCTCTCAAAAAACTCCGCGACCTCTGTGAACTCTGGGCTACCTAAAATTTTGCATCTTTGCGGCCAATGAAATTTGAAGAATTTAATTTTCACAACAAGGTCATGGAGGCTCTTTCTTATATGGGCTTTGAAGAGGCTACTCCGATTCAGGATCAGGCTATCCCTGCTATCCTTAACAGCCAAGACCTGATTGCTTGTGCCCAAACAGGAACAGGAAAGACCGCTGCTTTTGTGTTACCGGCTTTACATCAGCTCGCTGAAGATGAAAGTGATGATGTGAAAGTCTTGATCATCTGCCCGACTCGTGAGCTAGCACTTCAGATTGATCAGCAAATTGAAGGGTTTTCTTATTTTCTACCTGCACATTCCATTGCGATATATGGAGGTGGTGATGGACAGGAATGGGCTCAGCAAAAGAAGGCGCTCACCATGGGTGCCAACATAGTGGTCGCGACACCTGGTAAGCTGATTTCTCACCTGAATATGGGCTATGTGAAATTCGATCAGGTGACGCATTTGATCTTAGATGAAGCGGATCGCATGCTTGACATGAATTTTTACGATGATATCATGAAAATCAAAGGGTTTCTCCCAGGCCTCAAACAAACTTCGATGTTCAGTGCGACCATGGCACCCAAAATTGAAAAACTGGCAAAGACACTTTTGAAAGATCCAAAGAAAATCACACTGGAGCTTTCTAAACCCTCAGAAAAAGTAAGCCAAGAAGCCTATTTAGTGGAGGAAGGATTCAAAACAGAACTCGTCTCAAAAATCATTAAGCGAAACGAAAATTTCGAGAGTATTCTGATATTCACTTCTACCAAGAAGAAAGTAGCCGATATTGTCAGGGGTCTTAAGAAGGCTGACCTGATAGCAAAGGGCATTTCATCCATGCTGGATCAGAAACAGCGAGAAGAAGTATTGCTGAAATTCAGAGCGAAGAAAGTTAGAATTCTTGTTGCCACGGATGTGCTCAGCCGAGGTATCGACATCAAAGACATCAACTTGGTACTCAACTACGACGTACCTAAGGAAGGTGAAGATTACGTACATAGAATTGGTAGAACTGCCAGAGCCAAAACCGATGGTGCAGCCATCACCCTAATTACAAAAGAGGAGCGCTACAAAATGAAGCGTATTGAAAAACTGATTGGCAGTGAGGTGGATAAAGTGAGCTATCCTTTTGTTAGAAAATAGTTTTTCAAATTATTCGATAGAGTCTCCAAGTCTATATTTGCGATCATGGAGGAATTGGATCTACTAATAATTGGAGCAGGGCCCATCGGATTGGCCACTGGTATTGAAGCAAAGAAAGCAGGTGTGTCTTATGTCATTGTGGACAAAGGGTGCTTGGTCAACTCGCTGTACAACTACCCCAAAAACATGACATTCTTTTCCACATCGGATTTGCTGGAGATTGGTGAAGTGCCTTTTATTTCTCATAACCCCAAACCCACCCGATCAGAAGCCCTGGAATATTACAGACGTGTCACGTCTTCATGGAAATTGAATACAAGGCTATACGAACACGTGGAGGAAATCAACAAGAATGGAAGTGCATTTGAAGTGCTAACTTCAAAAGCGAAATTCATGTCAAAGAATATCGTCTTGGCTATGGGGTATTACGATCTCCCTTATTTGCTCAACGTGCCCGGTGAAGAACTACCCAAGGTTAAGCATTACTACGATGAGCCTCACCCTTACTTTGATATGAACGTGATTGTAGTGGGTTCATCAAACTCAGCCGTGGATGTGGCATTGGAGACCTACCGAAAGGGAGCCAAACAAGTGACCATGGTTATCCGTGAACCGGAAATTGGCAAGACAGTAAAATACTGGGTACGACCAGATATAGAGAACCGAATCAAAGAAGGCTCAATAAAGGCCTACTTCAATTCAAACATCACCAAGATCGAAGAAGATTTTGTGAACTTCCAAACACCTGATGGCCCAATGACCTTAGCAAACGATTTCGTGCTAGCAATGACTGGCTACCAACCGAATTTCAACTTCCTGGATGAACTTGGAGTTGAGATCGGCACGGATGATTTCCGAACACCCATTTATAATGAGAAGACCATGGAAAGCAGCGTAGATGGTGTTTATCTGGCAGGTGTAATCTGTGGAGGTCTAAGGACAAACACTTGGTTTATTGAAAATTCACGAGTGCATGCTGAGTTGATTGTGGAGGCAATCAGAAATAAAACTTGATTAACTTAATCAATTCCTTCCCCAGGATGACTATTGTAGTACCAAGTAAGTCTTTCTGTTAAAGTTGAAAAGTCAATCACTACATCATTTTTTACATCAGGCTACCTCTAAAATTAACTAGCTGAAATAGAGCAATTTATGTTATATTGCATGCAATGTCAAAGAAAACAATAATGAAGTACAAACAGCAAGGAACAAGAGGCCTATTTTCAGAAGATTTCAGATTAGAGAAACTCA
>JAAEPI010001469.1 GCA_024232835.1 Cytophagales bacterium
CCGGATTTAATACCAGCACTGCTTGAACACTTAGGACAATTCATGGCGTTTTTCTGTAATAAAAAGAAAACTATATATAATTGGCAATGCCATTTTTTAGATCCATTTTGTTGTCAGGACCAGCCAAGATAACACCATCTGGGTGGAGCGATAGATAGACCCTGTGCCAATCATTGTGGGTGTCACAATCACTGTCGTACCACCAGCTCTCAACCCTGCCATTGTACCTCCCGATCAGCTTTTTCTCGGCTGTTCCTGTCGGCTTGGCTAGAGAGAGAGGAGCTTGTACCCTTTGAATTTCCTCTTTTTTTGTCTCTTCCACCTCAGATTTTTCGATTGATATCGTGGGTTTTTTTCGTTTGTACTCCAAACTTGCAAACGGCTTATTCCAGGCATACCAAATCTGAAAAATGAGCGAAACTAAAAAAATGGTTGAAAGGATAACATCATTATCGGTAAATTCAAGTGTCACACCTAATACAAATAGCGAAATGAGCAAGGAGATAATTACATCGACTAAAAAGGTGATTCGTTTTGATTTATTCATTTCTTAGTAGTGCTGTTATACAAAAAGAGTAAAGAGCGTCATTACGAAGGAGTCCGATCGCTATCGGAACGACTGAAGTAATCTCGTTGTAGAGAATGGAAATTATGATTGCCGTGCTACGCTCGCAATGACGTGTGATGTGGAACATCAGTTTTTTAGTGAAATTACCGAATGTTCGATAAAACGAGTTTCTTTCAGGACGTCCATGAAGTGGCCAAGCTCATTCCAAAAGGGCGAGTGACATCTTATGGTGCAATTGCCAGGTATCTGGGCACGGGCCGAAGTGCGCGAATGGTCGGTTGGGCAATGAATACCTCCGGGATGGATCCGGATGTGCCTGCACATAGAGTGGTGAATAGCGCCGGTCTTCTCACTGGCAAGATGCACTTCCACCCTCCGGAGAGTATGCAGCAATTATTGGAGAGCGAAGGGATAGAAGTCAAGAAGGATCAGATAGTAGATTTCAAAAAACACCTATGGGATCCGATGGTGGAGTTGGGGTGAGGGGTTGGTAACGTCACTATTGTTACGGGTTTTTCGCCTTTAATGCTTGTTCTTTTAGTTCAGGCTACCTCTAAAATTAACTAGCTGAAATAGAGCAATTTATGTTATATTGCATGCAATGTCAAAGAAAACAATAATGAAGTACAAACAGCAAGGAACAAGAGGCCTATTTTCAGAAGATTTCAGATTAGAGAAACTCA
>JAAEPI010001470.1 GCA_024232835.1 Cytophagales bacterium
GTAAGGGCCATTGTGAATGAATTTGACCTGATCCGCGATAATAGGGGAGGGCCAAAAATCATTATCTTTATAGATTTTCCAGGCGAGCTTTACAAAGGTTTTAATATTCTTTTTCGTGTTTTCAATAGAAACCACTTTTATATTGTTCATCATTATCCTTTTATTAGAACTATAAGCTAACATATCCGGGAAAAAAATTCAACCGGGGCAAAGATTTCTTAGAAATTCTCAATTTGAATGTTATGCCTCCGGCGGCTCTCCGAGGCCCTCCGGGGGCCCTTCCGGGGGATAAACTTTCGGTGCGCCAGGAGGCTGGCGCGTTCTAGTGGGTTCAAATCCCACACGGGTAAAGCTGAGCCGGCAGCCCGTAACTTAAGCCGCATCAGTGGAGGTAACAAAACTGATGGTGCCGGTGGCTAGGAGATACCGGGCCGCAACGCAAGTGAATGTTGTAAGCCCCGAAATTGCCGACATCAAGGAGGCCGACAATATCGTGAGGTTGGAAGGCAGCATACAAATGTCTGTAATTGGCAAGGCCATTTGTGCTCCTTCGGGGTCTCAGACAGTAGCACGGTATCGAAAGGAGCGCGTTGGAACCTGGGAGAGCCTTTATGCTCCCTTAGAAGCACATAACGGGATTGTGCGTATAAATAACCCGAGTCGGTGGAGGTGGTATGCCCTGCCTCAATCGATGCTAAAAAAAACAAGAGGGCATGGGTAAGATGTCAACAAGCTGAAAAAGTGAGGCGACATCGACGGTATAAAGGCAGTCAGACAACTTCATAGTACTCTGAGCGTGGGAAAGCCACGTACATGGGGAAGGGGGTTGCTTTGTTGTGCAAAAACTTAGAGAGACATCATCCCTTGACACAGATCAGGAGGTAAAAGAAATGATGGAAACAAAATTGAGTTTTATATCAAAGAGAGCGCGAGAGGATAAGCGAATGAAGTTTAATAACCTCATGCACCTTATCAACGCGAGTAACTTGCAAGAATGTTTTGCCGGATTGCAAAAAGATAAGGCCCCAGGGGTAGATAATATGTCCCTGGAAGACTATGGCAAGAATTTGCAAGAAAATGTGGAAGGTTTAGTACATCGAATGAAGCATATGAGTTATCGTCCTCAACCGGTACGACGGACCTATATTCCCAAATCCAAAGGCAAACTGCGACCTTTGGGTATCCCCACAATAGAAGATAAGCTAGTGCAGAAGGCTTTTGCTAGAATACTTGAATCAATTTGGGAAGAGGATTTCGTGTCCATCTCTTTTGGCTTTCGTCCAGGACTTGGTTGTCAAAAAGCACTTGCCCGACTGGATAGTGTACTAATGAGTCAACCGATAGGGCATGGTTATGTGATTGATGCAGATATTGAAGGATATTTTGATAACGTAGAGCATCATAAGCTGGTTGATTGTTTAAGGAAACGTATCAGCGATAAAACGTTTCTTCGCTATATTGTACGCATGCTTAGAAGCGGAATAATAGAGGACAGAAACTATTATGCCACTGAGAAAGGTACTCCCCAAGGCGGATGTGTGTCGCCTATCCTGGCTAATATTTATCTACACTATCTGTTAGATATATGGTTTCTTCAGGAGCTCCGTCCCAATCTGGGCAGTTGCGGTAGAGTGGAGATAATCCGCTACTGCGATGATTTTGTGCTCTGTGTTGAGAAATACGGTGAAGCTGAAGAAATTCTATTAAAATTAGAACAGCGACTGGAAAAAGGTAAGCTAAAGTTATCGAAAGAGAAAACCACGATAGTGAAGTTTGAACGGCCAAAGAAACAGAACACTGACAAGGGGCCCAAAGGTGGAAAACCGGAAACATTCAACTTCTTGGGCTTTACTCATTACTGGGAAGAAAGTCAACGTCGTAAAGGGTTCTATAAAGTCGGTCGACGTACCGAATGTAAGCGGCTGAATAAGGCCGTTTGTAAGGTGAAAGACTGGCTTAGAAAAAATAGAAATCGAATACCCCTTAAAGACATCTGGAAACGGATATCACAGAAGTTGACAGGACATTACAGTTACTATGGAGTGAGTGGTAATTTTAACAAGATTAAACAGTTTCGATACCTTGTTAAAAGATTGCTTTTTAAGTGGTTGAATCGACGCAGTCAGAGAAAAAGCTTCAACTGGCAACAGTTTAGTCTCTACGAACAAAGGTTCCCACTACCTAAACCGAGAATTTACCAAAAACTTTATCAACGTTCAGAAAATCTGGCTACTCTGCGACTCTCGAAGTGAACAACAAAGAAGAGCCGTATGCGGGAAATCCGCACGTACGGTTCTGTGAGGGAGGGAGCATCCCTACCGGGGATGTTATCCCTCTACTCGATAGAAAGTTTAATCAAAGCTTTTATATAGGGGGGCGTTTCATTTTGGTTTGTTTTTTTGCAAATTTTGTGACCCACTTTTTCAAAATGAGAATTGCCGACAACTCGCGCTGTTATATTTGCTCGCGGAATCGTTTCAGGGATTTTAATTGGATTATGCTATAC
>JAAEPI010001471.1 GCA_024232835.1 Cytophagales bacterium
CTGAGGCAAGTGCAGCTTGCCGAAGACCGGCTGCATGCGATTGTTAGAGAGCAATATTATTATAGTCACGGTTAAACTTTTTTTGAGCCTGATGCATTTCGCCTTCTGTTAATCGTTCCCGAATTGCATCTTTAAGTTTTAGTACTGCGTTATCAATTCCTTTGATTTCGTGCTCAATATTTCCAGTTTTTAAGGCGTCTGAATCTTCTAGTATTCTAATAATCTTTTCTCGTGCGGGATATTGATCTTCACCTATCTCTGAAGCCACGAAGTTGTGAACTGCATCAAAAGCATCCGGCCAGACAACAGATAGCGTGGTTTTCAGTTCATTTAATGTATTGGCAAGGCTCAAGACTGAGTCTTGCCAGTGTTGATAGGATTCTCGATTTTCATCACGCTTGAACTCTCGGTAAGTATTGCTAACGGACGTCACTGATTCGAGAAGGAATACGAGCTTTTCTTTCACTTCTGCTTCACGGATTTCATTTCTATCAGGTAGCAACTTTTCTGCGATTATTGATAATAGACTTCCAAGGTCAATCATGAATTTTCTCCTGCTCTCTAACGAGGCTGTAGAAAAATATAAACCACGGAATTCTCCACAGCCTTTATTTGATTTTTCAAAACTCTATTCGCCCTTTCGCCACTTTTCATCCACCGTGCTTATATGCCGTGTTGTTTTTCAACATTTCGATTTAA
>JAAEPI010001472.1 GCA_024232835.1 Cytophagales bacterium
AACACCTCTTGGGTTGGGATCGGCTTTGGTTTAGAACGCCTTCTTATGGTTTCAGAAAACAGCGCTAATTTGAATAAAATGGGGCGAAGCCTATCCTATTTGGATGGAATACGCTTGAATATCCAGTGAGGTTTTTACCCAAGCGGGACAATTTGCAAAATTGTCCTACGTCGGTGATATTGCCAGCCATCGTAAGGCTGATTTGCAATTTGCCCATTGAAATCATTTTGCGGAAGTGGCGTACGAACTTCAAAGTTGCTGTAAGGGAATTCACAATAATTAATCTACGCATTGGTTTGTTTGATATTTCAATTCAGCAAAAATCCAAGTGGAGTGCAAAAGCTTGCTTTTGCAAGAAAAAGCAAGCTTTTTCACTCCGATGGACGATTGAATCCGTATTTGCGCAATTGTGTAGATTATTTCTTGGGAATTCCCTTATAGCGGATACGGCAGTCAAAATAACCCGGTCACCGGATGCGTGCAGCCCTTCCGATATTCAAAAACTCAGAAGTGAAGGATTCTCAGATAAAGACATCTTGAGTCTTATTGAGATCATCGCTTACCAAAATATGAGTACTCGGATTATGGAGTCACTCAGTACGATTAATTATAAATGCGATAGGAGGCAAGTAAATATGTTACTCCAAAGTTATCGGCTCGAAATATTCAATAACGAATGCATGCCCGGCGCTATGACTGTCCAATGCTTCGCACACTTGGATCAGGATGTCAGCGCGGCATTGCCCTACTTGAATTCGAC
>JAAEPI010001473.1 GCA_024232835.1 Cytophagales bacterium
CAACAACCATTCATTGCTTCTGTCGAAATCAAGGCATTTTAACGTCAGAATGGTTTTGGAAGGTTCCTTGACGAGATGGTATTTAAATTTAACGCCCCATCGGGTGCCATCGCCTAACAGGGCTTTAATTTTCTCAGGATGCTGGCAAAGCACAACATCAAACCTATCAAACCCCTGATTGACAAGGTATTCGACAACATGTTGAATAAAGGGGCGATCTATGAGAGGCATCATCGCTGACGGATATGCATCTCCCCAGGGTGTACGTTCTGCCAGTTCGTTAGTGGTTATCAGAAACGCTCGCATGATTGTATGACAGTTGCTTATAATTACTTATTGAAACGAACACACCGCATCATCGTTTTGATCATGAATTTCAATAATACGATGCATGCGGACCAATTCAAACAATGTCCGCACTGGTTTCTGGACGCCACTCAATTTGAGGTCGCCGCCATTGCCATTTAACTGTCTCAAACAAGACAATAAAGTTCCGCAACCGGAACTGTCAATGAACTTGACTTGGTTCATATCAAAAACCACTTTTTGCGATTCTTCCAGCAGAGGTGTCATTTGCGTCCTGAATTCCTTGGAATTGCTGGCATCCAAAATCTCTGCTTTCAGTGTGATGACAAGAATGTCATCAATTTGATCTGTACTTAACTCCATCTGTTTTTTCCTCCGATTTAATTTTGATTATGATTATGATTTCTGATTCAAATTTTATGGCCTGCGCTTTTTTTGTACAGTGA
>JAAEPI010001474.1 GCA_024232835.1 Cytophagales bacterium
AACACCTCTGGTGTCTTCTCAAAAAAATACTCATCTTATCAAATTGAAGTTGATTTTGAAAACGGAAAAATCAACTATGGTGACAAAATAGTCACCGAAAGTAAGACGACTCAAAACTTTTCTCAAGACGAGAATTGGGTTGTTCTGGAATGTGTCAATCGTCTCCTCGAAAAAGGGTATCCGCCTGAAAATATAATTTTAGAAAAAACCTGGGCTACCGGGCATGGGACAAGTGGCAGACTGGATATTCTAGTCAATCGGGATGATGGTTCAGCATACTTGATGATTGAATGTAAGACTTGGGGTTCTGAGTTTGAAAAAGCGTTGAAAAAATTACAACGACCACCTAACGGAGGGCAGCTATTCACTTACTTTCAGCAAGACAAGAATGCGGATATTCTCATGCTCTATGCCTCAGAACTCGATGATACTGAAATTAAATATAGAAACACCATTGTCAAAATAGAGGATGACTACAGACAAACTGGAAACGTAAAGGACTTTTTCGAACGGTGGAGCAAACAACCAAAAACAAACGGCGTTTTTGATAGCTGGGTGTCGGTTTACGAGTTCCAGTCAAAAGCACTTACAAGACAAGATCTAAAAGTCCTGAAACAAGAAGACAGCAGTTTTATCTTCAATCGATTTTTGGAAATATTAAGGCACAATGTGGTTTCGGACAAACCAAATGCATTCAACAAGATATTTACTTTATTCCTCTGCAAGATTGTAGATGAGAATAGAAATCCAGATAAGCAATTGGATTTTCAGTGGATTGATGGAGACGATAATCATATTTCATTTCAAAAACGGCTGACCGATCTCTATAGAAGAGGGATGAAAGAACTGTTAGAAAAGAAAGTGACGGATGTTAGTGACAAGGAATTCGACAAGAGATTTCAGCAAGTAGAAGACAAATACAGAGATGAAATAAAAGATATTCTAACAGAAATACGCCTCAAAAAAAACAATGAGTTTGCGATAAAAGAGGTGTTTGATGATGCTTCTTTTGAAGAAAATGCCAAAGTGGTGAAAGAGGTGGTGGAACTGCTACAAGTCTATAAAATCCGATATAATTATCGCCAGCAATTCTTAAGTGATTTCTTTGAGTTGCTTTTGACCACAGGGCTGAAACAAGAATCCGGGCAGTTCTTCACACCTGTGCCAATTGCTCGATTTATTATTAAAAGCTTACCCCTTCAAGAAATTACTGCAAAGAAGATCGAAGATGGAAACAAAAACGACTTGCTGCCAACGATCATTGATTATGCAGCAGGGAGTGGTCACTTCCTCACCGAATCAATGGAAGAGGTCCAGAAGTACATTGATAATCTGGAAGACGAAAGTCGGTTTAATCCAGCCACAAAAAGAGCCATAAAAAAATGGAAAGATGACCAATTCGATTGGGCAGAGGATTACGTCTATGGTATTGAAAAAGATTACCGGCTAGTAAAAACAGCCAAGGTAAGTTGCTACCTGCATGGAGATGGATTGGCCAAAGTAATTCATGGTGACGGGTTGGGTGATTTTGCAACCTCTACGGAATTTAAAGACCTGCTCAAAGAAACGGACAAAACATACCTGCAAGACAACAAGCAGTTCGATATCATTATTTCGAATCCTCCATATTCCGTTTCCGCCTTCAAAGGATTAATGGATGAAGATAAGTCGAAGAAGGGATTTGAATTGTACAGCAGGTTGACAGACCAAAGTTCTGAAATCGAATGCCTGTTTATTGAGAGAACCAAACAACTCTTGAAAGATGGAGGGGTCGCGGGAATTATCCTGCCAAGTAGCATTTTGAGCAATACGGGCATTTACACCCAGAGCCGAGAAATCCTCTTAAAGTATTTCGATATAGTTGCCATTGCGGAAATGGGCTCCAATACTTTTATGGCTACAGGCACCAACACAGTCACCCTGTTTTTAAGGAGGCAAAATAATGCGGATGCTCACAACATCGAAGAAGCAGCGAAGAAATTCTTCACCAATCTACAAGATGTAACCAACAACGGCATTGAGAAGCCCGTGGAAAAATATGTTGCCCATGTATGGGAAGGTCTGTCCTTGGATGATTACAAGACGCTACTTCAAAAAGCACCCAACGAAAAAGTAGCGAAACACGAAATTTATCAGGAATACAAAAAGAAAATTAAGAGCAAAAACGATCAAGAGCATTGGAAAACGATCTTGACCATAGAGCAGGAGAAACTAACCTATTTCATCATCACACTACCTCAAAAGCTGGTACTTATCAAGACAGGTGAAAAGAATGAAGAGAAACGATTCTTAGGTTATGAGTTTAGCAACCGAAGGGGAAGCGAAGGTATTCATCCGATACAGAGAAGTAAAACGATAGATGAATGTACTCAGCTCTATGACGCAGACACTTTTGAAAATTCTGAAAAAGCCAGCACCTATGTTTACCAAGCCTTTAATGGTGAGTTCGATCTAGACATCCCCGAAAACCTTCATCCAAATCTCAGCTATCACAACTTAGTGGATATGCTCACCTTTGATCGAGTGGATTTTGAGAAAAGCATTTCTCTCTCGGTCAAAAAAAAAGTAAAGATTGAGAGTAAGTGGGAGATTGTTAGAATTGGTCAAATTGCACAAACTCAATACGGTTATACTGATAAGGCAATCGATAAAGGAAAAGTTCGATACCTTAGAATAACTGATTTGAATGATGATGGAAGCATAAATTTGACAAATGAAGCTAAGTTCATTAATCCAACCGAGGAGATCAAAAATCAATTTTTATTAAATAATAATGACATTGTAATTGCTAGAAGTGGTAGTGTTGGCAAATCCGCTATATATAAATCGGATAAATACGAAGAAATGATTTTTGCTTCATATCTAATCAGACTGATTATCAATAAAGAAAAAGCACTTCCTCGTTATATTTTCAGTTTCTCTAAATCCCAGATGTATTGGGATCAAGTTGAAGTTTATAGTGTAGCAGTTGCTCAACCTAATCTTAATGCAGAAAAAATTAAAGAATTTCAAATTCCCCTACCGCCCCTTAACATCCAAGAAAAGATAGTTGCTGAGATTGAGGTTTTGGAGAAGCAGGAGGAAAAAGTAAATAAGGAGATTGATGAGCTGAAAAAGGTGATTTCAGCAAATTTTCAAAACCTTAAATTCAAGGACGTTAGCTTGGGTAGCATTTCATCATTTAAAAATGGTTTGAATTTCAATAGACAAAGCGTTGGAGAATTGATAACCATGATAGGCGTTGGCGATTTTAAAGATAATTTTTCGCCCAATTTAAGAATGCTCGAAAAAACTCAAATTGAAGGTGATTTAGGTGAGGATTACAACTTGCAACCTGCAGATATTTTGGTAGTTAGATCGAATGGTTCGGCCAAGCTGGTTGGAAGATTCTTATACATTGATGAATTGAATGAGAAGACATCTTTCTCTGGATTTACCATTAGAATTCGATTGGCCAATAATAGCGTGAATTCAAAATTTCTTTGTCACTATTTAAAAACTGGTACTGTTCGAGATCGGTTAACAATTGACAGCAAAGGAGCCAATATCAAAAGCTTAAATCAAGGCAAATTATCCTCAGTTAAAATTCCCCTTCCACCAATTTCCGAACAACAAAAGATTGTTACTGAAATAGAAAAGATAGAATCCAAAATCGCTGAGCTTGAAAAACAAATCGCTCAAGTACCCAACCAGAAAGAAGAGATTTTAAAGAAGTATTTGTAAATGAAAATTATACCGCTTAACCAACCTATCAAACTCAAGGTTAGTTTAGAAAACATGCCTCATTCAGTATACAGGCGAATCTTGGTGCCCTCCGAAACCAGCCTTTTGCAATTACATTTCATAATTCAATTATCGATGGGTTGGAAGTTTGAGCATTTGTTTCAGTTTCAGGATCGAAGAGCAGAACCTAATCTGGTAGCCGGCATTCCAGATGATTTTGACGAAGATGATTTTTCCCCATTTGGCCGTAGAACTCGAAAGCAACCTGCAGATGAAGTCGCCCTTGAACGCTTTGCAGTGAGTGGTCTGAAATCCTTCTGGTATTGGTACGACTTTGGAGATGACTGGTGGCACAAAATAAATTTCCAGAAAGTATCTAAAAAGGATATGGCTGGATATAATGGAAAAATCCAATGTGTTGAAGCTGTGGGCCAATGCCCACCAGAAGATATTGGTGGCCCCTGGGGTTACGACAATTGGTTACGCATCATCACACTGACAAGAACCACCCTAACCACCTTGAATCAAAGGAATGGGCTGGACCCCACAAGAGCAGTTTGACCCAATGGAAGTGGATTTTGGATTAATCAACGACTGTCTAGAGGATTACAGCCATTCCAAAGAGTGGAATCTCACTGCCAGGAATTACTTCAATGAATAGAACTGTTTTCTATTCTTTCCCAATCCTTCTATCTCAGAACCCGCCTCACCCTGCCCATCCCTCTCGGTCTAAACTTCTATATTGGATAGCCTCTGCCAGGTGCTCAATTTGGATATCATCCTTTCCTGCCAGGTCGGCAATAGTTCTGGATACCCGAAGGATGCGATCATAAGCACGGGCAGATAATCCCAATCGCTCCATGGCAGTTTTGAGCAAAGTCTTTCCAGCCTCATTGATTTCACATACTTTCTTCACCATCTGGGAGCTCATCATGGTATTATTGAAAACACCCTCTTGATCCTTGAATCGTTTTTCCTGAATACCTCTAGCCTTGATTACTCGATCTCGAATTTCGGCGCTCGATTCGGTTTTGCGTTGCTCCGTCATTTGATCGAAGGATACGGGTGTCACTTCAATGTGCAAATCAATGCGATCTAGTAGTGGCCCGCTGATTTTGTTTAGGTAGCGCTGCACCACGCCAGGAGCGCACACACATTCTTTATCAGGATGATTATAGTAGCCGCAAGGGCAAGGATTCATACTGGCGATGAGCATAAAATTCGCCGGATAATCCAATGACATCTTTGCTCGCGAGATGGTCACGCTCCTCTCCTCCAATGGCTGACGCATAACCTCAAGTGCAGTTCGCTTGAACTCGGGTAACTCATCCAAAAACAGGACGCCATTATTGGCAAGAGATATTTCACCAGGTTGAGGAATTCCTCCTCCACCAACCAACGCTACATCAGAAATAGTATGATGAGGTGATCTGAATGGCCGCCTGGAAATCAACTTGCCATCTGCCAGTCGACCTGCAACCGAATGAATCTTGGTAGTTTCCAATGCTTCGTGTAAAGTAAGCGGCGGAAGAACAGTCGGAAGTCGTTTAGCCAGCATGGTCTTGCCAGCGCCTGGTGGGCCAATCATGATCACGTTATGCCCCCCTGCGGCGGCAATTTCCATTGCTCGCTTTATGTTCTCCTGCCCCTGCACATCCGCAAAGTCTGCTTCATATTGATTTTGCTCATCCTCAAAAATGTCTCGGGTATCTTGAACAGTGGGTTTGATTAATTCCTCCCCTTCCAGATGTAAAATGGCTTCTTTGATAGTCTCAACTCCAATGATTTCCAGATTGTCAACAATCGCTGCTTCATTGGCATTTTCCTTTGGCAGAATGAACCCTTTAAATCCCTTTTTTCGAGCTTCAATTGCAATTGGCAAGGCCCCTTTGATTGGGCGAAGGTTACCGTCTAGCGAAAGCTCACCCATGATCACATAGCTCTCCAAATCATCGGTCATCATTTGTTCGGATGCCTTGAGAATACCGAGCGCAATGGGCAAGTCGTAGGATGAACCTTCCTTTTTGATATCGGCAGGTGCGAGGTTTACGACCACCTTTTGACGAGGCATTCGATAGTCGAAAAACTTCACCGCTGATTCCACACGCTGCTGACTTTCTTTGATAGCATTATCAGGAAGGCCTACCATGAAAAATTTCGTACCCTGTCCCACGTTAACTTCAACTGTCACCGAGAACGCGTCAACTCCATAAACTGCACTTCCGTAGGTTTTTGCGACCATTAGCAGACTTTTTTCTCAATCAATAACATGAAGATGTGAATCACCTTGATGTGGATCTCTTGAATCCTATCGGCATATCTATCGTGAGGAACTCGTATTGCTACATCGGCCATTCGTCCAAGTTGGCCTCCGTCCTTTCCTGTAAGGGCAATGGTCTTCATCCCCTTCTGTTTAGCAGTTTCGAATGCCCTAACAATGTTTTTAGAATTCCCACTGGTACTTAGGCCGAGCAGTACATCTCCAGTATTCCCAAGGCCTTCAATATATCTGGAGAAAATATATTCGTATCCAAAATCATTAGACACACAAGAAATGTGAGAAGGGTCGCTAATTGCAATTGCAGGCAATGCCCGTCTATTTTCACGATAACGACCGGTCAGCTCCTCAGCAAAATGCATAGCATCACAGTGCGAACCCCCGTTACCACAAGATAAAATTTTATGGCCATTAGAAATTGCATCAGCCATGAAAGAAGCCGCCTCCTCAATCTTCTGAATATTGGTGTCGTCAGCTAAAAAATTCGCTAATGTCGTTTGTGCTTCCTGTAGTTCTCGTGTGATTAGCTGCTTCATGCCTTAGTCGTCTTCATCGTCTTCATCATCCCCGTCTTCATCATCTTCTTCTCCCTCAAACTGGTCATAGAGTTTCGCTTTTAGTCGGACAATTTCATCCTCAAGGTCGGGTATTTCTTCTTTGATCCGGCTAATCTGAATATTCTCTGCGATCATTTCTGTTACCATTAGTATGGCCAGAAAAAGAAACAAAGCCATCACCCAATATGGCTGATTTTCAAGGGTAAAAGTCTCGTTAAACCAAGTGAGCATTTGCTCCATGTTGACAAAGCTGTCAAGAGAAAAATAGATCAGACCTAAAGCAAAAATTAGGTAGATCGGATAAAAGATGAATTTGAATTTTTTCATTCCTTAGCGGGTAAGGGCAATTTATAGAAAAATCAAAACGATTGCATATCTGTTAGTTTTTTATACAAGCCACCCTCTTGCATGAGTGATTCGTGATTGCCTCTTTGGATGATTTTACCATCTTTCAAAACTAATATCTCATCAGCGTTTTGAATGGTACTCAATCTATGAGCAATCACCAAGGTGGTTCTGTTTTGCATCAAATTATATATTGCCTCCTGCACCAATTTCTCAGATTCAGAATCTAACGCTGAGGTGGCTTCATCTAAAATCAAGATAGGTGGATTGCTCAGCAATGCTCTGGCAATACTCAATCGCTGACGCTGACCCCCAGATAATTTAGAACCTCGTTCACCGATCGATGTATCATAGCCTTCTTCCAATTTTTCAATAAATTCATGCGCATTGGCGTTTTTGGCAGCAGCCATCACCTCCTCATTGGTGGCTTCCTGTCCAAACGTAATGTTGCTTTTTATAGAATCGTTGAAAAGTATGGACTCTTGAGTTACAACCCCGATCATTCGTCTAAGCGAAGAGATTTTGTACTCCTTCAAATTTTTTCCATCCAAAGAGACCATCCCTGAATTCGGATCATAGAATCTTGGAATCAAATCAGAAACTGTTGACTTGCCTGCACCAGATGGGCCAACTAAAGCAATAACTTCCCCTTTGGGCAAATCAAAACTGATATCTTTCAGCACGGTCTTATCTTCATAAGCAAACGAGATATTTTCAAATTTGAGTCCTTCGTCAAGAGAGCTTATTTCGGCCGCATTATCAATCTCCTTTATTTTGTACGGAGAATCTATGATTTCAAAAACCCGTTCGCCCGATGCAATCCCTCGCTGAACATTGCTAAACGCTCCAGCAAAAGCTTTGGCAGGTGGAAGTACTTGGGAGAAGATTACTAAGAATCCAATGAATACTGACGATTCTACTTCTCCGCCAAGCACCATTCCCCCACCCATAAATATAATTATACAGGCTGCCCCAATACCCAGCACTTCAGATACTGGTTGAGCCAGATTCTGCTTTGTGGCCAGTTTGAATATATGTTTCCCGTATTTCAACACCTCTTTTATAAATTTCGTCCTCATGTGCTGTTCAGCAACGAATGCTTTTATCACCCGAATGCCAGTTAGCGTTTCATCCAGCTCACTATTAATTCTTCCCATGGTCTCTTGTGACTTGCGTGCTCGTTTCTTAAGCCTTGAAGCCAAATAGGATATGATTCCACCAGCAACCGGAAGAACCAGTAACGAGTAGGCAGTGAGTTTTGGAGAAAATGAAAAGAGTGCTATGAACAGGCCAACTATATACAACGGATCCTTAATAACTACCCGCAATGTATTGACCACAGATGTCTCTACTTGCAAAACATCAACTGTGCCTCTAGCCATCAGATCACCACGTTTTTTATCGGTGAAATAGCTCAAATCAAGTTTGGCCACTTTTTCGTAATAGTCTCCTCGCAAATTGGTGATGACATTAACTCGAATCTTCGCGAGAATTAATGAAGAGATGTACCGAAAGAAATTGGACAGCACTACCGATATCATCAAGAAAACGCAGACAAAAACAAGTGCGCTCATCTTACCATTATTGGCTATTTGATCTTCGAAATAATAATTGAAGAGTTGCTTCAAATAGGAAAGCTTGAATTGGAATTCAGGAATTGTCGTTTGTGTGATTTCGTGCTGGTCAAAGAGGATATCCAATACCGGAATCAGCATAGCCAAATTCAGCACCCCAAAAATCACATATAGGATGGTATACAATCCATACTGCGGGGCATACCAGCCAAATGGTCTGTCATAACTAAGAATTCAGAGATAGGCCTTCATTAAAACGAATAGAAAAGCTCGAGGAAGTTCCACCGAAACGAC
>JAAEPI010001475.1 GCA_024232835.1 Cytophagales bacterium
AATCACTGGCTGCCCAAAGCACACTTCTTGTTGAATCAGATCTGAAACCTACACCTCTCAATTATTGGATGATTCATCTTCAAAAGCATAGACATGCTTTAATCAAAGCAAATGAAGCAGACATTCGTGCTCGATTACTACCGCCTGTTACCGTATCGATGACAAGTAAGGGGATTCGTCTAAATAAAGATATGTATTATCAGTGTGAACGAGAGGAATTTGACACTTGGAAAACCATTGCACGAAACACAGGAAGTTGGAAACTAGAGGCAAGAATTGATCAAGATAATTCATCATTTATCTATGTGCGATTGCAAAGTGATGAAAATTTTACGCGTTGCGAACTAATGAAACGTTCATCCATTTTCGAGGAAAGGCACGTCGCTGATGTTGTCTTCTTTGAAGATTGGAAAAAACTACAGCTTAAGAATGATAAGCCTGGGAAAGCATCACTGGAACGCTATGACCGTAAAAACGAAACGATTAAAAATGCCAAAGAGTCTTTGAAATCAGAATTACCTCTAGCCAGCAAAGCAGAGAGAACTAGAGACATGAAGGAGCGCAGAAGACAAATGATCCTCGATAATAGGTTGGCTCCCGACGACTTCGAACATGCGGGGGAACTCTCAAATCCAATCACTGAGACCTCGAATGGTATCGGCAATAAAAAAAATAAAGTCA
>JAAEPI010001476.1 GCA_024232835.1 Cytophagales bacterium
AAACTACCGCCAGGATACTTTTTTGCTTTCTACTATTTCCCATTGCTGGAGATTTTGACTTTCTATTCGCACTGCCTTCTGAACCGCTGTGAGCTTCGGCAGATTTCACTACCTTGTGTGCAGTTTAATAAGATGGGCACTCGCATTATACACGCGCCCGTTATATTCATTTTGTGCCAACATCCAGTTTTATGGGATTTCACAAGTCGATTCTGTAAATTTGATCTAATGGAAAATCTCAAGGAACATTTGAACACCATTGCTGGTCAACTAACTCCTGACTCAACATTGGAGGATGTGTACGAACAACTTTCGTTGCTTGCTGATATAGAGAAATCTGAACAGGATGAACAAGCTAACAGAGTATTCACAACCTCAGAAGTTAAGGATCGACTCAACGAATGGGTAAAGTAGTTTGGACTAAGACAGCTCTCGTTCAACTTGAACGAATCGTAAAGTATATCTCAGAGGAACGAGGTAACTCTTACGCCAAAACTGTAGGAACTCGGATCATCGAGCGAACGGAACAATTAGAAGACTTTCCTGAACTCGGTCAACGAGAACCCCTCTTGCAACACAAAAAATCTGAATATAGATACTTGGTGGCTTGGAGCTACAAGATCATTTACCGACTTTCTAAGGACAGAATAACAGTCTCAAGAATCTTTCATACAGCTCAAAACCCTGACCGACTGAAAAGAATATAACAGGCGGTAAAAATGCATGTGGCTGCTGTCCATCTGCCAGTTTCAGTTCTAAACATCCCGCTCTTCTGGCTTTTAGAAAGGGCATTGCATTCTACTTTTCTTTTCTGCACCTCGGAAAAATGCATGTGGAACGTGCTCAATCTGAACCGTTGTGAGTTGGAGCCAGAATCGCTACTTTTATCGGAATTTAAATAGCTTGGGTCACACGGCATTTTACCTGAGCGTTATATACCATAGAACTTCCGCATGGCAGGGTCAACTGAGAACTACCAAACTTTTCTGTCAACATTTGTAGAGAATAACGAAGCATTATTCGTTATTGTCATTCAGATACCTTTTTGGTTTAAAACTTTCGTGAACAGCTATCTCATAAACCAACGAGATGAAACTCAGCACTTCATTCTTCTGCTGAACCCCTTTTCAGAAGACGCATGGCAACATGGCTTTGAGAGTATGTTTAGGTTTTACTGGACACTGAACGAACCAGCGAACAGGGGAACTAAAAAACTTGTGAACATCCTATCTGCAATTTTTGGAGCAACTGTCCTGCTAGTTATCTTGAACAGCCTTTATGAGTGGTATGTGAACTCATAACTGCTGAACTTTGGAACACGCAGAAACGGTATATAACAATCGCTAGCAGTTATGCGCCAAATGAGTTTTTTGCCAGCTTCATCGGGTCTTGGCCGCTTCACTGCTCATTCTGAGATTTCATTGCTTCCAGCCGCATTTTTCTTTCTGGCTTTTATCTTGTGGAGCGCAGTTTTTCGTGGATACTGTTGTGGTGGTTGGGCAGTTTCGCTAACTTTCTGTTTTTTACAGGCTGGTGGGCGCACACCTGCTAGCTTGTCGTTATGAAAAATTTAGAAACCCAAACCGAATACATCATATGAAAAGATTTTGTTTTGTTCTAATAACCTTGGTGGCTGGAGCTTCACGGATATATTCTCAGGATTCGTTGAGTACAAATGCTCAAAAACTAAAAGATGAATTATCAACTAGGCAAACAAGAATTAGTGAACTTAGATCAGAATTGAATTCCAGAAAAACAGGAAGACAGTCCAGAATTACCCAATTCAGAAATAATCACCGCAATCAACGTATTGCCAATATTCAATATGGTACCGATGGAACAGTAATTCAGCTATATGATATTGAAAATGGTATTCCAGTTTATAGAACTACACACAATGAAAATTCCGCTGAAACCATAGGAACTGATTTAATTAGGCCGGGTGGTGGATTAGGATTTGACTTAGATGGCAGCAATGCTCCAACCATAGGTATCTGGGATGGAGATGCCGTACGAGCATCACATGTAGAATTGACAGGAAGGGTAACACAACAAGACGGAGAAACCAGCCTTAATGATCATGCTACTCATGTAGCAGGAACAATGATCGCATCCGGTGTTGATCCAACTGCAATGGGAATGGCTCCAAATGCGTCAATTGATTCCTATGATTGGGATAATGATAACAGTGAAATGCTTGATTCATATCTAAAACTATCTAATCACTCGTATGGGTTTATCAGAGGATGGGATGGTACAACTTGGAGAGGAGATGGCGCAGTAAGCCAAGCTGAGGACTTTCAGTTTGGAAGATATAATGAAAACTCTAGAGCATGGGATGATATAGCTTATACAAACTACAACCATCTAATAGTAACTTCAGCAGGTAACGATCGCAACGATAATGGAGTAGCCGGATCAGTTCATTTACCCGATGGAGACTGGGATTGTATTGCTGATTATGGTGTATCTAAGAATGTACTCACAGTAGGTGCAGTTAATGATATTGCAGGGGGCTACAGTGGTGAAGCTTCTGTCATTTCAGCAAACTTCTCTAGTTGGGGGCCAGTAGACGATGGTCGAATTAAACCAGATATAGTTGCAAATGGTGTCATTCTAAGATCATCTACCGCTGGATCGGATAATGCCTATTCTTCTTTTAGTGGAACCTCTATGTCTGCTCCAAGTGTGACTGGATCTTTAGCCCTTTTACATGAATTGGATAATGATTTATTTACCACTTATGAAGGATGGTCATCAACGTTTAAAGGGGTAATCATTCATTCCGCTGATGAAGCTGGAAATTTTGATGGGCCAGATTATTCGTTCGGATGGGGACTAATGAACACAGCAATGGCCGCTGAAATTATTCGGTATAATGATGAAGGATGCGGGGTAAGAGCCCTTTCTCTTAATAATGGGTTAAGAAATAATATACGCGAATTGAGGATTGATAATGGTGAGACTATAGAATACGAAATTGTTAAACCAGAGGGAGTTCCACTAAAAGTAACTTTGGTATGGACAGACCCAGCAGGAGACGTTGGAGCTAGAGCTTTGGACGATAGAACTTCCGCTTTAGTCAATGACATTGATCTAAGGGTCATTTCATCAAATGGAACAACATTTTTTCCGTGGAGACTTAATCCTAACAATCCTGCCGCAGCAGCAACAACGGGAGATAACAATGTAGATAATGTAGAGCAAATCTTAATTGATGACTTAGCAGCAGGAAATTATACCATACAATTAAACATGGAAACCAGCTCTCGTGATGATAGCGAGTATGTGTCACTTATTGTAACTGGAAATGACCGCCTCCAACAAGACATTTATATTGCACCAGGCACAGAACCCAATATTGATAGAGTGGTTTCTGGAGATGCTTGGTGGGAGAAAGCGTATATAAAAGTTCGAAACTCGTTAATTATAGATGACCAATATACCATTGAACATGATGGAGAAGCTACATTTTTCGCCTCAACTACAACCTTGAAACCAGGTTTTCATGCCAAAGCTGGAAGTACTTTGAATATTAGTACAAATTTAGATTGCGAAGTTCCAACTCAAACCACTAGTCTAGCATCATCTCGCTCTGGTGCCAGATTTACTGAAAATGTAAATAATGAGATTGCTCATGCATCAACCATTTTAAAGGATGAACTAAATGGACAACTAAAAATTTATCCAAATCCTGTAGAAGGTTTGATAACCTTAGAATTTGGTTTAGATCAAGAAATTAATGTTAAAAACATCTCCATTACATCCTTGCAAGGACATATTTTGATGGAAAAGACACAAGAAATACAGAAAACAGAGATAATAGACTTATCAACTTTTACTAGAGGTATTTATATAGTCAATATCTTTCTGAAAGATGGAAGTAAAGTCACCAGACAAATAATAAAGGAATGAATATGTTATGCAATTTTACATTTATCTGTTTGTTAGTTGCCTTCCTATCATGCGAAGAACAAACTTTAAATCAAGAAATTAGTTGTTCCTCATCTTTGAATACTCCTAAAGAACTGGAATATGATCTCCTCACGGGAACTTGTTTGGACAACTATATTGGTTCGAATAACCAGTTTAGAATAAAGAATGAGAGTGAATATGAATCAATTATGGATCAATTTGAATGCGCTGAGTTTCTGGCAATAAACTTTAAGGACAAGGAATTATTGGGTTCTGTATTTTCGTTCACTGGGACTAACGAAACCAAAGAAGAGTTTTCTATATTCAGAGATGGTGATATTGTCGAAGTATTGCACTGTATAATTGTAATTCCGACTGATGAAGAACTTATTAGTAATGTGGAGACCTATCTCTCAAAATGGCTCTTAACTGATAAACTGAATCCTGATGATTCTGTAATTTTCACCATTGATCAAAATTAAAAAATTTCATAACAAATGCTAAAATGAATATGAGACCTGAGCACTCTGAAAGGTATTCGCAAAACGGAAACTTTGATGCCTACAGCAACCGGGGCGCATACTCATTTTAGCTAAACGTTATGTGAAATAAGAAAACTAAAAATCATTATGAAAACTGAATTTTCATTAATTCTTCTCTGTCTATCATTTGTAACAATGGCACAGTTACCAACTAACGAAAAAGGTGAAGTCGTTTTCACTAACGTGGTGCAAGCGGAAGGAATGTCCAAAGATGAACTCTATAAAAATGCCAAATTCTGGATTATATCCACTTTAAAATCTGGAGATAATATGGTTGAACTCAGTGGAGATAATTCAGACCGGATTGTAGGAACTGGGAATATGACTCTTGAAAATATTGTGATGGCCAAAAAATATCATAGAGCAAAGCAAAACTCCCTCAACTTTAAATTCATTGTCTTATGCAAAGAGGGAAGATTGAAATATGAGGTATCCAATTTTACATATAGTTACCTGTATGAATTCATTGACGTTCCAAAAGAGACGATTGTAACCGGTCTTGAAAATATCAGTAAACCCCAAGACTTTACTAATGAAAAACACATCTTAACTTTCGAGGAAAGTGTTCATTCTGCGGTAAAATCCAAAGTAGAAGTTTTGTTACAGGACTTTTTAGAAACGATGGCTGAATTCAAGTCACTAATACAACTTTTTGGTTAAACAATAATTTATTCATTACGAAT
>JAAEPI010001477.1 GCA_024232835.1 Cytophagales bacterium
CCCAAGATAACCTTGCCGATTGTGGGCAAATTGCCGACAAATGGAATCAAGCCAACGATTGGGATGTTGTAGCCATAAATTGCCAGCAGCGCGATGTCAATAATCGACATGATGATGAAGATCGTATACATCGTTTTCAAAATCTTCACATCCTTCCTGATCAATCCATGCAGTAAGGGAATCGCCATACCAATGTGGCGAGCGGCAAAGAATTGAATGGGGAAAATGGCACCATCCCCCGATCCAGGGAACGTAGTATGAGGGGAAAAGAGAGTCAACGCCCCAAAAACGAGCAAGTTCATTAAGAAAAACATTGCGGTTAGAGCCGTAAACCAAGTTGGGAAATTAACAGATTTTTTCATAGTATTCTCCAATAAATATTCTAGAAATAGGTTAGTATAAAATTTAGTTCAGTTGGGCGTACCACTCGGACAGCTTTTCTCCGATAAAGTGAGGATTGTCCTCTTGCACAAAGTGAATCCCTTCGCCTAAATCAACGGCAGTAATGTTAGGGAAAGTTGTCCTGACCCAAGCC
>JAAEPI010001478.1 GCA_024232835.1 Cytophagales bacterium
AAAAACCAAGTACAATTATGGGCAAGGGCAAAGTAAACAAAAAAGCATCAAAACCTTTATTGGGTCAAATATTGGAGATGATCCCCTCATTTTTATTACCCGGTCGATAGGAGAGTATCAAAGCGACAAACATTGTCAGGTGTACAAGTGCTATGATCAATTGGTTGCCCTGATGTTCGGACAGCTGAACAAGTGCCTTAGTTTACGTGAGATCGCCCAAGGGATCAGTATAGACGGGCAATTTTTAAAAGATATAGGGCTGGAACAAAGCCCAGCCAAGTCGACAATGGGTGATGGGAACAAAAAACGTGACTACAGGGTATTCGAAAAGCTTTATTACCTACTATTGGGCATTATTCAAAATTGTTCTCGCACACCGATGGCTACAAAGTAATCAAAGAAATAGAAGGCAAGTGTATCAAGTTGGTAGATGCGACCACCATCAGTGTTTGCCTTCAACTATTTGAATGGGCAAAGTTTCGGACAGCTAAAGGCGGCATCAAGGTACATACCAGCCTTGATGAGGCCACAATGATGCCCGTATCACAGAGGCCAAGGTCAGCGACTGCCGTGGTGTGGACGGGTTCAAGTACCCTAAAGACACTATAGTGGTAGATGACAGGGGCTACTTTGATTTTAAGCTGTTCATGAACCGGATTGAAGATGAAAACCACTTCGTTACCCACATCAAGACCAACACGGTCTATGAACAGGTGGAAGAAAAGGGCTTGCCAGATGATCATGACCATCATATCCTGAAAGATGAACTCATCCGTTTGACCAGCAAAACGGCCAAGGAAGCACGCATAGACCAGGTCGTTTTGAGAAGGGTGGTCGTTTACCGGCCTGAAGACAACAAAACCATCGAACTGATCACCAATAACCTAGAATGGCCTGCTGCTGTAATTGGGGAATTATATAAGCGTAGGTGGTTGATTGAAACCTTTTTTAAACTGCTCAAACAAAACCTGCAAGTAAAGACCTTCTTGGGGATCCGTGAACATGCCTGTAAATCACAATTGTACATAGTCCTGATCACCTACCTGCTACTGGAGATCATCAGAAGGCATGTAAGCAAGACCAAACACTGCTTTGGGCATTTCGTGACCCTGATCAGGGTATGCCTGACCCAGTACAACAGGCTGGAATATATAGTCAATGAAATAAAGATCACAGTTCAAAAGGCGAACAAAACCCGGGAAGCACCACCCGACAATCAAGTCAAACTGATACTGAAATGACTTTTTTATTTGCTGCTTTCAGCACAAAAACGGCATCCAGCAAATATATAAGCCTGTTTTTAGCCCAGTTTGAAAATTGTTCGGACAGGTATGAATTTTATACGTTAAATAACCATGGGAAAAAATACATCTGTTGCGCTGGCTGATCATTTTGAATATTTTGTTTCAGAAAGAGTAAATAGCGGATCTTATAACAATGCGAGCGAAGTAATTAGAGCGGGACTAAGGATACTTGAAGAACAGGAAAATCCTAAGAATATATTGGCAAAAGCATTGAAAGAAGGTGAAGAAAGTGGTTTTGTTGAAGATTTTGATCCAGACCTGCTACTTGACGATCTGCATTCAAGGCACAAGGTCTAAGTGGACTATAAAATCACCTCGAAAACTCAGGCCAATTTAATTGGCATTTGGGAATACACATTTGAAAATTGGTCGGTTGGACAAGCCGACACATATCTTGAAATAATATTTGAGCGTATCGAAGAGATTTGTGCTAAACCGGATATTGGTAAAAATTACGATCCGTAAGGAAAGGATATTGAGGAGTGAACATTAAGTCTCATATGATTTTTTACAGAATCCGTGATTAGAACACCATTGAGATCATCCGAATTCTACATAAACAAATGGATTATCAAAATAGGCTCGAAAACTAGTCCTTGCACTACCCAACCTCAACTCTAATCTTCTCACTTTTAGGTTTGCCTACACACAATAATCGATAACCTTCTTCAAGCTCTTCATCCGACAATCCTTCAGTATCATCTATGCTAATTTCTCCTTCCAGACATTTTCCTCTACAGGCTGTGCACACGCCGCTTTGACAAGAATAAGGCATATCTAGTCCGGCATCCAAAGCCGTTTCTAAAATGCCTTGATCCATTGAAACGGAAACCACATGCTCCTTACCTTCCAGCATGATAGTTACCTGACTGGCAGCTTTTGGCTCGTCACTGTCAATGATTTCCTTTGATGAGGTTTTACCTGCTTCGAAGCTTTCCATTCGGATAGCAGCATTGGAAATTTCTGCTGATTTTAGACCTTCAGATACCACATCCATCATTGGCTGAGGTCCACAGATAAAAAATTCAGAATCATTTAGCTCATATGACTTTACCAAACCTGCAATGCTTTCAGGCGTAGGGCGACCAACCAATTCAGCGAGTCTCTCAGTATCCTCTTCCAAAATGTGAACAACTTTCAATCTCTCATTATTTACCGTGACCAACGATTCTAGCATTTCCCAGAAGATTACATGCGCTACATTTCTATTAGCATAAATAAGCACAATTTGGCTTTCCGGCTCCTTCAAAAGCATCGAACGAATAATCGAAATCAAAGGAGTAATTCCACTACCGCCTCCTATGAAAGTTGCTTTTCGAGAGGCGTCTTCCTTGAATTCCGTTGTGAATTGCCCCATTGGTTCCATCACCTCGACAGTATCACCCGCTTTGAACGTGTCATTTACATGGTTAGACATTCGTCCATCAACAACTCGCTTAACTGTAATTGCCGGAAATTCATCCTCGAAAGGGGTAGAACAAAGTGAATAGGCTCTTCGAATTTTGTTTCCATCTATGGAAGAAATGAGAGTAATAAATTGACCTGGCAGATAATTAAATTCCGTATCAGGCTTCTCGAAAACGACATTCACAGCATCCTTAGCAATGTTCACCACTTCTTTAATCGTCAATGTGAGGAATCTAGAATTTGATCCCTTTTTCTTCTTTTTGAATAATCCGAAAGCCATGTAAAAAGTTTAAGTCGGCAAAGATAGATCGCACGAGCATAAATGCGATAGATACTTTATTTTTGCAGCTTAATAAGCCACGCATGAGTTTTGATACACTAAACGCCATCTCGCCAATCGATGGTCGGTATAGAAATAAAGTTGCCAACCTTGCCGAATATTTTTCTGAAAAATCACTTATCCAATATCGTGTGGAGGTGGAAGTGCGCTACTTCCAAGAATTATGCAGTTTGCCCTTACCCCAACTTGAAAAAGCAGACAAAATAGCTGTTGGAAATTTGGATAACCTCTTCTCCAATTTCTCAAATACGGATGCGGAGAAAATTAAAGAAATCGAAAAGACTACCAATCATGATGTGAAGGCTGTTGAGTATTTTATTAAAGACGCTTTTGATTCTTGCGGATTGGATCCATTCAAAGAATTTATTCATTTTGGCCTCACTTCTCAGGACATCAACAATACCGCGATCCCTCTTTCGCTGAAGCGAGCTTTGAAGGAAGTGATAGTTCCAGCCTTTAAGGAGCTTAGTCAGGACTTGTCTGAAAAAGCTGAACAATGGAAAGACATCCCTATGCTAGCTAAGACGCATGGGCAGCCGGCCTCTCCTACCCGATTGGGAAAGGAAATCAATGTGTTCGTAGCTCGTTTGGCACTGCAAGTTCAAGAGTTAGAGGGCATCCCTATCGCAGCGAAATTCGGTGGAGCAACAGGAAATTTCAATGCACACCATTTGGCTTATCCTGAGATAGATTGGCATGCATTCGGCAATACATTCGTAGAAGAAAAACTTGGACTCAAGCGTAGCGAGCCAACAACCCAGATTGAACATTACGATTACCTTGCGACTCTCTTTGATGCACTAAAAAGGATCAATACGATCTTAATTGATTTCTCTAGAGATATTTGGCAATACGTGTCAATGAACTACTTCACCCAAAAAATAAAGGAAGGAGAAATTGGCTCATCGGCTATGCCGCACAAGGTGAACCCAATAGATTTTGAAAATGCTGAAGGAAATCTGGGAATTGCCAACGCGTTGTTCGAGCACCTTAGCGCAAAGCTTCCGATCAGTCGGTTGCAAAGAGACTTGACTGATTCAACGGTTCTTAGAAATATTGGTGTGCCTTTAGCTCACACCTATTTATCGCTTCAGTCTTTATCCAAGGGCTTGTCCAAACTACAATGCAATGAATTTGCTATTAGAGCAGATTTAGAAAACAATTGGGCAGTCGTCGCTGAAGCGATTCAAACAATTTTGAGGAGGGAGGGATTTCCAAAACCTTACGAAGCACTTCTTGCGCTCTCACGTAAAAATGAAAAGATAACTGAAAGCCGAATTCATGAGTTCATTGATGGACTTGACGTGACGGATCAAATTAGAAAAGAACTACTAGCAATTACTCCATTTAACTATACTGGGGTTTAATCTACCCTTCCCGCCAACAAATACAAAACGGCCATTCGAATGGCCACCCCGTTTTCAACCTGCTGGAGAATAATTGAATGGTCTGAGTCTGCTACATCCGAGGTGATTTCCACTCCTCTGTTAATGGGCCCTGGATGCATAATAATAATTTCCTTTTTCAAAGAATCCAGTAATTCCCGATTGATTCCGAAGAATTTCGAATATTCACGTAGTGAAGGAAAATAGCGCATCTCCTGTCTCTCCAATTGAATCCGAAGGACATTAGCGATATCACACCATTCCAGAGCAGCACGAACATCATTTTCAACCAAAACTCCAAGCTCACCAACATGCTTTGGGAGTAAAGTTGCTGGCCCACATACCATGACTTCAGCTCCTAATGTTTGAAGAGCAAAAATATTCGATAGTGCAACTCGAGAATGAAGTATATCACCAAGAATCACCACCTTCTTACCATTTACTTCACCACATTTCTCTCGTATTGAGTATGTGTCCAGTAGTGCTTGAGTTGGGTGTTCGTGGGTCCCATCCCCCGCATTGACAATGATCGCATCTATATGGTTGGCCAAGAAATGAGGAGCTCCAGGGCTGCTGTGGCGTATTACCACAATATCCACTTTCATTGCCAAAATGTTGTTCACCGTATCAAGGAGAGTTTCTCCCTTCTTCACAGAAGATCCTGATGCTGAGAAATTAATTACATCAGCAGAAAGTCTCTTCTCTGCCAGTTCGAATGACAGCTTTGTTCGGGTTGAATTCTCAAAGAAAATATTGGCGATCGTAACATCACGTAAAGAAGGCACCTTCTTTATTGGACGGTTAATGACCTCCTTAAAATTGTCAGCGGTTTGGAAAATGAGCAATATATCCTCCTTGTTGAGGTTTTTAATTCCAAGAAGATGCTTAGTCTTCAAATGACTCATTCCTCTCTATTTATTAGCCATACATTGTCTTTTTTATTCGTCTCGCTCCACTCCACCAATACTTTCTGTGAATCAATCGTATTGACCTGGCGTCCAACATAAGTTGCTTCGACAGGAACATGCCTCGTATACAGTCTATCTACCAAAATGAGAAGTTCCACTTTTGCAGGCCGCCCAAATGCATTGAGGGCATCCAATGCAGCCCTTACAGATCTTCCTGTAAAAAGCACATCGTCTACAAGAACAACATTCCGGTCTTCAATTAAGAATGGAATATCTGTTTTGTTCGCTTGTATAGGCTCATCTCTTCTACGAAAGTCATCACGGTAAAAGGTGGTGTCAAGAAACCCAATAGATATATTGGTTCCTATGATTTCCTCAAGTCGAGCTACAAGTCTTTGTGCAAGTAACGTTCCTCTTGGCTGGAGTCCTAAAATAACTGTTTCTTTAAAGTCACCATGGTTTTCAATAAGCTGTTGACACAATCGAGAGATTGTAATTTGGAGGAGTTCACTGTCGAACAAGAGTCGCTTTTGCATGGCAATTGCGCAAAAGTAAATAAAAAAAACCCCCATCAAAGACGAGGGTCATTCATTTACTTGTTTGATAATTTTCTTACTCTGGAGAAAGTCCGTTAGTAATCAAGAAGTTTTCGTAAAGCTCTTGGAAATCTTCAATATCTGGAGACAACTCAATTGCTTCTTCGTACTTAGTCAAAGCATCTAACAAGAGTCCATTTTCTTCAAAGAACGAAGCGTAGATTAGCTTAGTCAAAGCAGAATCATCTGGCACTTCGGCTTTCAGTCCATTCAAAGATGAGACTAACTCATCATCAGTATCTACTCGAACGATACCCTTCTCAGCTGATACAATCTCTGGATTATTCTTGTCTTCAATAGTAACAAGATACAAAGGCTCAGGCTCTCCTTGAGAATCCTTATAAGTCAAGTTCAAATTGATACTGGTCTTATCTGTCTCAGCTGTGAATATCACATCATCATTAATGTTCTTAACAGTAACCACATAAGTAGCTCCTTCAGTCTCAGCCTCCCAGCGTACAATTATATTATCGCCAAGAATTCTATTGTTGTTTTCAGGAATCATTACATCAAGAGAACCATCTCCAACGGCTCTCGACACAGCTCCTGTAGCATTCAATCGTGAACGATAGTTACCACTGGCTTTTTCGTTCATCTTATCAGAGACAAACTTGGCATAACGACTCGCTACACTTGATTTTCCTGTTTGAACTTTCTTTTCGAGATCAGTCACTGTGATAGTTCCTGCTTTTCTTACTTCAATGGTTTTTCCTGTTTTGTGCATCAAACCAATGTAAGATCCGGCTGATGCAACGAGTGCATCACCGCTATTAAGAGTAGCACCTGTTTTTAGAGCTACAACTTGACCAGAACCTGCCTTTTTAACCTTGTTAGAACCTTTGTTAGCCAACACCCTAAAAGTATAGCCTTGTCCGAACGCAATCTCGACAGAAAATAGCAACGTAAGTGCCATGACGTAGGTAACGAACTTTTTCATAGTATTTCGCATGATTTATTATTTAGAAAAGTAGTTTTTAAAATTTTCAAATTTTTGAAACTCTAAATAACTCTTTCCTGCCTGCTCTAGTCAATGAATTCTTAACCAATCCGTAATACACTTCTAATGTATCTCCAACTAAAGCGACCACAAACAAGGAAATTGTCAGGTCTAGTTTCAAGCTGAATTTATCCAGCACCCAGATCATTACAAATATCAGGCCAAGTAATTCAATTAACTGAATCAATTTAGTGACTCCATCGTACCACTTGGGTATTTTCTTATATATATATGAAAACAAGGTGACATTAAGCAGACAAATAAGGATGGCAATCATTACGCCTTGAGAGAATGATATCTGGTCAATATAGTCTTCATTTAATACACTAACAGCCATGTTTGCATGAATCACACCACCGAACATATCTGGGAAAGCTCTTCCAGCATACTTAGCATTAAGTGGCGTAAAAAACTTATCCTCCAGCGCTTCGCGATCACCCAAGTATCTTCCTAAAAAACAAAAAATAACAATTTTACCTTCGATTATATCAGGAGTGTAATTTGAATCCAACACATCGATATCATCAAGTGCATAAAACAAATTACCAAATTTTGTTGCTCCCCAGTCAAATACATTACCTCGATAGTTAACAATTTCTACTTGATTCCCTCGATCCACAAACTTCTTGGCATTCTCCGGGGCAAGGAAACTGGCCAACTTCACAGAAAAAGCCCATTCATCTTCTCCATTAACCTTTTCCTTTACAGGAAGTTGTCTGCACATCTTCAAATCTTCCTGAACTTCTGCTTCCGTATCAAGGTTAACAAAACCGGTATGTACATTTTCTGGCATAAAGAGAGTCCATGAATAGCCCATAGAATCAATTTCATCAAAATCCTCATCAATTATCCGCCCTTGAGAAAATTCTAATTTTGATGCCATAACCAAATTTTCTACCCGAGCCAAAGCACCTGCCAATACTGCATCACCAATGGAATCATCGTAATGAGGTGATTTAAAAAAAGTATCCATCCCAATCACAGCTGGATTGTACTGGCTAATGGAATCTATCATCATGCCGATTTCGAATCTTGATCGTTGAGCAATGTTTACTAGTACAATGCGCTCATCAACAACCGGTTCTTCTCGAAATTCTGAAAACACAACATCAGTCATCTCAACGTCGGCCAACGCCTGGCCAATTGGATCAAATACATCGAAGATTTTGAAGGCAGTCATGTTATTAATTCCCAACATAATTGCAAATATGAATAGCGTTCCGAGTATGACGTCTAACCAGAATTTCTTAAACATTGCTTTACTTTTAGGTTTTGGGCGGAGCTGGTATTCCGCTTTTGATAAGTTTGAAGCTCAAATTAGCTAATTTCTACCAGTTTAGTTACAACTCATGCAGAGAGAAAGAAACAAAAAATACAACCTGGATGCATTAACCGATGGTATTCTATCTGGAAAAAATCAATGGTTAAGCAAAGGCATCACTCTGGTTGAGAGCCTGTTGACTGAAGATAGAAAAGAATCTTCCAATCTCATGGAACGTCTACTTCCTTCGAGCGGAAAAAGTCTTCGAATAGGTATCACGGGCGTACCCGGAGTAGGAAAAAGTACTTTTATCGAAGCTTTTGGTTCACATCTGACCAAACTCGGCAAGAAACTAGCCGTCCTTTCAATTGATCCAAGTAGTTCAATTTCTAAAGGGAGTATTCTTGGAGACAAGACTCGGATGGCTCAATTATCGATGGACTCGAATGCTTTTATCAGACCGTCCCCGGCCGGTAGCAGCCTAGGTGGTGTTGCTACGAGCACACGCGAATCAATCATTCTTTGTGAAGCTGCTGGCTATGATGTAATCATCGTGGAAACAGTGGGTGTAGGGCAATCAGAAACAATTGTAAAGAATATGGTCGATTTTTTCCTCTTACTTATGTTGCCTGGAAGTGGTGATGAGCTTCAGGGAATCAAGCGAGGGATTATGGAAATGGCAGATGGCATCTTTATAAACAAATCGGATGGAAACATGGAGCGAGCGAAGCGAGCTCGGAAAGATTTTCAAAATGCGTTGCATCTTTTCCCTCCAGCTGCATCTGGCTGGACAGTACCTGTGGAACTCGGATCTTCTCTGGAAAAAGACGGAATCGGGGAAATATTGGAAATCTGCGAGAAATTCAATACTCAAACTTCAGAATCAGGCTGGTTTGAGGAAAATCGTAAAAACCAAGAAATCAAGTGGTTTCATCAGCTTATTGGCCAGCGATTGGAAGCTGACTTCTACTCGTACTCGATTACCAAAGAGAAAATAAAAAAAGCGGAAGAGATGATCTCTTCTGCTCAAACGTCAGTACGAAAAGCCCTTGATGACTTATTTTTCGCTTAAGTTGAAAAGTACTTTTAAATACACGCCCCTGCCTCTTGTCGTATATCCACGGATTTCCTGATAAGTGTTATCCAGTAAATTTTCAATTCTAAATGCGAACATCCATGTTTTGTTTAATTGATAAGATGAATTCAAATCTAGCAGGCCATATTCCTTAACTTCCAAAGTATTATTAGATCCATATGGGCCCAAAGTTGGATCATAAAACACATCTTCTCGTTTTCCAACATATGAATATCTCAATCCAATATTCCATTTGTGATTGATTGAGTAGTTACTTCGCAAATTCAACATTTCTCCAGGACGTCTTACTAAACTGCTTCCTGAAGAGCCCGTAAGAAAATCCCCATTGCTTATTAACTGAACATGGCTGTCGCCAATTGCCGATCTGTCAATATCTTCTGCACTATAAGAAAAATCACCAATTAGATAAGAATAGTTCATAGAAAAAGACAACTGATCAACTGAATAATCAAGCTTAAATTCCAATCCAGAAGAATTTAGTTCTGACAAATTGATATAGGTGCCTCCCAAATCATCCAAATAAGACAAATCTTGCTCCTGCGTATCAGGATTCCACAAGTAAACAAACTCTATGGCGTCTTCGATTTGATTTTTATATAAACTGATTCCAAAGTTAAACTCATCCGTTATTTGGCTATCGAATCCCAATTCAATAGATTTGGATTTTTCAGGTTTCAAACCTGAAGTTCCATACGTAGGGTCATACAATTGAAAAAGCGATGGATTATTGAAACCAGAATTGTATGACAAATACAATCGGCTTTCATTTCCTATTTTTAACGACGGTGTAAAATCAAAACTCCATTGTTTTCCATAGGCATCATGATCAGTCAGCCTGGTTCCTGATCCCAGTCTGATTCCTCCAAAATCTACAGTCGATCTGGCGAAACTATATATCTGTTTACTTTCAAGACCATCCGTACTTAATTCAAAGGGACCAAAAAATGAACTGTATGAAAATAATGATGTATTCATCCGATCCCGAACGTGTCCAAAACCAGATAGAAAATCAAACTTTCCTTTTCCCCAATTTGTCTGAAATTCGTTTGTAAGCGTGTTTCCCTCATTGTTTGTGGATGAAAATGAGCCGTTGGTATTTCCTATTGTATCCACAGCTGAAGAATCATTAACTGATGCTCTACTCATAGAAGTATATCCACCCGTTAATTGAATCTTCACACCTCTGAAATTGTGCTGCCAATTATAGGAAACAAAATCTCGATTATAGTCCAGCGTATAGTTCTCGTCATCTTCAAACGCCCCTTTATCCAAATCAGTTTCCTGACTCGTATTCTTATACATGATTTCCACCTGATCAGAGTTTCCTGAATATCCAATGCGTCCAAAAAAATCTCTTTTCTCAAAATCATCCCTGTCAGGGTTATCAAATACACCTTGGGTATTTATTGTATCAAGAGTAGCATCCAGTCCTTTAACCCTCCAGTTTTCAGCACCTCCACCTATATAGAATCCATTTTCAAATGAATAAGTAACTTCAAGTCGCTGTTTGTAGCTTGTTGTAGATTTACCAAATGTTCCCATCTGCCCATCACCATTAATCTGCCAACCATCTTCTACTTTTTTTGTAATAATATTCAAAACTCCTCCCACTCCGGATGATCCATACATTGAGCCATGACTTCCTTTCAATATTTCAATTCGCTCCACATTTAATAGGCTGAGTTCTGACAAATCCAAAGATCCTCCTGGAGAAGATGGGTCTGTCAGTCGAATTCCGTTGACTAAGATATTAATGTGGTTAGAGTTTGTCCCACGAACAAATAAGGATTGGCTAGCACCCACATTTTGTTGTTGACCTACAATGTATATCCCGCTAGCATACGCTGATATAAGTTCAGCTACATTTTGATAGGAAGATTGGTTAATTTGATCCGCAGTGATGATCTCCACTGAACGATCAATTTCTGCCAATGGGGTTTCTACCCGGTTGGCTGTCACAATCACCTCATTTAATCTGGTGGTTTTCAAAGAGTCCTGCGCTTGAGTGCCAATTCCTGCGCACAGCGCAATTAATAAGAGATTTTTTCTCATAGTTTTTATGGTTTAGATACTATGAGCTTAAGATGAAGAGTTGGAATAATCCAAAGATTACCCGTCCGCTTTCTACCCGAAGCTTCGAATTTATTTAATGGCATCTGGCAGGTCTCCTGGCTTATCCGAGTTTCGACTTCCTTCCCATCCCGATTACTCCGGACAGTGGATTGTAGATCAAAACTATATTCGGACTTACAGTTGCGGGGACAGCTCCAGATTCACACTGGATTCCCTATTAATTCTCTCTCTACGATAACTATCGGGTCAGAGATAAGAACCAAAAGCCAAAGCAATATTAGTTCATAAATTTGTGTCATGATCAAAAACTATTCAGTCTTATTTGCTTGCCTGCTACTAGGTTGTTCCCAACCTGCGAAAGACATTGAACGTCAGCTATCCCTCTCCCATGCAGTAGGTTTTCATTTTGAGGAAAAGTCAGATGGTCGCTATTTAGTAATTGATGAGCCATGGCCAAATGCTAAAACCACGAAAGAATATAAGTTGGAAAAGCCGTTCAAAAAAATTGTCTGTACCTCCACTTCTCATCTACCTTTTTTTGAAATGCTAGGGAAAGAAGAAACAGTGATCGGGTTCCCCAATGTCAATTACATTAGTTCTGAAGTATTTCGAGAACGAGCAGCTGAAGGCTTAATAGCCGATCTTGGATCGGATGCCAGCATCAATTTGGAGCTTTTGCTCAGTCTACAACCAGATGCTGTCATTGCTTTTGACTCTGGAGGAGGATCTGGAAATCTGGATAAGATCACAGAGGCTGGAATTCCAGTCATTTACAATTCAGATTTTTTAGAAACTTCCCCCCTTGGCCGAGCCGAATGGATCAAGTTTTTCGGTGCGCTCCTAGATGAAGAGAAAAGGGCTGATTCGATTTTTTCTGTAATAGAAAAGGAATATACGCGACTCGCTGAGCTTGGGAAGGGGACCAATAACAAACCGACAGTTTTGAATGGTGTGGTTTATGGAGATACCTGGTTTATGCCTGGTGGGCGAAACTGGGCGTCCGTCTTTTATGAAAATGCCGGTGGTAAGTACCTCTGGGCGGATGATACCACCACGAGCTGGTTGGAGTTAAGTTTTGAGTCGGTCTTTGACAAGGGGAGGCAAGCCGAATTCTGGATTGGCACATCGTCATTTAATTCGAAAGGCGAGATGCTGGCTGCTGAAGGTAGATACGAAGATTTTGAGCCTTTTACCGAAAACCGAGTTTATAATTACAGTAAGAAAAGAACCTCTGCTGGAGCTTATGATTTCTTTGAATCAGCCTATGCCCGTCCCGATCTGGTGTTAGCAGATTTGATAAAAATTCTGCATCCCGAGCTATTACCTGAATACGAAACGGTTTACTTTGAAAAGCTGAAATGATCCAACAATATTTCGATACCTCGGTTAAAAAGTGGCGAATCACCTTTATTGGGCTTTTCATTGTTTTGTGCATGCTTTTTTTAGCAAGCCTTGCAATCGGCTCAGTATCAATTCCTATAGGTCAGACAGCAATATTTATAACCGGAGGTAACTTGGAGAATTCTGGTTGGCAAGCCATCTTAATGAATTTCAGACTACCCAAAGCACTAACCTCTATCCTCGTAGGAAGTGCACTTGGGATAAGTGGGCTTCAGATGCAGACCCTATTCAGAAATCCACTAGCTGGTCCATTTATTCTGGGAATCAGCTCTGGTGCGGGTCTGGGGGTTGCGCTTGTCATTTTTATTGGTTTTGCTGTTGGAGGATTCTTTGGAATCCCTGACTTTGCCAGAAATTGGTTGATGGTCGGGAGTGCAGCGGTAGGTAGTTTTCTTGTTCTATCAGTGATTGGTGTTGCGGCATTGCGAGTTAAAAGTGGTGTTTCACTCCTTATCATCGGGCTAATGTTTGGGTCTGCTGTGAGTGCCATTGTCAGCATCATGCAGTTCTTTAGTCAAGCAGAAAATATCCAGGCCTATGTTATTTGGTCGTTTGGGAGTTTGGGTAGCCTGTCATGGAATGAGCTGAGCATACTTACTCCAATAGTTCTTCTTTCACTGGTCTATGCTTTTGTTCTTTCAAAGCAATTGAATGCCCTCCTACTTGGCGAAACTTATGCTGAATCTCTTGGGCTCAACTTAAAGTCAACCCGGATTCTGATTATTTTGAATACTAGTTTGCTAGCCGGATCAGTCACAGCTTTTTGCGGCCCGATTGCTTTTGTGGGACTCGCTGTTCCACATTTAGCACGTATGCTTTTCAATACCTCCAATCACTTGTTGCTCACACCGTTGATTATTTTGCTCGGTGCTCTAATGATGCTGGCGTTTGATCTGGTCGCTCAGCTTCCGGGATCGGATGCTACCTTGCCAATCAATGCAGTGACCTCACTGCTAGGTGCACCATTTGTGATTTGGCTGATTCTATGGAAAAATAATCTTCACTATTCTTTTGACAAATGAGCCTGCTGCAGACACATAATCTGACCATCGGATACGGGGACAAGCCCCTAGTCTCAGATATAAATGTGTCCTTGGAATCTGGTCAATTCATCGGACTTATTGGGCAAAATGGAGTGGGCAAGTCAACGTTAATTCGAACACTGGCTGGGTTTCAAGAACCACTTGGAGGTAGCATCTCTCTTGGAGGAAGAGAATTGATCAAACTGAATCCTAAAGAAATTTCTAAAAAACTTGGAGTTGTTCTTACCGAAAAACCTACTGCGTTGAATTTGTCTGTCCTTGAATTGATTTCTCTTGGACGACATCCATATTCCGGCTGGTTGGGCCAACTCAGACAAGATGATGTGGAGAAAATAGAAGAGGCTATCGAACAAACGCAAATTCATCATATTCTGAACAAACGATTATACCAACTCAGCGATGGGCAGCTTCAAAAGGTGATGATTGCAAGAGTACTGGCACAAGACACGGACGTGATCCTCTTGGACGAACCCACCTCCCACCTTGACCTTCGAAACAAAATCGAAGTACTGGATCTTCTGAAAAAAATCAGTCAATCAGGGAAAGGGGTCCTTATCTCCACCCATGAGATTCACCTGTCTGCCAAAGTTTGTGATATGTACTGGGGAGTAGATTTTGGTGTGCCGATGGAGATTGGAGTGCCTGATGAGATGCTATTATCTGGAAAGGTTCAGGAGCTACTGCATTTGGAAGGGGGGGCGATTTGAGTTTTTTTAACCACAGAGGAACGGAGGGAACAGAGGTGAAATAACAAAAAATTTCCCGCAGATTCCGCAGATTCCGCAGATAAGCACTGATCAGTTTTAATGCACCACAGAGAAACAAAGAGAACAGAGAAGATGGCCTTCATATCTTTAAACGAAATTATTTTCTACCTTCGTTACGGTAGAGTTGTACAAACCCCTTAAATATAAATTCATTGGCTGTGAGTGATATTGTACAATCTTTCAGTTCTGTACTTTACGAAAGAATGACCAGTCCAATGTATGGAACGCTCATTCTAGCGTGGCTTATTTTGAATTGGGAAATTCCCGTGGTTTTATTCTTTGCTTCTGAAAAAGCCTTGGATCAAACTAAGATTGAATTCATCTCGGAATATTTAAAAGTAGACTGGGGAGAAGGGAACAGATGGATATACTTCTTTACTGATCACCCATGTTGGCGAACATTTTTGGGGCCTATTGTATATTCAGCAATGATTTTAACTGGCGGAACTTGGGTGTCAAATAAAGTTTACAAGCTGTCCTTACATTTCAAGAAGGGCA
>JAAEPI010001479.1 GCA_024232835.1 Cytophagales bacterium
TGGTGTAATACAGATAATAGTCACTGTTGAGAAAGTTATTAAGGAACACCACCTAGTCTGCACTACTTCTGAGGCATAGCAGTCACAAAGCTCTTTCAGAAAGGCTTTTGATTTGCTGTTCTGCTTGAAATCTGATGGGAAAGAAGGAGATCTAGGAGGCCTTGGGACAATATGGCTCCAGTGATACCACTGAATGGAAAGAATAGGTGATAAAGAAAAGAAAAAGTTTGAAGTAGAAAAAAATGGATCCTACTGTATCTTCAGCAGGATCCAATTCGAGTAAGTAAAACAAATTGTTGCTCGAATCCAAAACTGCATCAGCAATGGTCCCCTCATGCGAATTGCCCTCATCCATAACCAAAACTTGTTTCCCAATTGGCAGTGGAGTGGGACAGTTGTCTTTGAAGTGGAAACATTTGTTTTCAGTCAAGTAATGCTGAAAATGTGAGGAAGAAGGTATGGAATGTCAATAAACAGTTAAAAAACCATTAGAAAGTACTCACTTCCATAATCTTGTCCCGAA
>JAAEPI010001480.1 GCA_024232835.1 Cytophagales bacterium
AAATATTTTGAATTCTCCAATATGTCAATCGATCGCTTGTCCGCAGATCGACTAGCTTGCCAAACTATCCCTCACTCATGGTCTTGAAGTTCTTTCTCTTATAAATCCAGACCAGAAGAATTATGCCTGAAAATATCAAAGGAACGCTTAACCACTGCCCCATGTTCAAAGCCATTCCTTCTTCAAAATCAACCTGATTCATTTTGAAACTCTCAAGAGAGAACCTGCCTGCCCATAGCACAATCAGAAACATGCAAAAGTTGAAGCCAGCCGGAAGCTTGTCTCGCTTTTTATACCAAAGCCAAAAAAGCACACCCATCAAGATTAGATAAAAGACCGCCTCATACATCTGCGATGCATGCCTCACAGTACCTACCCCATAGATTTCAACAATAGCTCGTCCTTCGGTATTGTCATAGGTACGGTAGTTTAATGGCACTCCTCCAAAATCAATATGCTGAACAATTTCTCTTCTACGATTAAGCCCTTGAGCCAATTGTTCCTCAATAATCTGCTGCTTTCCCAAATCAAATTTTACACCCTCCTTGTATTCGATTACAGCTGTCAATGGGACACGTCCTGGTTCGTTAGGAGTCGTCGATGCACCTCTTTTGAAATCTACTGACTCCACATCATCATCTGAGGCTATAAAATTCTCTGTGTGCCAAGCGTAGACCAGCCCATAATTGGCTTTCGTTTCCAGACCCTCCATTTCAGAATTCATCAAATTACCCGATCGAATTAAAAACCCTGTGAGACATACGACAATCGCGATCCTATCCGTAATCCAGAAAAAGGAATACGGCATCTTACGTGAAAAAATATACAAGGAGAAAATAATTCCAATCGCACCTCCATGACTCGCTAAGCCTCCTTCCCAAATTCTCAGGATAGCTAGTGGATTTGACAAGTAATAATCTGGGTCATAAAATAAGCAATGCCCTAGCCGAGCACCAATGATGGTGGCGACCACCATATATACCGTTAGCTTCTCAACGTGCTTTTCAGGTTTCCCGTCTTGTTTGAATATCCACATCATGACCTGCTGACTGATTATGAATCCAAGAGCAAATAACAACCCGTACCAAACAATCGGATGGTTAAGCCCAGGGATAACAAAAATCGCTGGGTCAGGACTCCAAATAATATAACTGAGTACACTCATGCGCTAGTTTTTTCTCCAAAAAGAAGGTGTGAATAAAACGAGAAAGGTAAAAAGTTCCAGCCTGCCAATTAACATTAAAAAAGACAAAAACCATTTACTTATATCGGGCAAATTTACAAAAGTACTTGATGGTCCAACTTCGCCAATTCCAGGCCCCACATTTCCGAGGCAAGCGGCTGTAGCACCCAGGGCTGTTACAAAATCTACTCCTGATGCAGCTACAAAAACTGAACCGACTGCAAATATGGAAATATAGATCATTATAAAGGCCAAGACATTGTAAATGATATCTTGAGATACCGCCTTTCCGTTATAGCGAACTGGCAATATGGCCGATGGGTGAATTTGTCTTTTCAGTTCCAACCACCCATTTCGAATCAATAACACATGGCGAACCAGTTTCACTCCACCTGACGTTGATCCGGTAGACGCTCCATGGAACATTAGTAATAAGAAGGCAATAGTAATGAAAGAGCCCCATGCAGTGTAATCCCAAGTAGAATATCCGGTTGTTGTCAAAATGGATATTACCTGAAAAAAAGCATCGCGCATAGACTTTTCCAGTGTACCATGCCCAAGGCTATGAATTGAAAAGCCAATGATCAATGATACAAAAAAGACAATTCCAAGGTAGTATCGAAATTCTTCATTTTTAAGTACTTTATTGAACTGACCGTGCAATCCTAAATATATCATCGTGAAATTGGTCCCTGCGAGTAGCATAAACACTATGACGATATATTGAATCGTTGGAGAAAAGGCACCAAGGCTAGCATTTTTGGTTGAGAACCCAGCTGATGACATTGTAGTTAGTGCATGATTGATGGCATCATAAAAACTCATTCCAAAAGCCCACGTAATTAGTACCTGAAGCCCTGTAAGGCCAATATAAATATACCAGAGGCGCTTTGCCGTTTCTTTGATTCTTGGCTGTAATTTATCCGGTGAAATACCTGGTGCCTCTGCTACAAACAATTGCATACCTCCAATTCCCAATAGTGGAAGTATTGCCACCGCCAAAACAATCATTCCTAGTCCACCGATCCACTGGGTTAAGCTTCGCCAAAACAGAATCCCTTTATGGACGGATTCTATATCTTCTAATATGGTGGCTCCCGTTGCTGTGAATCCTGACATGGATTCAAAGAAAGCATTAGAAGGATCTGGAATTGCACCACTTAGCAAATAAGGAAGTGTACCGAAAAGTGTGAGGATCAACCAACCCAGAGTAACAATGAGATATCCATCCCGCTTCATTAATTCTTTCCTAGCATCCTCTTTTGTGAGCCAAAACAGGATTGCACCTGTGATACCTGTGATGCCTGCCGAGAGCGTGATCGCAACAATATCTCCCTCGTGCTCTATCAAGGTGAAAGGAATACAGAGCAGCATAAAGCAGGCGTTCATTATCAATAAAATGCCGATCACCCTGAGAATAACTTTCCAATTGAAATGCATATTCCTATTTATAGCTTACTGTGCTCATGTGTTAGTTTTTTCTCCAGAAATAAGGTGTGAACAAAATCAATACTGTGAACAATTCCAATCTTCCAAGTAACATTAAAAAAGTTAGGAGCCATTTACCACCATCAGGTAAGTGTGCAAAATTATCTACTGGACCTACTGACCCAATACCCGGACCAATGTTACCCAGCGAAGTAGCCACTGACCCAACAGCTGTCATGAAATCCACTCCCATCATGGCCATTGCAATTGACCCCAAAGCGAAAATCAAAATGTAGATCATGATGAAAGCCAGAATGTTATAAATGATTTCTTGAGAAACGGTCTTTCCATTGAAGCGAACCGGGATTATCGCTGAGGGGTGAACTTGTCGTTTGAGTTCAAGGATGCTATTTCTAATCAACAAAATATGGCGAACTATTTTTACACCTCCGGCAGTTGATCCGGCAGACGCTCCCACGAACATGAGAATGAAAAACAGAACCGTGACAAAGGGAGTCCATGCAGTATAATCATGAGAGACGTATCCAGTAGTTGTGATAATTGATACCACTTGAAAGGCACCATCACGAAAAGATTTCTCCATTGTCTCATTTCCAAGACCATAAATGACAAAACCAACAACAAGTGAAACCAAGAGGGTGAACAGCAAGTAAAACCGAAATTCTTCATTTTTCAATACTTTGAGAAACTGCCCATGAAGCCCAAAATAAGCCATTGTGAAATTTGTTCCAGCAAGGAACATGAAGAAGATAATTATGTATTGAATCAATGGGCTACTAAATGCTGCGATACTATCGTTGTGGGTCGAAAAACCACCTGTGGCCATGGTCGTAAGTCCATGATTAATCGCATCAAAAAATGTCATTCCACTGGTCCACAGTGCGAGCGTCTCAGTGACGGTTAACCCAAGATAAATGTACCAAAGCCTTTTGGCTGTTTCCTTTATTCTTGGTTGCAATTTATCAGGAGAAATACCAGGAGCTTCAGCAACGAAAAGTTGCATCCCACCTACTCCCAAAATTGGTAATACCGCAACAGTCAAAACTATGATACCCATGCCACCAATCCATTGTGTCAGGCTTCTCCAAAACAGAATACTCTTATCGACCGCTTCAATGTCAGTAAGGATACTTGCTCCAGTGGTTGAATAACCAGCGAGTGTTTCGAAAAAAGCATCCGTGAAGTTTGGAATGGCTCCCGTGATAAGGTATGGTAAAGTGCCAAAAAGGGACATACTCAGCCAGCCCAGTACTACAATCAAATAACCATCTCTCTTATTAAGCTCATTACTAATTCCTCTTCTTGAATTTAGAAGTAGAATCGCTCCACTTGCCCCTGTGATCCAAGCGGCGAGAAGTATATCCTTAATGTTTCCATCATTTTCAATGAAGCTGAAGGGAATACATGTCAGCATGAAGACGGCATTTATGACCAGCAAAATGCCAATGATTTTCCCTATAACCCGCCAATTGAATTGCATCTTTATTTGAAGTAGCGCTCTATTTGATGGATGCACTCAGGTCGAGACAATACGACCACTCGATCCTTTGGCTCGAAAGTGAAATCTCCTCTTACGGTATGGCCCTGTCCTTTTCTGATTACTCCACCAACCACTGCAGTTTTAGGAAAATCTAAATCCCTAAGTTCTTTATCCAAAATCTTTGACTTGTCTTTTACTTCAAATTCCAAAACCTCCGCATCCACACCATGAATACTTGTGAGATTTAATACCTCGCCTTCTCTTATATGTCTGAAAATGAAATTCGCAGCAATCAGCTTTTTATTTATGAGGGTATCCACGCCAATATTCTGTGAAAGATGAATGTAATCAACGTTTTCCACTAATGAAATGGTCTTCCCAACACCAAGATTTTTCACTGAAAGACATGAAATAATGTTCGTCTCTGAATTTCCTGTCACAGCAATGAATGCATCCATATTTTGGATTCCCTCTTCTTTGAGAAGATCGACATCCCGCCCATCTCCATTGATGATCATCGTATCGGGAAGTTCCTCTGCCAGCCTGATGCATTTATCCTTGTTCCTTTCGATCAGTTTTATTTTATACTTCTTGCTCAGCTGACTTGCTGCATGTATCCCAACTCGAGTTCCACCCAGAATGGCAATGTTCTTTATTGCTATTCGCTTCTTGTTAGTCAAGGCTATCACACGTTCGATTCCATTAGGTTGAGCAATGAAATATGCATGATCGTTGTGCTGAAACTTATGCCCTCCATAAGGAATGATCGTTTCATTATTTCTAAGAATAGCTACCGCGATGAAGCTGTTGTCAGGATTTAGATAAGCGGTCTCTTCGACTGTCTTGTCTTTGAGAGCACTCATATCATCAACAGAAACACCCATGAGCGTGAGTAGTCCATTTTCAAACTCAAAAGTATCCGTCATCGTAGTTTCCTTGAGTAATCGCTTGATCTCCTTTGCCGCTAAAGACTCTGGGGAAACTATGTCGTCAATGCCCGCCCGCTTCAAATCAAGTTTATCTCGTTGACGGATGTATTCGATATTAGAAACACGAGCAATAGTCTTCTTCGCCCCAAGTCGTTTTCCAATAATGCAAGTGGTAATATTCGTGTCTTGATTCGCCGTAACGGCGATAAGCAAATCGGCCTTACCGACATTTGCCTCCTCTAATATTCTTGGGGAAGTGGAACTGCCTTTGATGGTCTGTACATCCAAATGACCTGAGGCATGTTCAAGGACATCTGGCACTTCATCTATTAAGATGATGTCCTGTTCTTCGTGGACAAGAAGCTTGGCTAAGTGAAAACCCAAGTCCCCTGCTCCTGCTATGATAATTCTCATCTGTTCGTTAGAACTTCTTAAATAAGGGTCGCAAATATAAACGCTGCATAACTATTCCAGTTTACTATTTACTTATTTATTGATTCCCTCAAAATAGCGCTTACTCGCCTCCATTACTTTGGGAGCTAAAAGGATAGAGGAAATCATTGTTGGAATCGTCATGAGCCCATATGCTATGAAAATAACACTCACAACTACGTCCAAGGATGCAACTGATCCGATCAAAATAATCGCCACATACCAATAGTCGAAAATCGCTCCGTATTTCGCTCCAATCAGAAATGACAGACATTTTCGGCCATAATAAGCAAACCCGAAAATGGTGGTAAATGCGAAAACCAAAACGCATAGGGTTAATGCTACGGTTCCAAAAGTGCCAAGTCCCTGTCCAAATGCAGCTGCTGTCAATAAGATTGCATCAATAGCACTTGAAGAATCCGATTGCCAAAGTCCTGTGACCAATATTGCCAAACCAGTCATTGTGCAAACAATCAGTGTGTCAATAGCAGGTCCTAACATCGCCACCAAACCCTCTCTTACTGGCTCGTTAGTCTTGGCTGCTCCGTGCATAAGTGGAGCAGTTCCTACACCAGCTTCATTGGAAAAAGCTGCGCGCTTTGCACCTTCTATCATCAGCGCTAAAAATATTCCCCAACCAGCGCCTTTCAACGTAAAGGCTTGCTCGAAAATCATTCCGAATGAAGGTAATATTTTTTCATAATTGATCAACAGAATCAGGAGTACGCAACCAGCGTATAGCAGTACCATTGAAGGTACAAGTCTTGAAGCAACTGATCCAATTCGTTTGATTCCTCCAAGAATGACAAGAGCCGCAGGTATAGCGATCCCAATTCCAATGTAGAGCCTCGTCCAATTGCTGTCCAAGGAAATTCCAATTGGCTCTAGCACAATTGCTCCAACAACGTCTACAATTTGATTGGCTTGAAAAACGGGCGTTGCTCCAAAAAAACCCGCCAGGCAAAAGAAGATGGCAAGAGGCTTCCAATTTTTGCCGAGCCCCTCTGTAATTACATACATTGGGCCTCCTTGTATGTCTCCGTTGGAATCTATGCCTCTATACATTACTGCCAGAGTACAGGTGAAATATTTAGTTGCCATCCCCACAAAAGCACTCACCCACATCCAGAAAAGAACCCCTGGGCCGCCTGCGACAATAGCCAATGCCACACCGCTAATATTTCCCATTCCGACTGTGGCGGCCAATGCTCCTGACAATGCTTGAAAATGATTGATGTCTCCTGGATCATTCTTGTGGTCGAACTTTCCACGAAGGACGTTAATGGCATGGCCTAAATACCGGAAAGGTAAAAACTTCGAATAAATGAGAAAGAAAATACCCCCTCCCATCAGTAGCACAACTAGTGGCCAGTCCCAAATGAAATTCGAAACTGAACTCATCAAATCACCCACTTCCTTCATTCAACGCGCTGCTTTAGTTTATACAGGTATTTTTCGATCATGTCTTTAATAGATTCGTCCCCATCAAGCGATTTTAATACTCCTAGAGCGTGGGACTCGTAGGATTGGATTTTCTCATGAGATATTTTTTCTACACCACACTCCTTATAAATGCTTTTCACCCCATCAATCTTGTCCTGATCATTAAATGTGATTTGCCTGAGCCAATCAGCCAACCTTGCCTGATTCTCTGAATTGCTTAAAGCTAATGCACTGATCAAAAGGAGAGTTTTTTTGTTGGCCAGTATATCCCCACCTATATGTTTACCAAATGTACCAGTATTCCCGAAGGTGTCCAGATGATCATCCATGAGTTGGAAGGCCATACCCAGATAAATTCCTAACTCTCTTAGTTGCAACTGCGATTTCTCATTTGCTCCTGCAAGTAGCCCTCCAAGCTGTAGCGAAAAGCCCAACAAAACTGCAGTTTTCAAGCGGATCATTTCGAGATATTCCTGCTCGCTAACTTCCTCTTGCTGTTCATAATTCATATCCATTTGTTGTCCCTCACATACTTCTACAGCGCACTGATTAAATAATCTCAACGCACTTGGAAGATATTCTGGTGCTACATTCTCCAAAAGCTCGTACGCTCGAATCATCATGGTGTCGCCACTTAGGATAGCCGTTGATTCGTTCCATTTCTCATGGACGGAGGGCTGTCCTCTACGTAGAGGTGCTTTGTCCAGGATATCATCATGCATCAAAGTGAAATTGTGAAACACTTCTACTGCGAGTGCTGACTTTGTGATTTTCTCGGGATCATTTTTGAATAAAGAATACCCCAGCAAAACCAATAAAGGTCGAATACGCTTGCCTCCAAGGCCGAGCATGTAGGCCATAGGTTCATAGAGGTTCTCTGGTCGTGAATTGAATTGCAATCTGCCAATCTCCTTATCGATAAGTGCACTAAGTCGTTCAAAAGTCATCAGCTAATTTGGGGTTGGGGCAAATGTAACTTCACTTTTGAAATTGATTACCTTTAGGGTGAATAACTAACCTTTCAAGAAATCAAAATAATACGCCAATGAAAGCAATTACACAAATCTCCTTAATTGTCACAATTACGTTTCTTGCTGCCTGTGGCACCTCCAAAAAGTCGCAAGAAGAAACCAGAGAAGTGAAAGCGCCGAAGGTTGAAGGTAAAGAAATCAGCTACTCGGCTGACTCGCTGACCATGAATGGATATATCGCTTACGATGTAAATACCGAAGGCACACAACCTGGAATCTTAGTTGTTCATGAATGGTGGGGGCATAATGAATACGCAAGAGAACGTGCCGATATGCTAGCAGAAATGGGTTATGTGGCTCTAGCCGTAGATATGTACGGAGATGGCAAACAAGCAGCACATCCTGAAGATGCAATGAAATTCACCGGAGAAGTATTGGCTAACCTTGACGGAGCAAAGGCAAGATTTGAAAGCGCTATGCAAACTCTGAAAGCCAATGAAAACGTAGATGGGGATAAGATTGGAGCAATTGGATACTGCTTCGGAGGATCTGTCGTCTTGAGCATGGCGAATGCAGGATTTGACTTAGATGCTGTGGCAGCCTTCCATGGAGGCATTGGATTACCCATATGGCCGGGTGAGGAAGGTGTAAAAGCTAAGATTCTCGTTTGCAATGGTGCTGATGATCCTTTCGTAACTGATGAGCAACTAGTCAACTTCAAAAATAAAATGGATAGTGCAAGTGTTGATTATCAATACATCACTTACAAAGGAGCTGTTCACAGTTTCACGAGCAAATATGCTGATGAAATGGGTGGGAAATTCGACATGCCGCTGGCTTACAATGCTGCAGCGGATAGTGCAAGTTGGGAGGAAATGAAGAAGCTTTTTAAGGATATCTTTAAGTAGCTAGATTTTGGTAGTTAGTAGTTAGACCTTGGGGACAGCATTTCAAGAAGTCCAGCTACCAAAATCCTACTACCAACTACCTCTATGCTACCACACATGAATATTGCCTTCTCCGTCCACCAGGATTTTACGAAACTCAGGCGGCACGACTACTTCCATATTTTCATCGATTAGACCAATCTTCCAAGTCTTTTTATTCCGGATGGCTGCCAATCCATTTTCGAATTTCGTTACCTGATATTTCTTCACGATTCCGAGTCCTCCTAAGTGCGCCCCCCCAGAGGAGAATAAGTCCTTGAGTTCATGAAACTTTCCCTTTCCGCCTATGTCGGCCATTACAGGTGGTACCACTTCCTTTCCCGATGTGTCAATAAAACCAAACTTCCCATGCAGACGTACGAGTGCCCAATGATCCTTCTCACGGTTGAATCGATAAATCTCCTCATATTTCACAGGCACGATCTCCTTACCAGACCGATCAATAAATCCTTCGAGTCCATTCTTTTCAACCTTCGCCCAGTTATACTGATATGAGTCGAAGCTTTGAATGCGTGAATATTGTGGCGGGACTACTTCCTTCCCAGACTTGTCAATGAAGCCATATTTCCCATTCATCTCCACCTTTGCCCATCGATCACCAAAACTATTTATGTCGGTATATTTAACGGAGACCACCTCTGCCCCTGATTGGTCGATAAAACCAAACAATCCGTGCTTTTCCACCTTCGCCCATTTAACGCTTGAAGAGCCGAAGTAATAAATTTTATCGTAGATAGCAGGCACAACTTCATTTCCAGTTTTATCAATGTAGCCGGCCAATCCATTCTTCTCAACATACGCCCAATTGGATCTGGAATTCCCAAATGAGTTGATTTTATCATAAACAGTAGGAACCACTTCTTTGCCAGTTTTATCAAGGAATCCATACAGACCATTTTTCAGAACTAGAGCCCAATTGGAAGACCTACTTTCAAAGTCATAAATCTTCTCAAATTCCAATTTGACAATTTCCTTTCCCTGCCGGTCGATGAAGCCGTATTGACTCCCTTTGCGAACCAGTGCCCAGAGTGCATTTCCGCTAGCGCCAAAGTCACCGATATAGTCGTATTTTTCCTGATCGACTTGAGAATGGCAAAACGTAGAAATCAGAATAAAGAGGAATAGGATGGATGGCTTCATGATAATTAAAAATGTGCGAGGTAAAGACAAGAACTTTTGATGAAGGTTTCCTTTGCACCCTCTTCATGTAGATTAGATTTTAAGACAATCAGATCTTAACTCGAGATAATTTGATTTGTTGCAGGAGCGATTCTCCCATTCAGGTTGGTGTGGTTTTTGTTGAAAGCTCCCGAAATTAAATTTATTTCTATGACTTGGACGTATAGAACCAAATGGGTTCTTTTTATAGTTTTATCATTTCCCATTTTCGTTAGTGCGGCAACTGTAAATTGGATAGGTGACGTAAGCTCTGGCTGGAATGATCCGAATAATTGGGCAGGAAACACACTATTTGCTAATGGCGATGACGTAGTAATTGATCCAGCAAATTATACGAATGCACCAGTTATTGGGTCGAACTCAACAAATTCTCCAGGAGACATTACAGTTTAAAACAGTGGTGTGCTAACGATTTCAGCAAATCTGAGTATTACCGGAGATCTTATTATCACAACTAGTGGGTCGGTTACTCAAGCCGCTGGAATTTTTGATATTGGCACAGGAGGCAACAATCAAGACATAAATATTGACGGTGGATCATTGTCAATAACTGGGGGATCAACCAATATACACGGGCTCCTCATTGGTATAAATAGCAGCACTATTGCATTTACAGGAGGAACCATTTTAATAGATGATGAGATAGATATTTTTTCTGGCACCTCATTGTCAGTTAGCACTACTCTTACCTCCGTGAATCAGGATGATATTGAGATTGATGGAAATGCATCCATGACAGTATCAGCAGGGGCTTTAATTACTGGCTTTGATGACCTCCAGTTTATCGGAGATGGTGGCAGTTACACTCAAACGGGAGGTGTCACGAGTTTTGAGGATCAAATTGAAATTGATGGGACAAATGCGACAATAAATATTTCTGGAGGAACTATGGATATAGCATTTGATATAAATTTTGCCGGTGGTGCGGGAAATCAGGTTAATGTAAGTGGTACAGGTACTGTAACTACCACTGAAATTACAGGAACCAACCAAAACACTTCCATAACAGGTGGAGGCACGATGGTCGTTGGTGGAGTAGTTCTTCCTGTTGATTTGCTATATTTTAAAGCGTCAAGGGAATCTTCCGAAATTCTTTTGGAATGGGCGACAGCATCGGAAATAAACAATGATCACTTCGAAATTGAAAAATCATTTGATGGAATCAACTTTAGCAAAAGTATTGAGGTCTCGGGCAGTGGGAATTCAAGTGATCAAGTAAAATATAACTATGTTGATATGGTTGCTCAAAATGGTGATGTTTATTATCGTCTTAGTCAGGTGGATTTCGATGGAACATCTGAGACGTACAACACTATTTTCGTCGGTGGGGAAATTCCAGAGAATAACATTTCAATATATCCTAATCCTTCAGATGGAGCTAATTTGACGTTGAGAAGCTTGAGTTCAGAGGCGAATACTGGTCTGGTGATTATATATAATTTGAAAGGAAATGTGATTTCCAAGCACCACCTTGCTTTCAATGAATCTCAAATCTCAATGAATCCAAAACTTCCGAAAGGTATCTATTTTGCTAAAATTCAAATCGGTCTACAAATCGTAACAAAGAAGTTTGTTGTGAACAAATAATCTCTAACTAGGGTCTGCTGAAAAACACTTAACAAATTGATTATCAAAGAATAGGGTAGCTGTTTCAAGCATTGAAGTGCATACATTTCATGACTAATTGATGATTTTTCCTGCACTTTGAAACACACCTTCGGTATTTTTTATGTTAGTCTCAGGCACATCATCTACTTCACGAGCTTCAGCTCGAAGTATGCCTATACATCATCGCTTCACTCGTTCGTATCTAATGCACCTGAGACTTTTTCAGCAGACC
>JAAEPI010001481.1 GCA_024232835.1 Cytophagales bacterium
GGCCACCCAAAGATCACAATTAAAAACCATGCAAAAGGGTAAAACGATCCAAATCGAATAGGGTTTTAAAAAATACTGACTGGGGAACTACCCAATAGGGATACCGACTGAAATAATATACCATGTGTAAGGATCAGGGTCAGATATTTGTCAGAGCGAATCAATGATTATCTGACTGGTCGGACTACAAATACACAGATGGTAAATGTAATAGGATGGTTCTCAAAATCTGTTCTAAACCGGATTGATCCGATGCACCATTGAATCGTTATCTCATGAGAAAACATTCTAACGTCAGAAGTTTATAGTAATTGGTCAAAGAGGTCAAAGTCATTTTGACAGTTTGACAAGTAATGGTCTGAAAATGATTAATCCAAAAGTTTGAAAGGGATGGATTTTGTAATGTGCTGTGGAAGATCAAGATGTATCATAGAGTAGAGATGGTGCCGGAGTATCATGGAAATATGCATCAACGGCTTTGAATATGAATTCAAATGCCGATCGTCCTTGGAGTGCACATGTTGCTATTACCGTCCATAAACGTTCATTGGCTGTTCGTCCCTTGATGCTTCGAGTACCCTGCTTTATGTGCCTGTCTATTACAACAAATCGTATTGCTTGTTCGGCTACATTATTGGTAGGGTCCATACCGGGGGTTGTGATAAAATTGAAATAAGATTCACCGTTGTCACGAAATCGTTTCGCCATGTTTTGAGGTTCGTTATTTTCTTCTTTACCATCTGCATTTATGTGACTTGGTACATTTTCCAGTGCGACTTTCAAAATTTCATCTTTAGCATTTTGAAGCGCATCTTCCAATTGTAGA
>JAAEPI010001482.1 GCA_024232835.1 Cytophagales bacterium
AATGGCCCAAACAAAGATCAAGGCCAAACTATCCCCTGAATCCCAATGAATGGATAAGTTAAAAAATTGTCATTCTTTCTTTAATCCTTTCTTACACACAATCCTTGCAGATATAATCCTGTGAATCCTTTAATCATGTTAATCATGGTTCAGACATTATCGAAACAAACGCTGATAAATTTTTTTAAACAGGTTTGGTTTTTCATCTGCACCATCTTTCTTCATTGCTGTTTCAAGATTTGATTTGAACAATTTTGTATGAGGATGTTCATCACCATAAACAGCTCTGATTATTTTAAATGCCTTTTCAAGATATTCAACCGCCTTTTTCGAGTCTCCGAGAGTATAGTACAATGAACCAAGATTGTTATAATTTTTAGCAACATCAGGATGATTTTCTCCGAAAACGTTGAAGTTAATCTCCAGTGCCTTCTCAAAATACCCGATTGCCTTGTGTGACTCTCCGAGAGCGTACCATGCCAGACCGAGATTGTTATATCCGGTAGCAACATTGGGATGCTTATCGCCGAAGACGCTGATGAGAATCTCCAATGCCTTCTCAAAATACCCGATTGCCTTGTGCGAGTCTCCGAGAACTCTCCAAACCTCACCGAGATTGTTATAACTGGCAGCAACATTGGGAAGCTTATCGCCGAAGACGCTGATGAAAATCTCCAGCGCATTCTCAAAATACCCGGTTGCCTTGTGCGAGTCTCCGAGACAGC
>JAAEPI010001483.1 GCA_024232835.1 Cytophagales bacterium
TCTCCAGCTGCGCAAGGGGCAATATCATGATAAGCAGTGGAATTCTTCCGGAGCCACTCGAGGATCTCAAATAATAGAAACTTACGACATCTAACCCATTTCCTTTTGATCGTATCTTTTGCCTCCGGAGACGCATTTGAAAATATAACCATAATATCGCTCAAATCCAGATTACGAGGTAGAATTTCACAAGCGCCCATTTTCGCCATTCTTGTTACGATGTGGCTGCTAAGGATTTTGTTCTTCTCTCCTGCAATTATCAACGATGAAAAATTTAATGTGCCTCTTACAACCATCTTAATTTCAGCTTCACTGACATCGCAAAATTTCCTTGGAAAAGCCCCCGTTGTCCACCCGTTTGCTAAAGCTGCCCATGGAGGTCGTTTCCCTTTCCCCTTTGTAAGAGAATCGCGACACTCAAAACAAAACCTCAGAAGAACATCACATTCACTTCCATTGCGCACAACTCCACGCCAATCAAGAGGAACACATGACAACCTTTCATATCGAGAACCAAA
>JAAEPI010001484.1 GCA_024232835.1 Cytophagales bacterium
CTTTTGGAAAAGAAAAATCACTTCCCAGGTTGAGAACAATGCGTTGGCTCGTACCATTACCAGTACGTACATTTTCCACAAGCCTGTAGGTAAAATATTGTTTGACACCATATTTGCTGCATGCCGTTTTTCTGATAAACATGACATCAGCATACACGAAAATTCAATATTTTCAAGTCAACCTGGTCATTTCTTGGCACCGCAAAAGGCTCAAAAAATATAACCATCTAATATTACATGAAAAGTATTTTGCGGTCAACGAACAATCAGACAGTTAGAGCAACTTTAATAATTGTTCTCACAAAGTTGGGATAAGGTCGCTGGTAAATATCAAGTACATCCTCCATGCAGGCTACGAAATCTGCATTTTGTTTTGGGGGAATAACCCAACATTGCCTCAAGTGAGGTTTAAGTTCGTTTTTTTTAATGTTCTTCGTACTGTTTGGTCGCAAATAGAGTCAACCGCCTTTAAAGCAATCAACTCATCAGCCAGCATTTGCAAAGTCCATTCGGCTCGACCTTCAGGTGGCTCACTGCAAGCAATGGCTATCAACCTGGCCTCTCCTTCACCATCAAGCTTTCTCTGTCGAGACGGGTTGATCTGTTTTTTACGGTTAAGAGCCGCTTCTAAACCTTGTTCGACAAATCGCTTCCGGACATTGCCGACGGTTTTTTGATGACAGTGCAACAGGGCAGAGACCATTGAATCAGAAAGGTCAGAGCCGTCAATGTCAACATTGAGCAGGATATTGGCATGTTTGATTCTGTACGCAGGCCCCTTACCTTTATTGGTCAGCTCTTTAAGTTGAGCACGCTCTTCGTCAGTTAGTCGGACAATATATTTTTTCATCATAATCCTCTCTATCGAAAAATTAATGGAGGATTAATCATTTATGATGATTCTGTTAAAAAAGCCGGCAGGTTTTCCAGTAGCCGTCTAAATTTGTACAACATAGCTTGAAGGCGATAAATGTTCCGGCGGCAGGTAAAATCAAAAGTCATGAGCTACTATAGCGGCGGTCACATGATTTGATACTTCTGGCAAAATCGTATAGTATAATCGCTCCCGAAGTTTTTTTTAAGGAGCGTATATCATGGGCACTCAAGGAAAACCACTGACCCCTGAAAAAAAAGAGGCAATAGTCGCACTGAAAAAATATTTTGATCGAACCAGAGATGACGATCTGGAGCAGATGAGTCCCGGCGTTGAGAGAGTTGAAAATGCTTCGGGAATAGGTATTGCGACGATTAAGAGGGTAATGGCTGATCACAATCGCGGTGTGGATTTTACCAATCAGGATCCAGTTTACAGAGGTCGACCGCAGCGACTTCTTTCAGATTCCATGCAGGCGGTTACAAGAGATTACGTTCGCAGATCGAACAGAGAAGGCTGTTATATTACTCTTGAAAAGCTATGCGAATACTTAGAGTCTGTGGATCCGGAGCAGAAGTTCAGCATTCGAACATTGGGGCGAGCCCTTGACCGTTGGGGCTTCACCTTCGGAAAGGGAATACGGACCCAACGACTCAGAGAAAAAAATCATGTAGTGGCGGCTCGACAACGATACTTAAGGCGAAAGCGTACGAACAGGAAAGGCGAAGGAAGCATTCGGCCCGAAGTCTACCTTGATGAATCATACGTCAACAGGAATCATAGCAATGACTTTATATGGTATCTGGACGATGACGGACCATGGCTCCAGAAGCCGACAGGCAAAGGTGAGCGACTGATTATCATCAATGCTGTTACGGAAAACGGATGGGTTCCCGGTGCAAAGCTGACTTTTAAAAGCAGCAGAAAAACAGGTGGCTACCATGGTCAAATGAACCAAGAAATGTTTACGAAATGGTTCAGAGAAAAGCTGCTTCCTAATATCCCGAAGAAATCACTTATAATTATGGATAACGCCGCTTATCATAATGTGTTATCAGCTCATTCCGCACCGACCGCCGCATGCAGGAAAGAAAAAATCAGGCTCTGGCTGGAACAAAATAAAATTCCGGTTCGGGACGACTGTTTAAAGGTCGAAATGATTGAAATTTTAAATAAACTTGCACCGTCTCCTACATATATTCTTGATGAAATTGCTGCTGAACATGGTCACGAAATTCTACGGACACCGCCGTATCATCCGGAGTTACAGCCGATAGAAACTTGCTGGGCAGTGGTAAAAAATCAAATAGCTCGTAATTGCGACTTCACCATGGCCAATTTGTTAACCCGGCTCGAAAACGCCTTTAGTGTTGTCACAGCTGAAACATGTTCAGGCTTGATAAAAAAAGTGCGTGAGATTGAAGATACATTTTGGAAAGAAGATATTTTATTAGATGAGCAGTACTAAATATCAATGTAAAGCAAATTCAGGTTGTTTGGAAATACTTCAGGCGTGATTATAATATACGATCTCCTTGGAAGTATCAAGTCATATGACCGGCACTATAGGCCTTTCTGACGCCATCGCTTTGAGGTCAGATACCATATTATCGGACCAGGATCTCGACGTCGGAATATCATCCCTCTTATGAGTTAGCTTTTGGTATGTCGTGTTTACCAGTACGTTCTTGGTGTGAGAATCGAGCATC
>JAAEPI010001485.1 GCA_024232835.1 Cytophagales bacterium
GGACACTGAATGTGCGTTGTTCTTAACTATGGAGTCTCTACTAACAATCTGACAAGTCTGGCAAGGCCGACTCTTCTTCTTTTCCCCAGGGATGGTGCAGGGATCTGTAGTCCTGGAGTCTTATCCAAGAGCTAACCTCTTTCTCCGGAACAATGTGTCCTTTAGGTTAGGTGCTCTACGGGTGACTACTTGAAATCCTGGGATATTTTGAGGATCTTCACCATTCCATGTCCTGGAATTTGTAATCACCTCATTCATCTCCAAGGCTTTCTTCTTCACCTCTTTGTGACCAGTTCCGTATGTTACTATCCAAGGTGTGAATGATTCGGTGGTCTGGTCTTTCTCTTTGTATCCCAAAACACGAGGTTTAGAACGGACCTCACTAATAACCTCCTTCAGCAAGTCTGAGGGGTACGACGATTGTTCAAAAAACGACTGAAGCTCCTTCAACCTCAAATCCAAGATTTCATCATCATTGACAATTCTTCTGTATCGGAGTGCCTGAGAGTAGACTATGCTCCTGAATGTATGTCTAGGATGAAAACTTGAGAATTCAAGATATCTGTTTGCATCAGTTGGTTTTCTGAACAAATCGGTTGTTAACACACCACCTACAAACTTGTACTGAATGTCGAGGAATTGAGTGAACTCCGTAATTGGTTTTACCTCATAGGTGATATCAAGACCATATTGAGTCACCATCTGGTTACGAAGAGAAACCACCCAATCAGTGAACCTATCCAGTGATCCCTGCCACATACCTTGACCAGAAATATCATCGACAAATCTGTCCAGGTTCCGAAGTTCTGTTGGCTTCACTTCCTCATTGTAGACTAGGTTCTTTAGTACATAGAACAAAGCGATATTACCACAATCAACTGAGTCAATACCACCAGTAGGGACACCATTGACAACCTCATACCACTGCATACAATAATATCATTGTAAAAGATTTACATTAAAATTTGAATTATAAGGTTCCCAAAATGTGGTGGGGATTCACATTACATATATACCTACCAAAAATGGGTAGATCCAGACACATATTATATGTACCACCATAAGAATTTAATAATGCAACACTGCACTTGTCTTCAACTGATGTGAGACCTCGTGAAAGAAGTTACATTATAATTATAACATTTTTGGCCA
>JAAEPI010001486.1 GCA_024232835.1 Cytophagales bacterium
ACCCTTATCTGAAAGTGCTCACCGAGCTGAATCCGAGGATATCTTTCTTTTTGAAAATGAACAATGTTTGATCGTGGTTCTAGTGGAATGAACATTGAAATTCATGTAAAATGAACACTTTTGACAGGCTTATATCTCTGCAACAGAAAGAGGTAGCATGTCAGTGTTAACGTACAAATGCAGGTCAAACAAATGTCAACGATTTAAGCTTCCTTTTAGGCTTCCTCTGTATGTATTCGTTGGATTTCTACTATGAACTTTCTATTGATAATCACAGTTGATCCTTCAATGCTCAATCCAGGTCCTCAGAGTCTCTCTGTTCTGTATCAGAATGTCCATGGCCTTATTCCCTGTAGTAATCTCGGCTCTACCCATCCCTTACTTGACCACAATAAGCTATCAGAACTCCAAGCATTTGCTGTAATTTCGAAACCTGATATAATTGCTTTAAATGAGACTTGGCTAAAACAGTCTATCTCAAATAATGAAATTTTTCCTGATACT
>JAAEPI010001487.1 GCA_024232835.1 Cytophagales bacterium
AAAATTCCTGATCACAAGATTAATCAACTACACGAATTGTTGCCAGTAAAAAAACAAGCCTGAGCGAAATTCATAATACTCCCAAGACCGTAGGGATACGTCGTGTCAGGAGGTAAACAAATCAAAGAACAGGAGCAAGACAGCAAACTTCTGACTATAGAAAATTATAAATTGATCCGTGATTCACCATACGTAGATGAATTAAGTAAGCACACTATACGTAGAGAAGGGGATAAAATTTGGTTCTCCACAAAAGATGGTTACACACTATTTTGGTTAGAAATAAATGAAGATGAACCCAATGGGGTTAAATTAAGAGGGCTAGATGGTTATGGAATTAGAGATAGAGAATTTCGAAAATATACAGCTAACTTAATACGCAAAATAGCGCATACTCAATAATTGAGAATACAACTTTAACAAAATAATAATCATTTTGTAGCCTACAATTTTACCCCCTCCGAGCTACTCGCAGAATACACTAAGCTCGTTTGCTTTTTGTCTATTCTTCATTCTCATTCATATTTATCTCAGGCTCCCCTGTTCCTCCTTTTTTTCCTTCTCGCCCGAGTGAACTTTGAGTTGGGGTTGGCGAAACCTCTGAACTCAGACTTCCCACCAATGGCTGGGAATCGAGTGGATTATTTAGGGCCTACTGAAAAACACGTAACTCTTTATCTGACAAACAATAAGATATCTAAAGTTATGAATACATGCATTTTAAGAGTATTTGAAGATTTCCCTTGCACGTTCAAAAAACTGTGGCTCTTTTTTTTTTACGCTAAACCTCTTACACATCATCTATTTCGCGAGCTTCAGCTCGAAGTATACCCATACATTCTCGTTCGCCCGGTCGTATCTAATGCGCCTGAGACTTTTTCATCTGTTCCTGTTGTGGGGGTTGGGCAGTTGAGCTACCTTAGTGACGTTTACAAGCTAGAGGGCACACACCTGATCGCTGGACGATATCCATTATGAATAGATACTTGAAACTTGTCTTTATAGGATTGCTTTGTTTAAGTAGCTGTAATACCTTTCGTCCTCAAAAAAAATTTCGCATCGCCGTTCCTAAGGGCGATTACTCTTACACAACTTCAAGCTCTCATCTTCAATCCTTTTTGGAAAACGGTGGGTTTAATGTTCAAATTATTGAGACGGATAATGCAATTGCTGCTAACCAGATGGTAGTCAATGACGAGGCAGACCTGACATTTGTAATGAACAATAGCGACTTTATCCCCGAGAAGCTTTCAGGTAATGTGGGCGGTCTAAGGACGATCAGTTTACTGTATGAGCGGTTGTTCTTTATTTTTTCTCGGACTAGGTATGATAGTTCATTAAGTAGAGGGTATGACTTGCAGGGTAAGAAGATTGGGATTGAAGTGTTAAATGGTGAGACTCATCAAAACCTTAGAAGGATAATTGATTTAGCACATATTGATAGAGTTGATGTTGTTAAGAAAAGTGATAACCCAGATTATATTCATTTTTGGGGTACTTACTATGGTGACAGAGCTACAAAGTTGATAGCGGATGGTTGGCAAGAAATTTCATTAGAGCCTTCTATGGTCAACTTTCTAACATTGAACCAACCAACACTTAAACCATTTTTGCTTCCAGCAATTCCAGGCTTTGAAGGGTCAAATGATATTAACACCTTTTCAGTTAGTACTTACCTTGTTGGTAGCAGTAGATTAGGAGAAAAGGCGATATACCATTTAAGCCAATATATAATTGAGCATCGCTTAGAATTAATGGGCTATGATTTAATGTATCGTTCAGTGAATGAGACTATTGATGCTTCCTCTTTGCTATTTCCTTTACACCGTGGTACAGACGCTTATTTCCGGAAGGATCAACCTAGTTTTTTAGAACGCTATGCTGACACATTGGCTTTCTTAGTTTCGATTGCTGCGGTCCTCTACGGTTTGATTCAAGGACTCAGGAATAGACTAAGAGTAATTAAAAAAGAGCGAATTGATTTGTATTTCTTGGACTTCCTTGATATTCGTTCGAAGCAAGCAAGTAGTAACGAGCAAATAGTATTGTTAGAAGAGTTGCTGAATAGGGCACTTCTCCAAATGACCAATGAACGGTTAGACAAAAACGATTTTGATATATTTTCTCGCTTAATCCAGCAGGAAATAAGCAATATTCAAACCTAAAAGTAGGATAATTTTACCCAAAATATTTAGCGACATTAGACAATGGCTAACAAAAGTGACTGTTGCACAATCTTGATTCAGATTTGAGAAATCATAGTTTTCCATTTCTCCCACACAGAGTCACTCACAGAGAACCCTGAGTTCTTTTGTTTTTTGTCATTCTTCATTCTTATTCTTATTTATCTCAGAGTCCTCTAATTCTCCTTTTTTCCTTCTCGCACGAGTAAACTTTGAGGAGGATAAAAAACAGGTGCACTAGATTTCACTAAAGAACAACGAATTATCGACATTGAATCTGAATTCTTTAACCAGCAGACCTTAGTCCTTAGTCCGGATGCTTCGTCCAACTGAGTTTTACAGACTATTTGCCAGACCTTAACTTGCAGATTCGCTAACCACTCACGCAATGGTTGTTTCTTGGA
>JAAEPI010001488.1 GCA_024232835.1 Cytophagales bacterium
ATTTCTCTCACTAGTTTGGTAATGAAAACATTTGAAAGAATCTTAAAGGAGGAACTCCTATTCAGAACAAGTAATCTCCTAGACAGCAGGCAACATGGCTTTTTACGGGCAAAATCATGTTCTACTAATATGGTAACATTTACTGATAGTGTGGTCCTTTCCATAAATGATTGCAAAACTATGAGTACTGATGTAGTCTATTTTGATTTTTCTAAGGCTTTTGACTCTGTGAATCATGATCTTATCCTTTTTAAATTGAAAAATTTCTTTAGAATTGATGGCAGGCTACTGAAATTAATAAAAAACTATCTTTGTGGACGGGAGCAGTGTGTGGTTATTGAGAACTGTAAATCCTCAAACAAACCTGTGTTATCGGGAGTTCCACAAGGATCTATACTAGGTCCAATACTTTTTGTTCTCTTTATCAATGATTTACCCTTAGGCCTAAGTGAGGGAACTGATCTTGCTCTATATGCAGACGATACTAAAATTTGGCGCTCTATCACATCTGAAAATGATCATCGAATTCTACAAACTGATATAGACTATCTGAATGAATGGGCAATACATAACAAAATGAATTTCCATCCCAAAAAATGCAAAGTAGTCTCCATCTGTAATCGAGAGTCACCCCTGGGAATGCTTCCTTTTGTTATCTTCCACTATTTACTCGGGGAAAGTGTCCTATCCTATGTTGACTGTGAGAAGGATTTGGGGGTGCATATCAATGCCAGCTTTAATTTCAATGAGCATTGTGAGCACTTATTATCCAAGGCTAGTCAACAACTTGGATTGGTAAGACGTACATGTCATTTTGTAAAAGATATCAGAAGAAGAAGGGTGCTTTACCTGACCTTAGTAAGAAGTCAGTTTGAGCACTGTTCTCCTGTCTGGCGCCCTAATGGTAAGACTATGTTAGATCGCTTTGAAAAGTTTCAGAAAAAGTGCATAAAGTGGATACTCAATGAAGAAGAACTCTCCTACGAATCACATGGAGTATACGTTAGGAAATGTAGGCAGATCGGTATACTCCCTCTTTCTCAAAGGTTTGTGTTGAATGAGCTTATATTTTTCCATAAAATTGTATATGGGATAGTTCCAATTAACATTCCGAATTATTTAACCCTCTTTAGCGGCAACAGTAGGCTGCGTTCATCCCATCTAGATGAACTTAGCTATGTGTCTAGCATTATACCTAATAGTTCTGATGCTAACAAATTAAAGAAATCTTTCTTTTATCGTACCCATATGACATGGAATTCAATTCCCCTCGAAATTCGTGAATTAGGTAGTTTGACAGAATTTAGATCAAAACTAGAAGCCCATTTGTGGAGTTCATTACTTAGCCAAGGTATGATTGGGGAGGGTGAGCATGAGCTATCTGATCGCGAAATGACATAGGATGGGATACTCTTGTCATCGAATTATACTTTATCACAATA
>JAAEPI010001489.1 GCA_024232835.1 Cytophagales bacterium
CAACTGCACAGAGCCCGAAGTTGGATGGAAAAGACTTAAGGATAGATTGTTTGAACTTGTCAATAAATACATTAAAAAGGCTACTGTTAAAAATGGTTGTCAGGACCCATGGTTTGACTCAGAGTGTTATGACTCTTGGCGTAAAAAAATTCGGCTGCATAAGTATAGAAAGAAAAGTGAGCAGGATTATCTTAACTTCTCTCTAGCTAGAAAAAGTTTTCAGAGTTTGGTTGACGAAAAGATGCGCGTCTCGCTAAATGTTGATGATGATTGTGCGCTGATTACAAAGAAGTTCTGGTCGTATGTCAAGACAAAGTCATCAAGTCAACGGATTCCAGAGTTTGTCAGTTATAATGGTGTTGTCCGAAGCTGTCCTGAAGAACAAGCAAACTTATTTAATGAGTTCTTTTACAAGCAATTCTCGGACGCTTCAACTTACAGCATTGACATTGACTACTCTGATGATGCTCGCTTTGACATTGACTTTGATCATAGAAGCATTCGTAAACTTCTTAGTAAAATCAACCCTAACAAGGCACATGGGCCAGATGGCATTCATGGCAAGCTTCTCAAAAACTGTGCGGTTGGGCTGGCATACCCTCTATCTGTATTATTCACTACGTGCTATAATACAGGAAGTATACCTGGGGAGTGGAAACTGGGACATGTTGTGCCGATCTTCAAGAAGGGAAATAAGCATGAAGTGTCAAACTATAGACCCATTTCGCTTACAAGTTTAGTTATGAAAATATTTGAACGCATACTGAAAGAGGAGCTATTGATGCATGTGCACGATAAGTTAGACAACAGGCAACATGGTTTCCTGTCTCGAAAATCGTGTACCACTAATCTTGTTGGCATGTGCGACAGTCTTGCACTATCATTGAATGATAACATCCGTACAGAGGTCATCTACTTTGATTTTGCTAAGGCATTTGACTCTGTCAACCATGACTTAGTTCTGCACAAACTTAAGGCGAAATTTAATATCGATGGTAGACTACTGAAATTCTTAGTTAATTACCTTAGGGATCGGCAACAGCGTGTCTTGGTCGGTGGCAAACTATCTTCACCAAAAAATGCTAGGTCTGGAGTTCCTCAAGGTTCAATATTGGGACCCCTTTTGTTTGTACTATTTATTAATGACATCTCTGAAGGCATCTCACCTGGAACACAGCTGTCTCTGTATGCAGATGATACTAAAATCTGGCGACACATCCTAACTGAAAGTGATATCTATTGCCTTCAGAAAGATATTGACTACTTACATGATGGGTCCCTGGAAAGCAAGATGAAATTTCATCCTAGCAAGTGTAAAGTACTTTGTGTCACTGGCAAAATTCCGGAGCCACTCCTCAGTGTACTTCCATTTTATAAGTATGTGTACTCCTTAGGTAGCGATTCCCTTGATTATGCAGATGATGAAAAAGATCTCGGTGTCATAGTATTAGTGACATCTAATTTTGACTGGGCGGATCAGTGTGGAAGGGTATACTCTAAACTAAAGCTAACCAAA
>JAAEPI010001490.1 GCA_024232835.1 Cytophagales bacterium
TACACCTATGTTCATGACAATTTTACCTATCGTCGTAGCAATGGGTTTCAGAACAACCTTTCGCAGACGAATGATGCACCCAATTTTCCTAAGCGAGTAAAATTGTTCGATTGATACTTGAAGAAAAAAAGATTACCTACTTGACCATGAACCGATGATAATGCAGATGACATGACGGCTGGAAAATTTCTTTGGTGAGCGAACCGTTCGGAACCAATCAATAGTGTTTTTATTCCAAGAATAATATTCTTCACGAGACAACGGAAACACCGGCACAAAATCAAAACGAGCTACTGTAAGCGCCATCTATAGATGGGCTAAGCAACTCCCCCTCAGCATACTCACTTGAAGCATGAAAATCAACAGCACAAACACTGAACCGGAATAGTGAAACGGTCAAAATTGGCGGTTTTGGACCAAAGATCCTAATTTGGACGCGGCGCGGATTATGGTAGCACTGCCATTTGAAAGCGAGGAGGTCCAGCTTGTTGAGTTACGCAGTTTGAGCCATCAACTGAACTGACCCAATCGGAGCAGTGTAAAGATTATCTCATAAATCGCCACTGCA
>JAAEPI010001491.1 GCA_024232835.1 Cytophagales bacterium
ATTATGTCCGATTAATCGGCACCATCCCGATTCCTGGTATCCTAATGCTATATCTGATTACTTCTCGATACGCCCTTCTTTGACACAAAAAACCGAACACCAAGATGAGTTTTCACCATGCGCCTTGGTGAGGAAGGGATTCATCACCAAAAAAAAGGTGAAAGGGAATTCTGCAGCAGCAAAAATTTGGTGTGCATAATTGCCTTCACCAAGAAAAACAAGATGGGAAGGAGGCAAGTTGAACACGCACCAAAAAATGTTAAGAGTGTCTTGGTGAGTGCGCAAAATGGGCCGACGTTGTCAAGATTTTAAGGGAGGAAGCAAGGGAAGGACAAATCGGCAAATTTTCTTCATGATTTCTTTGTTTCGGATAAACCATTAAGAAAATGTGGGTGATCTGCACGCCAACGTTTTAATCATAACCAAGACTAAATGAGGAAATGACTGCATGAACATGCATAAAGAATTTTCGGTGTCACATAACTTTCTAAAGAAGCACCATGTAAACAGAAGTAAAATGCAGCCAAGTGAATCAGGATATATCTTTTGATCGCATATCAGTAGTGGGTGTCCTTGTCAGTGTGGAATGCTTCAAAGCAAAGTCTGGCATGCAGATAAATACCACACCAAGAACAGTATGCAGTGGTATGGTAATTCCACACTTTGCAGCACACACACTGCTTCTTGTGGTTCCCCCATCAGAGGAAGTGGTCCAAAGTTAGGTCAAACCGCCCCTTTGAAATGTCAGTGGCAGACCGAATAACTGCCAGTGGGCACTGAACCATTGAAACATGGTTTGCTAGTGGAGAAGCTGGAGAGGAGATTCTCTCAGCATACTGAAGCAGTTCCCTCAGAAGAAAATGTTTGCTGCTGTAGTTGACGTTTTTCGGATTGTACCCCTTGAATATGATATATGAATTGATTATGGACCAATCGAAAAGAAGGAAGTACACAGCACCAAAGGTCCATCGGCGGCTTTTGAAATGCTTTTGATGGGATTTCCTCAATTGATCCCATAAAAGGAAGTTGCTGTGAAAAGGAAGTTAACATAAT
>JAAEPI010001492.1 GCA_024232835.1 Cytophagales bacterium
CAAATTTGATATCCAAGTCTTTGGTACATCGGGGGAACTATATCCATAGTGGTGTAACAAAATCGGTTACATCAAATGGAGCCTGAATACGGTTTGGTAGAGATTTTCTATCATATTGAACATGAACCCGGATTTGAAGGGATGTGACTCATCATGACCCTTAGAGATTTTTCTGAGGCAAAACCGGTAAACATTTAGTGGAGCTATGCTGCTATGGTACGGTTGATAGAGACTTCCTTCATATTGACTAGGATCCCAGAATTGGATGGGAGTAAGTTCTAGAGATTTTCTGGACACCATTTTGCGAATTTGCATATATTGTTGTCGTAAAATGTTGACGGTCAAAATTAAGAACGGTCGATTTGACTGACGCCATAAAAGAGGGATGCAGAGATTTTCTGTAGGATCTACGACTAGGTTATCTATGGGGATGGGACAATGTTAAACTGGATATGCGGAGAAAATGGAAGGAGGCGAGGCAGTAAAACTTGGCAAGAGGAACCGCAAAGTGCTGAGCTGATGGCCAAGGAGGGGCGTAATAACAGGAAACTGGACAGCGTTACGAAAGATTGGATTTGGATCCCGAATATGGTAAGTGTTTAAAAATTTAAATTATCAGCGCAGAAGTACACAATGTATTATTTACTTTCAATATCGGAGTTTGGGAGAATTTCCCACATGGTTGTGCAGTGTTGGTGGATTTCACCAAACGAGAGTCATTTTGGTGCATGATTTCATGCACAGATCTTACTAAACTGGATATAAATTTGGGGAAAAGTAAAGTGTAATTCATTGATCCGTTAGCAGTGCGTGAGCATGGTAGTGTAGTACCAAAACCACTAGGATTATCTAAGTGGCATATCTAAGCCTTTATTACGAAGAGCTGGAGAATGTTACCGTAGTAAAATTATGAAACGATTGTTTCTAGACAGTTAGGTTGGAATTGCTGAATAATAGCAGCTGGTTTCTGGAATCTTGAGATCGTTGGTGAACAATGAATTGATGCCTGAGAATGAGGACGTTTGGAGATGTAAGTAAGTGAATGCGTTAGTTAAATTATGCCATGGGTCCCGAATCAAGCCACAAGCCGTGCTGTTGAAGGGCTTCAGAGAAAGCGCCTGTTTTTGAAATGTTTATGTTATTATTGGTTGATTCGTGGATGGTTAAGTACATGCAATATGATTAATCGCTTGGCACGACATCCGTCACTTCATTCTGAATCTTGTTGCACACTAAGTTATAGTCTTGAGTGATAGTATGAGGATGTGAACAGATATTTGGTCAAGAGTGTAAAGGAATAATTTAGATTGAATCAATTCAAATCACCATCTGTCGAGTTGAATTTCAATTGATTGGAATCGAATTAGAATGCTGGGGATTCTCCCGGCAGA
>JAAEPI010001493.1 GCA_024232835.1 Cytophagales bacterium
TCAAATAAAAAAGGAAACATTTCATTGGTTTAAAGGAACAAGCCTCCTGGACGTTCTCGGATTGTAAAGACCTCTGATTAGCACAAAATCTCAGTACATTGATTCAAGATAACCCATGGAGTAGTCTCAGAGAGTTGTTTGTCCAGTTGTGTACTGATCACATAATCATATATTTGGAATCGTAACAGAAGAATTGAATATTAAGATTGTGTGCTCAGTCTGGGTTCCAACTGAACTTTCAGAAGTTAACAAGAAGGACCGTATTAAGTGTGCTAAAGACATTATCAAGAATGTTTCACTATCAGTACTGCATAAATAATGTGTTTTTGACCGATTTTTGTTCACACGACTTCAGGAACACTGTAAATAGACCGTATATCTTTCTTAGGATGAGGCTTATGAGGACATTCAGCGGTTTTTCAACCAGCTACCAGAAACATACCTGGTTCATGAACTTGGTAAGCTAATCAAGTATTACAACCAAGTGATTTTGGTCAAGGGGGATTATGTTGTACCTACTGTGAAGTGATTTTAAGTTTGTAAGTAATTTGTAGTTTTCGTGGCTTATCGACATTATTTAAGTTACAGACCAAGTATTTTTGACGCATTTCAGCTCAAGCATGTGGTCGTATATTGAGAAGATATGACTCATAACAGTTTCCGATGCATCAGCAACATCTAATTTATACATATTGAACTAGTACATGAACACTACAGGGCTAGATGTTTGGAGAAAGGGGATACACATAAATTAGTCGCCTTTAATTGCTAATTGCACAAAA
>JAAEPI010001494.1 GCA_024232835.1 Cytophagales bacterium
AAAGTCGAGTTGAAACCCATTGAACCAACTATTGAGCGTTTTTGAGGGGCAATATCGTAGAAATCCCAGCAAAGATCACCGGATTGATCGAAATAAAACAGGTACTGATCAATCTGCAGCTTAAAATCACTGACCGGCATTGGATTATTGGATGTGGTCAACGGATCCAGTTGAAAACTGCCATGAAAGCTCAACTGAGTTGGGGCACCAGTCCCCAGCTCATAGCCACTGTCCGTCACATTGGCGGTTCCAAAGAAATCATATTGAAATGTTGTAGCGAAAGCGTTTGTGCCAGGGATGAATAATAGAATGCCGAAAAGAATAATACCTGGAATGAATTGTCGCATCTGAGAGCCCCCTCTTGATTTAGTTGATAATTATTTAATGAATTGCAAATTCCAGGCCCATGGACAACATCCTGAAATCATTCACTTGTCTAATCTCTGCCAACTCACTGTTAAGCAGTTCGACAGGCAAACAGATCGCAGCACAAAACAAAAAGACCCCGATCCGAATGAACCGAGGTCT
>JAAEPI010001495.1 GCA_024232835.1 Cytophagales bacterium
CAAGAGAGTAGGTGTCATTTGCAACTGTATCAATAAAGGCAGGACTCAAAATAGGCTTAGAGGACGTTCGGTGTCCTTCGATAAACACATCTTTATTCTCTAAGCCATCTAAAGGCGCCTTTTTCAAGCCATTTTTGTTATTAAACTCTACCAACAAAGCAGAAGGCTCGATTACAAATTCAGGAAGTGTGGTATTGCCCAATTTCTGAAGAATCAAAACAGTAGAATGCTGGTATCCCATTCCCAAGTCTTCAATCAAATCAAACGTCACATCACAAGCAATCAAGTCGTACTCAGGCTTGTTTCCAATAATCAGGTTTGAAGCATTGATCAAGCGTGTTAATGCTTGGAAAGAACTCATATATGGGCGAATAATCGAAAGTGATGTTGCACGTTCATAGCTATAGCCAAAAGGTAGTGCTGCATCATTAAAGCCCTTTTCCCTCTTGGTCAAAGCCGTTGACGTACTTGAAATGGTAGGATTAATCTTTTTCCTACGCGAAGAAAGGTAATGCATCGATGCAAAATGATGCTCTTCAAACCCTTCAGTTGTCAGGCTTCCTCCTCCGGCTTGGAAATCATTTTTTAAATGGTGCAG
>JAAEPI010001496.1 GCA_024232835.1 Cytophagales bacterium
ACAGTGAGCCACATACATCCATTTGTTTTTATCCTACCCAATCTACTCTTCCCTCCCTGATCCGACAATCTCACTAGTCGTAAGACATGTGGCCTAGGTATGACCATATTTGGAGGTTACTAACGAAATTATAACCAATCAAAGAGCTTTAGAAATAATTCAAAGATGTGAATTAGAGCACATATTACTGATACTTTCTTTTACTTGTAAACTGTCTGAGAGTAAGAGCTGCTAATCCTGATTTCAGAAATCATGAGTTCTGTAGATCGTCACAAGACTCTAGAATGTTCCATTTGCAGAAAGATGATGAGGAGCAACAATTTGAAGAGACATTGGAAATCAAAGCACGAAATGTTTGACATGGAGTTAAACATAAAAGTTAAAAGTAATACCAAAGTTAGTGGAACGCCTTCCACTACAAATGACTTAAAAGTTGAAATTCTGGACAACGCTATAATTTATGATGAAAAGATTGAGTTGGGAAAAGACATATTCAATGTTTTGATGGATACTAATACCAAAGAAGAATCACTGTCTCGACACCACATGAAAGCTTTTGACTTGTATCAGAGCAAAAGACTAGCTCTCAATCCAGATGAGGATATCAATTTGTTCCCTTGGCAAAAAGAGTTGTTCGATGTTGTCCACAATGCCACCTATCGAGAAGTTATTTAGGTGAAAGGTGCACGTAGAAAGGAAAGAAAAACGTGGTTTCAAAACTATGTTCAAAGCTATTTTGAAATGAAAAGAGTTGTACAGCTAAATCAAAAGAATTCAGTTGGTGATATCATGCAAATTTTAAGAAAATTACCGTTGTCGTCTGTGGATACTTTTTTATTTAATGATGCTAGATCTGGTCAGAGTGAAATGCGGTGTTATGAAGTTTTGGAAAACTTCAAGGATGGTTGAGCAATTGCTTCCAAGTATGCTAGTGAGATTGTTTGATTCCGAACTCTAAAT
>JAAEPI010001497.1 GCA_024232835.1 Cytophagales bacterium
GCGGGGCTTCTCCTAGTTTTTGTTTTTGTTTTTGCATTCTAGCGCGCTCTGCGAGCTAGCCTGCCATGGCGCGCCGATAAACAAATAACTGAGGGCTAAGAATCGGCGGAACTAGTAATGAAAGGACTGCGAAACATGTAGAATTGAGAAATTCTAAGACTTGAGATATCAAAAACAATAATGATGATTGAGAATCATGTCAATATATTCAATTCAACACATATATCTACATTTTAGTAAGACCAAGGTGTATATGACGCAATGTTAAGATCGAGTGGTAAGAATGTGTCAACTATCCATCCGCTTCCATTTTGTTCGAAAGTATCAACTTTTCCAATCATTTCTTCAAATGCTTCACTTAATTGATTTACATAGTTCGTTCCCAGTAACCCCATCTTTGGCGCCGTGTGTAATACTACGGGAGGATCAGTAATCACATCCGAAGATGCCGCTTTTCTAAAGGTTAACGTTAGACCAAAATACCACTTTATTCCATGTTGAACAGCTACTTCTTTTTGCAAGACTGTAGTGGCATCTACTGTCATTGCAGACTTAAGATTATCCATTTCACTGTTTCGTGGAAGGTGCTTCCTGTAGATTACACAAACTCGATCGCGGCCATGTTGAATTTCTTCAAAGCCACCATTTGTCTCTGTTCCAGCTCCAAATTGAAAATTATCTCTATAACTTACATCACCTGCTTCCCGGGGTTGACAATGAAGCTCATGATAAAGACAGTTGATACTTCTGGCAAAGGGTTTCAGGCAGTAATTGCATGAATAGATTTTTATTTTCATCCGTTTGTACTGTTCATTGTCCATACCATGCACAGTTTTACAGTGTCTTTTTAGGTTGTTGCTTCCCATCATCTTTTCGCAAACTAAGCATTGAATCTTACAATACTTTTTACGTTCCATTCTAAAGTTTAAACTGCAAGAGGTCCTCACTCGATGAGTTTTATGAGTGAAAAGACATAAAGTTGATCAACATTCAATTTATAGATTTTGACAGTTTTTGCTCACTTTTAATATCCTCTAAATGGTTGATATCTTAGTTTACAAGTCTACATACGGCGATAAAGAATTCATGTGAACTTTCA
>JAAEPI010001498.1 GCA_024232835.1 Cytophagales bacterium
AGACGATTTGGGACAATTTACCACTAAGAAGAGAACAAGAGCCTTGATTTACCTTGTTTTTGTAAATTCTGGGCATAATTATCCATTGAGTCTTACCTGTATTTTTCAGCCAAGCCCCTGATCTTTGATATTAATCCGCTATAGAACTAGCGGAACCTGCTTATGCTCCAGCAGTGATCGATACAAATCCTCCATGGTAGCAATCTGGAAATTATGAAATTTTCCTCGAACCTTTTCCCAAAGAGAGCGTTTGCTTTTCCATTTTTTCCAGGCAGCATTGAACAGCGGACAGCATAACTGTTGAATTGTAACCGTTCACCCCCCTCATTCCACACAAAAAAAAGATTGGACAAAACAAGAGGATCACGATAGCTTAACCGTCACAACGTTTTTACGAGATCTATCCACGTTCTGAGTTCGCATGCACCTATCCAGAGAAGAGTTGCGAAAAATAGATAAGCAGTTTATTGACTCCTTGCCCGGTAAGAGTGCAAAGGAGCTGTGCCTGCTCTTTCTTGATGACCTCAAAGAACTTCACGAACGGCTGGGTCAAAATTCCGAAAACAGCTCCATGCCTCCTGGCTCAAACTTTCCCTGGGCCCGGTTCGATGCCGACGGTCAAGCCGACGAGGAGGAACCGGATGAAGAGCAAAAC
>JAAEPI010001499.1 GCA_024232835.1 Cytophagales bacterium
CCATAGAACATGAAACCGCATTCGTTCAACATTGCATTCATGTTTTGGCCTATCGGCCACACGAATGCTTAGTTATTTTATTCTTTTAATTGCTTTTAATGATTTTTTTACTTTCGAAATATTCATTTTCTCCGTAAAGCATTAGATAATAAATGCCTTCTTCTAACTCAGATAAATCTAGGTTAATTAATTGGTCTTGATCTGAAACAGTAAACCTTTTTAAAAGTCGTCCTTGTTGGTCAGTAAGTTCGATTTTTCTAATATACGAGTTGGAGCTTATTTTTATTTGATTCGATGTTGGATTTGGATAAACAACCAGATTTTCATTCAAATTTGATTCTTTGATATCTTCTTCTACCTGTAGGTTGCCTCCTGACAAGATTATGTTGACTTGTACGTTGTTGATTACTGTATCAAGTGATACATAATTCTCATAAAGTTCATTTTTAGTATAAGCTATTCTTCCTGATGAATTTAGGTTATTGGATATGCTACAATCTGCTTCAGAAACGTTCACAATGTTGGCGGAGAAGGTTGAACCCAGTTGAGCGTGAAAGCCAGAACTCAATGTGATACTATTACTCGCTAATAATTCTAAGTTCCCTCCGCTTGAAACATTGCTGTTTCCTTGTACTGTAATATTGTTAACCGCTTTGTGAATTTCAGAGTTAGAGACCGAAAGGTTATTTAATGTGTTATTGTAAAATTGACTCTTTCTTCCACTGTCGTCCCCCTCCACTAAAATAATCTGATCGTAAATCCAATCACTCAAAGCTACAGTTAATTCATTGTGACGTTCATCACCATGACTTGTGTCCCACCAAATATCATCAAATCCAGTGTGATCAAGAATAGTAGATTTACCATAACTAGCTAAATCGATTTCAGCATCTCCTGTATTAATATCCAATGCACTTATTGTTGGGATGAAGCTTGCATTTTCATGAAATTGAAACTCAACATCACCGCCTGCATTCTTTACAGATTCAGCCATTTGATCATACCAAGGAAAATAGCCACCCGGTAAATGATCATAGGGAGGGGTTCCAACATTAAGATAAGCTCCAGCAATATCCCCAGGGTTAGCCATGTATAAAAAATGTCTCCTTCCTGTGTCCTCTAAGTCCCAATCACCTGGAGCAGCATTTAACGTTCTAACCCATGTGAAAAATTGAACAATCATTGCTGTACTTGCAGGACACTCCTGTAAACTGCAACTACTTGGCATTCCGTTTAAGCTACCGTTGGCAATAGCAATATTTTTTGAATCTCGTGGATAGCCATTGCAAGAATTTAAATTCTCCAATTCATTATAAAAGCTGGTGAAATAAGAATCAGGTCTTGTTGTTCCATTTTCTGTTTCAAATAAATGATTTCTTAAGAGTTGTCTTGTGCCATCAGAAAGATAGTTATTGATGAGATTGGCAAATTCTAGACTGAATATTGCTCCAATACTCATATTCCATAAAAACCCTTGCACACTCAGGGGGATATGTGCTCCTTGATGTGGGGAATCAAAACTTATGTAAAGTTTTGTTTGATGATTGAGTCCTTTGGACTCCATATCCGCTAAAGCGTAACGAGCAAGCACCCCGCCCATACTTACTCCCATAATGATGATTTCCTCGGTAGTGGATTTGGCTTTATTGATATGATCTATGAAGTTTTCAAGTATCAAGGAATTCAGTTGCATGGCTACAGCAGGGGTTTGAAGGTTTAAGACAATAACATCATAGCCGTCAGCATGAAGCTGATCCGCTAAACCATGTTGATCAATGTAATTCTCGTAAATCACATTAGTAGGCTCAGAGTCAGTTATATCATAGCCCTCGACTACTATTATAGGTCTTTCAATATCTAAAATATTACAACTCGTATTAGTGCTAGCATCTCTTTGATAAACACGGTAGAAAGTACCAGTTTCAAAATTGTCATAATCTAATCCAAGTTCAGGGTTAGAATAGGTTATGGTTGTTTCAAATAACCTCTCACAATTGGCTTGAGCATAAAGCTGAAAAACTGAGAGCGTTGTGAAAATAAATGTAAGTGCCTTTTTCATTGTATCCAGTTTATTCTTTGAGATCAAATCTTCCTCGTGTTATTTCGAGACACTCTTCTGTTGGAGGATCTAGTTCCGTCAAATTCAATTCAAAGGTTCCCGAAATAATTTTGTTAATGGTGTCTAATTGGATGACGTTTAGTTCACCCACTAACTGCTTACAAGCGTTAAATTGAGAAGTATCGTACCGTTCTTCATGTATGTATGTTATTAGATGATAATCTGCAGAAGCCTTAAATATTTCATAAACACCAATACTTTTTACGTTTGGTTGTAAAATCCTTATCCTAGCATCATCGAGCTTAGTCTCATTACTTGATCTAATAGTATTAATCAGAAACTGATAGTTATTGTCTTGTCTAGGGAAATCAAAATCTATTGCAAATTTCAGCAGATTTCCATTCGGAACGTACACTTCACCATTCATTAGTGCGCCAAAAGTATTTTCTCCCGTGCTTGTAATTGGGGGTAATTCTTCAGGGAAATCATCTTCACAGTTCACAAGTACAATCAATGCAAACAAAAGAGTTAATATGGTTATGTGCCTCATATCGATGTGCGTTCCTAAAAGGAATTTAATTGAATATAACGTCCAGCTATTAGGCTGTGTGCCCTCCAGCTATTAAACTCCGATAAAGGTAGCGCAACTACCCAACCACCACAACAGTATCCACGAAGAACTGAGTTCCACAAGATAAAATCCAGAAGAAACAATGCGGCTGTGAGCAATGAAGTCTCAGAATGGGTAGTGTAGCGGGCAAGTCCACGATGAAGCCGGCAGATTACCCATTTGGCGCATAACTCGCTAGCGCATGTTATAACCAGTTTTGCTTAACCTTCCAGTTGAAGTTGGAGTTCACTTTTTGGAATTCCCTTTGTCTTAGAAAGTTCCCAGTTAGTCCGATTAATGAAAGAAGCGTACCAAGAATGAACTTGTTCTGAATCAACCCGATACATCATCAAGCTTCCTTGTTGGTTCAGTTCAGAGTTGGATGAGTACCAAACATATAGTCCGTTGTTCGTTCGATCAATTACTCGGTTTTGTTGATTTTCAAAACTTCTTTGTTTTTTGTGGATGATCCTTTCAAACGTCTTGTTGTCGGTCTGTCTTTTTCTAAAAAACTGTTCACTTAGTACCCTGTTCGGATGAAAAGGAGGGAAAGTAATCTTCTCTTTCCATTGATCTTCTAATGCTGAATTGTCTCGTTCATCAAATTCTGACATGCCTCCAAAGTCATAAGAAACGACCGCCTTACCAGAATAGTTGAGCCATTTATGGTCAAACCAATTTTTGATTCTGATATTCATAATCTCATCAATCCTCCATTGAAAGATGTTGATGGCCATGAGTTTGTTAACCAGTTCGATGAAGCCCTCTGAGTCTCCTTCTTCAGTTTCAATCTTCATCCAAGGTTCGAGCATGATGAGTTACGGCAATTGGTTATAACGCCAAGCTCGTATGTTAGCGATGATAATTGAAAGGCTCTAAAGTAGCCATTAGATTTGATAAAAAATAGAAATGAGATAGGATAAGGAGTCAAGCTAGATACAATCGAATTGATATCGCATGTTAGGATCAATACCTATCTCATATTTCTCATTAGAACTTGAACAAGTACCTGGGTCAGCAATGCTAGACCGTATCAAAAACGAGCAAAAG
>JAAEPI010001500.1 GCA_024232835.1 Cytophagales bacterium
ACAATGTTGCTATTTCAAATGCTAAGTCGTTTGACTGATTCTTACCTAGACCCTGGAAAAATTGTTATCCTAAAAATGCTTGATTCATAAACTAAATCAGCAATAAAATCGATCTGAAGCCGAGTTATGCTTTAGGCAACCAATCAAGCATCAAGACCGCAATAGACCATTTCCATATATTGTGGTATTGTTAAGATCGAAAATAGCTACAGGCTATCATTCCAAATTAAATTTACAAAACACTTATCTCAACATCCTGATAACATCTGAATTTGCTAACATATCGAACTTCTCCAATCACCGGTTAATAGGAGGATAGAAACTCATGGACGTAGCAAGAATTCCAGATGAATTTGAACTGTTTGAAAGGATTTATAACTATCGCAAGAGCATTCAGCATATCGAGAGAGAGTATCTTGACCTTCGGGTTCGCTTGCGTGATGCTGAAGCTGATCTTCGGTCGGACTCGCAAAACCGAGAACTGAAAGCCCAAGTAGACTATTTGAAAGGCCGGCTGAAAGATCTCGAAAGCCGACATTCTTGGATTTCCTCGGGCAGACCATCGGAGATAGCATCCTGCATAGGCCAAACGGGAGGAATTTAGAGTCATGCTGCATGCATGGTGAATTTTTTCCATTTTACATATCTCAAACATAATTTACAACATTACTCAATTCAGAGTGTGAGCCCTATGT
>JAAEPI010001501.1 GCA_024232835.1 Cytophagales bacterium
AATAAGCTTAAGTATAATTTTGGTATTGATGGGCGGTTTTTGAAATTCATAATGAATTATTTGCGCGGAAGGGACCAAAAAGTGATTATTGGCAACACTAAGTCAGACACTCTACCTGTTTTATCTGGGGTCCCACAGGGATCAATTCTGGGGCCTATTCTTTTTGTGTTGTTTATCAATGATCTTCCAACTGGTCTTGACCCTGGAACGGAAATTGCCTTGTATGCGGATGACACCAAAATTTGGAGATCCATACGTAACCAGCGAGACCATGAGTTACTTCAAAAGGACATTGATTATTTGAATAGTTGGGCGGAGCAGAATAAGATGTCCTTTCATCCTAAAAAGTGTAAAGTTCTGTCAGTTTTGAGTAAGCCATCGCCTTTTCTGGGAATACTACCAAATATAGGGTATATTTATAATCTTGGTGATAGTATGCTTCAATTTGCTGACACGGAAAGGGATTTAGGGGTAGACATGACTAAAAACTTTACTTTCAATGATCAATGTAGCAGGCTTTTAGCTAAAGCAAGCCAGCAGTTTGGACTTACCAAACGTACTTGCTCATTTGTAAAAGATACACGTCGAAGGAGATCTCTCTTCCTAGCATTAGTTCGCAGTCAATTTGAACATTGCTCACCCATATGGCGTCCAACGTCAAAAAACTCCATAGATAAATTTGAAGGATTTCAAAAGAGGTGCATTAAGTGGATCCTATCTGAGGAGCACATCAGTTACCAGTCATATG
>JAAEPI010001502.1 GCA_024232835.1 Cytophagales bacterium
AGGAAGTATGATTATTAAGTTCGGATTGGAAAGCGGAAGTGAAAGGATCAGAAAGGATATACTCAAACGCCCAATGACTAATGATGACATAATCAATGCATTTGAATGTGCCCACAAATATGATCTTCACACTTCAGCTTTCGTTATGTTCGGACTTCCGTATGAAACTATGGATGAAATTCTTGAAACAGTAAAGCTGCTTGGTACAATAAAACCCGGTCGCTTCAGATGGTCCATATTTTACCCATTCCCAAGGACAGTGGCTTACGAAATAAGCAAAAAAGGTAATTTCATTAATTTTGATAAGATGAATGCTCTGGACAACTTCACAGATGACACTTGCCTGGATTTTGGTGATGAGCACAACCTGTTTATCCAGAAAATGCAACGGACACTCCCTTGGCATGTAAACATGTATTGTAATGATTCTTCCAGAGAGTTGTACTCTGTACTAATCAATATGATTGAAAAAATCCCTTCAGATGTATGGGAAAATATCAAGGACTTTACAATGCCATTTGACAAAGAAATTTCAAAACAATTAAA
>JAAEPI010001503.1 GCA_024232835.1 Cytophagales bacterium
GCCACATTTTTTGGTGATTGGGCTGTTACAGTGAAAGCACTTTTTTTATTCATAACCTTTCATTTTTTGTAACTCTAACATAATCAATATGTTAACCCTCTTTTTTGCCTCTTCTAGACTCCTTTTTGTCCATTAACCCTGAATTCACAAATAAATTGGGTAGGAATGTATTCTACTTCTGTGTCATACCTCCGCATCGGTTTTGAGAGATCTCTACTGATTAGATCTCTCAATAGTCTAGACTTAATTGTTGTTTCAGTCTTCCCGTCTGATTGAAAAAGAGGCGTGTCTTCTGTGAAGTCAACAATTCTAATTGTTTCATACTCACTTTTAAGGTGAAATTCTCCAACGCTTAATTCATCCAGATAGGAAGCTCTAACTTCATAAAGCACTGTATCTGGATTGTCGCTCAAATATAAAAAAGGGATTCCAGTAGGGTTTGCTCTTCCTCCTTTGGTAATTGAAGCACGAGGGCACATCATTTCATAAGTATTGTAGGCTCTATTTCCACCTTGGTGATGGACACGGGCTCTGTAGAGCTTTATTTCTGGGATTAATTCGTATTGCGTGTTAAAAAATCTGTCCCATTCCAACTCCTTGATCGTCTCAATGTCAGGGATGAACCTTCTTTCAGTTTTTAATATTTCCTTGAGGTCATTCCAATAGGAATAATTTGAAATTATTTCATCCTTATAGTCTACTAGGTCATTTGAACTCTCAATTTCAGTATTGATTTTCCCTATTACTACGTTCAGAATTTTTGAAGCGGAATCAATCGAAGAAAAGAAGCTCCAACTTTCCTGAACTTTAGATTTCAATGGCATTCCATGTTCATTTCTACGAAAGTTGTCAAGGAATTCTTGGAAGAAATCTAGGAGCTCTAGTAGATCGATTACAGCAGCATCTCTGGATTCGCAAACATCACATTTACCTGAAACTCTTGAGGATTCAATGAAAGCTTGTAGTTCTTTATCAGAGAAACAGTTTTTGCAAACGAGCATAATTACCTGTTTCTTAAATATCCTGCTACAACAAGAATATGATTCTTCATTGAGATTTTCTTGACTGTTCCTAAACCGGGATAATGCTGTTCATCAAAATGAACGAATAACTCGTCCAATGCCGAATTTGTTAAGTTATTCTGACGGCAATAATTAACTGCCTTTGAAGCTGCTTCGGCAAATTTTCCTTGAACATTGGCAATGGAGTCGTTTGAATCAGATGTGAAATGTCGAATCCAGATTTGATTTTGATCATTTAAATATGTTAAGTGAATAGCTACTGATCTTGGCGTACTACCTCCTTCAATATATTCGCTCGGTAAAATCGTATAATCTGAAAATCCATTGAAATTCTCATCATTATAAAAGAGATGTTCCTCAGAGAATTGATGCTCTGCGATCGAAAGAAAGTCACTATTTCTTAATTGTCTTTCGAAAGGATCATCACGTCGTATAAAAGTTTTATGTAATTCTTTGACATATCTACTCAATGATCTATTTCTACCTGGGTCTTCAATATTAAATGCCACCACTTGTTCCAATTCTGCTACAGCCGTGAAATCGACATTATTTGGATTTACATCGTTTTGGCAAATGATCAAGCAGTCATTTAAATCATAATCTTGAATAGCTTGTTGAATATAATCTCCATTTGATCTGTATCGAAAAGCCGGCAAGTAGGTGCCTCGTTCTTTTGCAGTCAAGTATTCAAGGTAGTGCGACCCATCGCCTGCCATTACTCCATTTCCTGGATTTAAAATCAAATACGCGGGTTGCGCTCCTTGGTGAAAGATATCAAACGCAATATCAAGGTTGTTATGAGTTTCCTTAACCGGTTCTATGATAGGTGTTACAACTCCTTGAATCGCATTTTCTGTGACTAATTCTCGAAGTGCTATTAGTTCAAATTGACGGGCGCGTAATAGGGGATAATACATGAATTCAATTTAGGTGTAAATAGGGGCTTTTAAAATAGAAAACAGGTGTTTTCTATTTTTCACATTCATTCTTAAGGCCAAACTAAGTTGATTGAATTCCCTATAGTAACGACTAGATAGCCCAATGTTGCTAGCACGTTTCTTCATTTGATGTATAAATAATTTATTCAACTCTGTCTGAGGGATTTTAGCTATTAAATCACTGCAAACCTCAAATTGGTTAAAACTGGTAACATCTGGCAACCGACCATAATATTGAGTTACAATTCCTTTATACTCTTTTGTATGGAAAATATGCATTAGTGCTTCCGTATCAATATTTACATTTTTTGTCGCTGACCTAAACACACTAAACCTATTAGGGCTTGAATTATCAAAACAGATAATTCCTACACTGTCATCGTAAGTTCGATATTGCTCCAACTTGGAAATTGGAACAATCATAAATATCTCATTGAATGCTTTTCTATATTGCTCCAACTGTGAACTCAGGCGTTTATCAGAATCAAGCTCAGTTTTGATTTCAAAAGCTTTGGAAGTACCGTTAAACATTACTAAGTCTGCGATTGCGCTACCAACCCTAAATTCACTGTAGAGTTCTGAATTACTTTCCCCCAACTCTTTAATTAGCCAGTCATTCAGAAATGAGTTTTTGAGGATATATTCGTTTTGATAGTGATCTTCTAAAATTGAGTAAACAAACTTCAGATAGTCAATATATCTGGTTCCGTTATTTGAATACCAGTTTTTATCATATCTCTCAATTTTGTAATCAATAGATGATAAGTTTCCGTTCATCCATTCTTTAACTGGTTTCCTAGAAAACAATGAGGAGTAGTCTCGTAATTGGTTTGAACTAAATGTTCCATTTGAGTTCATAAAGGCGAATTTACACAACTGCAAGTTGATATCATAGTAACATTTTACAGGTGGCCTATAGTTTCTTTGGCTTTATAGTGCATGAAGCCCAACAAAAGTGTAACATGACCATAGTCATATTACATCAATTATTTCATTACGAATCTAAAGAATTCATTGTTGAAAGTTAACGGTCTTAAATTTTCCTGATCCGCATTCTAAAAGGAGCCATGAATAATACGTCCTTCCATCATTACAGCAGAAGGTGCTACATTCATTATTTCATATTTATCTACTTCGAATAGATTTTTATCCAGTACCACAAGATCAGCTAATTTACCTACTTCAATAGTTCCAAGATTTTTTTCCTTTCGAAGTTGGTAAGCACCATTTTTAGTATATCCGGTTAACATTTGTTCAAGTGTCAAGCGTTCATCAGTAGGAGCTCTGATCCCATCATCTTCTGTTTCCCACCAGTCACTAGGATATTGACGCGTGTGACCAACCTGCATCCCCATGTATGGATTGATGTACGTTCGCAGCATATCACCACCCCACCATTCATCGCTGGAGAAGGATACGTTTGTGCCCAATTCAAAGAGCGTTTTGGCTTTATACATATTGGAATATCGCTCTTCACCTAAAGACTCCTCCACAACATCACTATGATTCACACCTAGCCACCACGGAGTAAAATTGCATGTTATTCCTAATTCTTGGATTCTAGGAATATCTGCTTCATTAATTAATTCCAAATGTGCAATCGTGACTCTGGGATAGAATTCACCTTCTACCAATGCTTTTGCTTTCTCTACAGCATCCAATACTGTTCTGACGGTTAGGTCGCCAATGGTATGAGCATGCAGATCTATTTTTTCTTTGTGCAGTTCTAGTAAGAAGTCTCGCAGCTGATCAGATGTCAAAAGCGTATTACCAACATAATTTGGATCATTATCGTATGGCTCCAACAATCCTACGGAGTGGTTTTCGTTGATGCCATCCATGAAAATTTTAATCGTGTTGAATTGAAGTAGCTTGCCTCCATATTCTTCACGATAACGCTTTATTTCAGGGATTGCCGTTCTGAGGCGATCGGGTGTAAAAACCTGATACGTGCCTTCGTATCTCACCGGTAACTTCCCTTCTTTTTCCAATCTTGAAATGAGTGGGAAAACAGTATCACCATAGCCTTTATTCCCAGCATCGAAGAGGGTTGTGATGCCATATTCACTAAGAATATTCAGCGTTTCAATTACACGGGCTTCATGCGTTTTTTTATGCACTTCTTTTCCCACTCCAAACTGTACTGCAAAATGCTGAACTCCAGCACCTTCTTTTATCCAACCAGTGAGTTCTCCATTTTCGTCTCTAGCATATATCGCAACTCCAGGTCTTGGGTCAGGTGTATCTCTATTAACGCCGACCTTTTCCAGAGCTTTGGAGTTTAACCAGAAGTCATGAGCCGACGAACTTTCAAACCATATTGGGCGATCAGGAACAATGGCATCTAATATTTCTTTTTGTGGCCCTTGGTTGCCGTCTACGTACATGTCTGTTGGCCAACAACAGAGCCTTGGAAATTCTTCATCTGGGTGATTATCCATATAAGATTTTACTGAAGCCAATAACTCCTCTTTCGTTTCTCCTTCAACCTCACCAAAATTCTCAACGCCCACATAACCAGGATGCGAATGCCCATCTGTTAGACCGGGAATAATCAAATTTTCTTGGAGGTTATATACTGTCGTGCTATCGGAGGCAAAGCGTAAAGCATTGGTCGAATCACCCACATAAATAAACTTGCCGTCTTTGATGGCGACTGCTTCTGCCCAAGGTTGATTCTCATTCGAGGTAAATATTTTCCCGTTCGTAATGATTAAATCGGCAGTCACGTTATACTCAGAGGTACAGGATCCCAGTACCGAAATAATGAATCCAATGAGCCAATAGTTTTTGGTAATTTTCATAGGAATTTCAAGAGCAATTCTCTGTTTTTATGTGCCTTACAAATCAAACTGTCTGTTCAATTATTGGAGGTGCCTCGAACATTCGATTTGGTCCCTCTACATCTTCACATTTTTTGATATAACACACGCAGGTGTTGGCTGCTGTACACTGACTTAATTTCGTCGTACGATGATCAGATGTAATAAAATTGATTTGACCACTATTGCACCGTCCCTTGTTGTCTCTCGAAGACCAGCTTCCACTTTGCAAACTCAACACGCCAGTTCTGATCTTGTCTGTAACGATCGCTCCTGCCAATAATGCTCCCCGATCGTTATACAGTTCTACTACATCACCATCGGCTATGCCATATTTTTCAGCGTCCTTCGGATTAATTAGCACAGGCTCTCTACCTGATACTGCATATGTACTATGTAACTTTTCACAGTTACCAAGTTGGCTATGTAATCGATTCCATGGATGTGGACTTACCACATGAAGCTGTCCTTCTTTCGCATTTCCCAGATACTCGAATGGTTCCAGATATTTTGGAGTGGGAGGGCAGTCGTCCAGGTTATAATCTGCTATCTGCTGGCAGTACATTTCAATTTTTCCGGATTGAGTAGTTAATGGATTCTTCTCTGGATCATCGAAAAATTCCCCATGCTTAACAAATTCTCTTGCTCCATCAGGAATGGGGAAAGTGATTACCCCTTTCTCCCAAAATTCCTCAAAGGGCATCACCTCAGGGCCAGAACTTCCTTCATAAGCTTCCTTGATCCAATCCATGGGAGACTTACCATCTGTGAATACTTCTTCCTTTCCATACATGGATGCTAGTCTCATAAAAATGTCCCAGTCGTTCATGCTTTCTTCTACTGGTTCAATGACCTTTCGCTGTGTATATAACCTGTCCCGACTATACATCGTGCCGAAATGAATGTCATCACGCTCAAGCGTAGTTGTGGCAGGTAGTACAATATCCGCCTGCTGGGCCGTGATGGTAAACATGGGATCTTGAGTGATAATAGTTTCCACTTTTTCCATCGCTTTAATGGTAGCATTAAAGTCTTGATGATGGGACAGAAGGTTACTGCTCAATGTGTATATCAAATTGATTTTCGGATATTTATATGTCCCCCCATCAAAGGTGAAACTAGCGCCTGGGTTATTGATTGCTTCGGTAATTCGTGAAGCAGGAATAAATGAATCTATTGGGTTTTCAATCTCAGCAAGCCAACCCGGCATTTTTTTCCAAGCCTGAGGTTGACCCGCACCACTATAATGCCAATCAAAACCAAGACCCTGCCCTGGTTTTCCGTAATTGCCAATAAGACAACAAAAATTGATCATGGCCCAGTGAACTAGCTCGCCATGACTGGCTCTTTGTAGAGACCAGGATCCAGCCATCTGTGTACGTTTGGATGCCATTAACTCTGCCAGTTCCTTTATTTTTTCTGCTGAAATGCCAGTAATTTCTTCTGCCCATTCAGGCGTAGTTGGTGGGTCGCCATCCTCACCCAACAAATAAGCAATGAACTTCTCAGCACCTATCGCATATTTTTGTAGATAATCTTTGTCATTCAGGTCATTAACTACCAAATGATAGGACATGGCTAAGAACAGTGCGTGATCTGTATTCGGAATAACACGGATCGTTTCCGCATCTAGTCTTTCGGCTGAGGCGGTGACCTGAGGATCAATGCTCAAAAATTGAATACCAGCTTCGTTCAGCTCATCCCAAATCTTATAAAGCCTATGGTCAGCTACAGATTCATCAATACGCAGGTTTTTGAACATATCACAGCCTACCATGACGAATAATTCAGTGTTCTCCTTCAGCACCTCCCAGGTGGTCGGATCACCATAATCTCCAATGATGTATGGCAGTAAGACCCCCATCGCTCCAGTCGAATAATTACCACGGGTGATCGTATTGCCACCAATGGTTGACATAAATCTGCTTTGTATACCTCCAGGGTAAAATAGGTGTCCTTCTGCCCAACCACTGTAAGTTGTCAAGATTCCCTCATTCCCATGTTCGCTGATCGTACTGTCAATCGATTTTTTCACCAGATCAAAAGCGACATCCCAACTTACTCTCACAAATGGTTCCTTGCCTCTTAGTTCAGGTTTTGTATCTCCTCCGAAATTTTCAAGATACGACTTACGCACCAATGGATAATTGACTCTAGTCTTGGCATACGTCTTTTCCAATATCCCAGTAGTGAGCATTTCGGAAGGTTCATCATCCAACTCAGGAATACTAGCTACTTCAGTCAATACGCCATCAACCACAGTTGGCCTGAATGGTCCAAAATAGCTGGCATGAATTAGTTTGACCTTTGATTTAACATCTGTGGTACAAGACGAAATAAATGTACCAACTGAACCTACCATTGTAGACAGGACTGTAAACTTTATACCCATTCCGAGGAAATTGCGTCTATTGATATTTTTGTTCACTCTGAGTAGTTTTATTAGGGAAAGTTAGACCTTATAGACTAATACTCTAGCATGGTAGCACAGGACAGTTAGGGTACTGCAAATAGCTACTTTAGAACCGAATAAATTGGTGCTGAGAAGAAACAATAGACATTGAAGAGAGGGCAAATCACAAGAAGAGATTTTATAAATGGAACTTTGATGGTGGCTGGAGCCTCGATTCTTCCATTTGGATGTAGTAATCCAGCTGTTTTGGATACCCTCGACCCTGAGTATTATCCTCCTAGTCTAACCGGATTGCGAGGAAGTCACCCAGGATCCAATACCCATGCGCATAGTAGAGCATGGGATGGAAAATCAGATTGGGGACCAACAACTGAACTAAAAGAAGAATATGATCTTATTGTTGTTGGGGGTGGCATCAGCGGACTGTCAGCAGCATATTTCTACCAACAAAAGCACGATAAGGACAAGAAGATTCTGATCCTTGATAATCACGACGATTTTGGCGGACATGCGAAGCGAAATGAACACACCATCGATGGGCAACTACGATTGGGACACGGGGGCTCACAGACGATCGTAGAACCGCAGTATGCCAGTGAAGTCGTAAATGGTCTTTTCAAAGATGTTGGCATTGATATAGACCGATTCAAAACGGCCTATGATCACGACTTTTTTAAAAGAAACAAACTACGTGCAGTTACCTACTTCAACAAGAATGAATTTGGAGAGGACAAGGTTGTTCATCATCCATTCTGTAATTATCCCAACTACATCCAGGGGATAATTATGAAAGGAAAGCTTTCAAATGAAGAAGCGGCTCAGCTGGCTCCTTTAGGTGAGAATGGAAAGGAGCAATTGCTTCGGGTGCTGAATGGCGGTTATCATAAGATAGACGTCCCTGAAGATGAATTGAGGGAATATGTTAGATCTAATTCCTACTTTGATTATCTAAAAAACACATTAGGTGTAGATGATCCAGGAGTGCTTAGAATGGCAAGATATTCAGGTTTGGATTGGTCGTCTCGTGGTACGGACTTGATGTCAATCGGAGGAGCCAAGAGCGTCGGTGCACTTGGTTTTGTTCATAAGGATGTCTACGATGAAGATAATCCATACATCCATCACTTCCCGGATGGAAATGCTACTATCGCCCGTTCAATAGTGAATAAAATGATTCCTAATGTTGCTGAGGGAAACAAAGCCGAAGAGCTTGTTTTGTCAAAATTCAAATATGACGAATTGGATAAATCCAGCAACGCTGTTCGCATCCGACTAAATAGCACCGTGGTTAATGTTAAGCACGGTGGTGATCCAAAAGATTCGAGTGAAGTTTTTGTGAATTACATTAACGATGGCAAATCGTATCAGGTAAAGGGTAAAAATGTGGTGATGGCCTGTTACAACATGATGATTCCGCATATTGTATCTGATCTTCCTGAAGAACAATATGCGGCATTGAGACTTCAAAACAAAAGCCCATTGCAATACACAACTGTGGGCTTAAGAAACTGGAAAGCCTTTAAAGAAACGGAAATTGGAATGGCCATGTCTCCAGGAAATATGCACCAGGCGCTTTTCATGGACTTTCCAGTGAGCATTGGTGGTTATGAGTATACCAAAAGTCTAGACGATCCATGCGTTCTTCAGATGATCCATTGTCCATACGGAGAAACGATTGGTGCTCCAGCACTTGATCAATTCAAAGAAGCAAGATATAAGATGCTTAGTATGCAGTTCAAAAGCTATGAAGAGGAGATTCGAGGGCATCTCATCGGCATGCTTCCCAGCGAATTGTTTGATTTTGATAAGGATGTCGAAAGTATCACGGTCAATCGGTGGGCACATGGTTATTCCGTTAGTGGAGGTGGGGATTCTGTGAAAGTAGGAAGGCAACCATTTGGAAGAATAACTATAGCTAATTGCGATTCTGCCCCTGGGGCTGATGCTAAAACTGCAATCAATATGGCCTCAAGAGCGGTAAATGAATTGTGATAGATGTAAAGGAAGACATAAACGATAAGCAATGAGTAAAATTAAAAGAAGAGATTTTATAAATGGAACATTAATGGTCGCCGGAGCATCTATGCTACCATATGGATGTTCTAATCCTAAAATTTTAGATACAATTGATCCATTGTATTACCCACCAGCACTTACTGGGCTAAGGGGCAGTCATATTGGGTCAAATACTCACGCTCACGCCAGATCATGGGAAGGGAAATCTGATTGGGGACCTACCACCGACCTGAAAGAGGAGTATGATCTGATTGTAGTTGGAGGAGGATTAAGCGGTTTGTCGGCAGCTTATTTCTATAGGCAAAAGCATGGAAATGATAAGAAAATACTAATTCTGGATAATCATGATGATTTTGGAGGACATGCCAAACGGAATGAACACCACATAGACGGTGTGATGCGATTGGGACACGGTGGTTCGCAAACAATTCAGGATCCGCAGATTTATGAAAAACCTTCACAGGAAATGCTTGCCAATATTGGGGTTGATATTGAAGGGTTTGAGGAGGCATACGACATGGGATTTTTCAACAGGCATAAACTTGAGCCTGGTACTTATTTCAACAAGGAAGCGTTTGGAGTAGATAAGTTGGTCAAGCATCCCTACTGCAATTATCCCAATTTCATGGAAGGCCTTCCAAAGGCTTCAATGTCACATGAAGAAGCCGCAAGTCAGGCACCTCTAAGTGAGATAGGTCGAGAGCAATTGCTACGAGTCTTGAATGGAGGTGTTCATTTATTGGATGTGCCGGAAGAGGAGTTGGAGGCCTATATGGATGAAACTCCCTACTACGATTACCTTAAAAATACATTAGGAGTAAATGATCCTGGTGTCATTAGAATGGCGAGATACTCAATAAACGATTGGGGTAGCGGTGGAACAGATATGTTAAATATGACACTTGCTAGAGATGGGGGAGCCCTAGGATTTTCTCCAGTAGGGAAAAGTGAGATGGTATTGGGTAGCAAGTACATTCATCATTTCCCAGATGGCAATGCTTCAATGGCGCGGTTGCTAGTAAACAATATGGTTCCTGGTGTGTCTGAAGCCAAGAATGGAGCGGAAATCGTACTATCCAAATTTAAATATGAAGAGTTGGATAAGTCAGGTAAAAACGTTCGAGTTAGATTGAATAGTACGGTCGTCAATGTACAGCACGGGGGAGATCCAAAGAGTTCCGATGAGGTTTTTGTTACTTATATCAATGACGACAAGTCTTACAAAGTGAAAGGCAATGGTGTAGTGATGGCTTGCTATAATATGATGATTCCACACATTGTTCCCAGCATTCCCGAGGAGCAAGCAGCTGCATTGAAGCTACAGGTGAAAGTGCCATTGCAGTATACGACTGTTGGGCTTAAAAACTGGAGAGCTTTGAGCGAAACAGGAGTCGGATTCTTTATGTCACCTGGGAATTACCATCAATCCGTGCTCATGGATTTTCCAGTAAGCATTGGAGGGTATGAATTCACCAATGGACCAGATGATCCTTGTGTATTGCAAATGGTTAGCTGTCCGTTGGGCACTGAAGGAGCTCCTTTAGCAGATCAGTTTAGGGAGGCTAGGCATAAAATGTTGGTCACTCAATTTAAAGATATTGAAGAGGAAGTTAGAGGACATCTATCGGGTATGCTTCCAGATGAATTATTCAATTTCGATAGAGATGTTCAAAGTATTACTGCAAATAGATGGGCGCATGGATATGCTCATCCTGGACCAGGAGATTCGGTGAAAATTGGAAGAAAGCCTTTTGGCCGAATTACCATAGCAAATAGTGATTCAGGTGGGTATCCACGTGCGGACATAGCAATGGCTATGGCTTATCGTGCTGTGAATGAGTTGGGCTGAGTTGCCTAAATCTATGAAAGAAGAATTGACTAATGAGTAAAATAAAAAGGAGAGATTTTATCAATGGAACTTTAATGGTCGCAGGTGCTTCCATGCTTCCATTTGGATGTACCAATCCTACTGTTTTAGATACAATTGATCCAGTCATTTATCCACCAAGTTTGACAGGCCTTAGAGGAAGTCAGCCTGGATCCAACACGCACGCACACGAAAAAGCATGGAATAATAAATCCGATTGGGGATCTAACACAGAATTAAAAGAAGAATACGATCTGATAGTCGTTGGAGGTGGGATCAGTGGCTTATCTGCCGCATTTTTTTATCAACAAAAACATGGGACGGATAAGAAGATTCTCATACTTGACAACCATGATGATTTTGGAGGGCACGCCAGAAGGAACGAACACACCATGGATGGCAATATGCGGCTCATTTTCGGAGGTTCTCAGACCATTGTTAGTCCACATGCAAGAAGTGAAACTACCTTGGGACTACTCCGAGATGTTGGAATCGATCTTGAAAAGTTCAAAGTGGCGTACGATACCGATTTTTATAAAAGAAATAATTTGGGAACGGCCACTTATTTTAATAAAGAGAAATTCGGTGCAGATAAGGTTGTAAAGCATCCTTTTGCTCATTATCACGCCTTCATCGAAGGGCTTCCGAAAGCATCTATTTCTCATGAAGAGGCAGTTGAACAGACGCCATTGAGTAAGAAAGGTAAAGCTCAGTTATTGAAGCTGCTTAAGAGTAGTATCAATGACTTGGACATGCCCTACGAAGAATTGGAAGAGTACATTTATAATACTTTGTATTTCGATTATTTGAAAGACAAGCTTGGTGTTGATGATCCTGGAGTTTTAGAAATGGCAAGAAACTCTTGTCTTGATAATTTGGGTCCAGGAACAGATGTAGCCACCATTGGAGAAGCATTAGAAACGGGTGGACTTGGGCTTGACCCTGAATCTGTTCGGGAATTGTATGGGAAAGAGTATTTTGAAGAATCATTAAACGACTATGGAAACATCATGGTTGAAGATGATCAGTACATACATCATTTTCCAGATGGTAATGCCACTATAGCTCGCGCCCTTGTCAAAAAGATGATTCCAAATGTTGGAGAGGGAGAGAATGCCGAAGAATTGGTCCTTTCCAAATTTGATTATTCACAGCTAGATAAGCCAAGTAACATAGTTCGACTTAGGCTAAATAGTACAGTAGTTAACGTGAGACATGCCGGATCTCCTGATAGCTCAAGTGAGGTTTTGGTTAATTATATCAATGATAATAGTTCGTATCAAGTCAAAGGCAAGGGAGTAGTTATGGCCTGCTATAATATGATGATTCCTCATATTGTTTCCGATCTGCCTGATGAACAAAGGACTGCCTTGAGAAAGCACAATAAAGTTCCGCTGCAGTACACAAGCGTTGGCTTGAAAAATTGGCGGGCGTTTAAGGAAATGGAGATGGGTTTTGCCATGTCTCCTGGAAACATTCATCAGGCACTTTTCATGGACTTTCCGGTGAGTATTGGTGGATATGATTACACCAAATTACCCGATGATCCATGCGCCATACAGATGATCAGTTGTCCATTTGGGGATTCTTGGGGTGCACCACCAATTGAACAATATAAGGAAGGTCGTCAAAGAATGCTAGCTATGCAATTCGCTGATTATGAAAAGGAATTGCGAGCTCACTTGACAGGGATGTTACCTAAGAATTCGTTTGATTTTGACAGGGATGTGGAAAGTATCACCATAAACCGATGGGCCCATGGATATGCACACACTGGATCAGCTCTTTTTGATCCTGACCTATGGGATGCTGCAAAAAAAGGGAGACAACCACATGGAAGAATAACAATCGCCAACCATGATTCAGGACTGAGCGCATATGCGCACGTGGCGATTGATCAAGCACATAGAGCTGTAAAAGAACTTGGATGAAAATAAACAAGAGTCATCACTAAAAAGAAAGGAGATTAGAAATGAGAACATACGACAAATTTTATATCAATGGACAATGGGTGAGCCCTAATGGACAAGATATGAGTGATGTGATAAATCCTGCTACCAGGGAGATTTCATCTCGTGTACCAATGGGCAATGTAGCTGATGTTGACGCAGCTGTGGCTGCTGCAAAAGGAGCATTCGAATCATGGTCCCAGACGTCTGCTTCCGAAAGAGAAGGATTCTTAAGGAAGCTGGCAGCTGAAGCAGAAAAGAGAAATGATGAATTAACACAAACAATTGTTGACGAGCTAGGAATGCCGATTCAACATGCAGCTGCCTATCAGGTTGATGCACTTGGGATCATCTGCGAGTCTTATGCGGACAAAGTGCATCTCATGGAGGAGGAAAAACAAGTGGGCAACTCAATTGTAATCAGTGAGCCCATCGGTGTTTGTGCTATGATTAATCCATGGAATTATCCGATCTGGCAGATGATAGGAAAAGTAGCTCCTGCTATCGCGGCTGGTTGTACGATGGTTGTCAAATCCGCTCCTCAGACACCAAGTCACTTATTCATTTTTGCTGAGATGTGTGAAGCTGTGGGATTAATGGCTGGCGTTTTCAATTTTGTTCATGGAGATGGTGAAAATGTAGGCCAAAGGTTAAGCAATCATCCCGATGTAGACTTGGTTTCATTTACAGGATCTACAAGAGTAGGCATTCAAGTTAGCAATGCAGCGGCCCCCACAGTCAAAAGAGTTTGTTTGGAACTAGGTGGCAAGTCGCCCTATATAATCACAGAAGAAGCGGACTTGGATGCAGCCATTGATTTTGGTGTTGGCGATGTGATGGTAAACACTGGCCAAACCTGCAATGCCATGACTAGGATGATCATTCATGAATCAGTTTATGATGTAGCCGTTGATTTGGCTAAAGAGAAAACAGAGGCATTGCTAGTTGGCGATCCGAGTGATCCAGAGGTTTTTGTAGGCCCCATGTCGTCAGATACTCAAAAGCAAACGGTTGTTGATTATATAAATCAGGGTATAAAGGAAGGAGCAAAATTGGTGACTGGTGGACCTGACATGCCGGACGGATTTTCGAAAGGCAATTATGTCAAGCCTACAGTCTTTGCCGATGTGACCAATGACATGACCATTGCTCAGAAAGAAATATTTGGACCCGTACTGGTCATGATCAAATATGGCTCAATAGAAGAGGCTATTGAAATAGCAAATGATACGTCTTATGGTTTGGCGGCAGCTGTATGGGCTGGAGATAGGGACAAAGCAAAGGCCATTGCTAAAAAAATCAAAGCAGGACAGTGTACAATCAATGGTGGTGAAGCCAATCATGAAGCTCCATTTGGCGGATACAAAAAATCCGGGAATGGACGAGAATTTGGAGAGGCTGGACTGCATGAATACTGTGAAATTAAATCAATGCAGTTTTAGTAATTCCAATGATGAGGACAAGAAAGTATAGTTCTCATAGGATAAGTAATTAATTCAAAATTTAACTCATTATAGAAATGCCAACAGAATTTCCAACCCACAAACAAGTAGTGATTATTGGTGGGGGCATCATTGGATGCAGCGTAGCATACCATCTAACAAAACTTGGATGGACAGATGTCGCAATTATCGAAAGAAAGACATTAACCAGTGGAACCACCTGGCACGCACCAGGACTAGTTGGTCAGCTGAGAGCAACTGCTAATATCACGAAGCTTGCACAATATACGTCACAGCTCTATGCAACCCTTGAGGAAGAGACTGGGCAGGCAACTGGATTTGTGCAAACTGGCTCTGTAGCCGTAGCAAACAATGAAGAGCGTTTTGAAGAATTGAAACGAGGGGCCTCTATGGCTCGTGTTTTTAATCTTGAAGTAGACCTGATGTCACCCGAAGAGATGTCTAAATTTTGGCCATTGGCTAATATGGAAGATGTTATTGGCGGGGTTTATCTTCCTGGAGACGGGCAAACAAACCCAGTCGATACGACAATGGCTATGGCCAAAGGAGCTAAGATGCGTGGAGCTCAGGTTTTTGAGGATACGAAGGTTACAGGAATAATTAAGAAGGATGGGGTTGCTGTTGGTGTTTCGACTGATAAAGGTGATATTCAGGCGGAATTTGTAGTTAATTGTACTGGGATGTGGGGTAGAGAGCTAGGTAAGTCTGTGGGTGTAAATATACCCCTGCATGCTGCTGAGCATTTTTATTTTGTTACTGAGTATTTCGATGGCTTGGTCAAAGGGGCACCCACCTTGAGAGACATGGATGGTTGCACATATTACAAAGAGGATGGTGGCCAGTTGTGTGTAGGAGCATTTGAACCGGTGGCTAAACCTTGGGGAATGCAAGGTATACCTGAGGGCTTCAATTTCGACACATTCCCAACGGATGAAGAACATATGATGCCCATATTTGATATGGCCATGCATCGAATTCCCAAACTTGGCAGTGTTGGGATAAATCTTTTTCTGACTGGGCCAGAGAGTTTTACGCCAGATGATAGATATATACTTGGTGAAGCACCTGAATTGAGAAATTTCTTTGTTCTCGGAGGTATGAATTCTATTGGTATTCAATCTGCAGGAGGTGCAGGAAAGGTACTGGCAGAATGGATTGTAAATGGAAAGCAACCCATGGATCTATGGGATGTTGAAATCTCTAGATTTTCCCCATATCAGGGGAACCCACAATATTTGCATGACCGAACAGTGGAAGGATTGGGATTGCTCTATGCAATGCACTGGCCATTCTATCAATTCAAAACAAGTCGGGGTGTAAGAAAGTCACCACTACATGATCGTTTGGAAAGGCAAGGAGCTTGCTTTGGTGAAGTTGGTGGATGGGAAAGAGCTAACTGGTATGCTCCGGAAGGTGTTGAAGCAAAATACGAATACACATATGGTCGTCAGAATTGGTTTGAGTATTCGGGTAATGAACACAATGCGGTTCGTGAACATGTGACCCTTTTTGATCAAACCTCATTTGCGAATTACATAATGGAAGGTAGAGATGCCGAAGCGGTTTTGAATCAAGTTTGCGCCAACAATGTTTCTGTTCCAATCGGTAAGATGGTTTATACCCAGTGGCTTAATGAGAATGGAGGGATTGAAGCTGACCTTACCATTACCAGGATCGGAGAAACGAAATTCATGGTCGTAACAGCTGGAGCTACTGAAGAACGAGATTTCAATTGGTTGAAGTCTCATATTCCTGCAGATGCTCATGTAGTCCTTACTAATATCACTTCAGGTTTGGTTACGATTAGCTTGATGGGGCCTAAAGCCAGAGACCTCATGACTTCTTTAACCGATACGGATATGTCCAATGAAGCCTTTCCTTTTGCTACTTCGCAAGAAATATTCATGGGTTATGCAAAAGTTAGAGCTTCACGAATCACATTTGTGGGAGAACTAGGCTGGGAGGTTTATATCCCTGCGGAAATGGCTCAATCTGTTTATGACGTAATCATTGAAAAAGGCAAACAGTATAATCTTACTCATGCCGGCTACCATGCCTTGAATTCATGTAGGATGGAGAAAGGATACAGGCACTGGGGACACGATATTACTATAGATGATACACCATTGGAGGCTGGACTTGGATTTGCTGTTTCATTTAAAAAAGAGGGTGGATTTATTGGAAAAGAGGCACTGCTAAAACAAAAAGAAGAAGGAATTAAGAAAAGGATGGTGCAGTTTATTTTGGATGATCCGGAACCGCTTCTTTATCACAATGAGCCAATTTGGAGAGATGACAAAATTGTTGGGTATATCACCTCGGGCATGTTCGGACATACCATTGGCCGATCTATTGGAATGGGATATGTCAACAATGAAGAAGGTGCTACGCTTGATTTTGTTAGATCGGGCAAATATGAGATTGAAGTTGCTTGCAAAAGATATTCAGCAAGTGCCGCAACACAGCCCTCATATGATCCGAAGAATGAACGAATTAAGTGTTAATCCTGATAAGTCTATACTGATATGAAATCACATTCAAGAGTTGTAATAGTTGGTGGTGGAATGATGGGTGTTGGTCTTTTGTACCATTTGGCCTTAGAGGGATGGGATGATTGCATGTTGATAGAAAAGGGCGAATTAACCTCTGGTTCTACCTGGCATGCCGCAGGACAATGTCCAAGCTTTATAGGCAATTATAGCATGGCCCAAATTCATAGCCATAGCAATAATCTGTATCCGAAACTAGAGGAACTCACGGGACAAATGACCGGTTGGAATGGTGTTGGAGGAATACGATTTGCCACAACAAAAGAGGAACTAGATTGGTTTCGATATGTGGAGGGAATCTCAAAGAACATCGGTTTTCAGATGGAGATCATCAGTCCTGAAGAGTGCAAAAAAATAGTGCCGCATGTCGATGTGTCCGGCTACATAGCAGGTGCCTGGTCAAAAGATGACGGATACGTTGATCCAGCGAGCTGTTGCAATGCTATGGCAATTGGAGCCCGCAACCTTGGTGCTACTATCATGCGCGGGAATCGAGTTACCAATATTAAATCCCTTCCCAGCGGGGAGTGGGAGGTAATTACCGAAAATGGAAATGTGATCTGTGAACATGTAGTTAATGCGGGAGGATGCTATGCTGACAGAATTGGTCAATGGGTGGGTGTGAACGTGCCATTTATCAACCTACGGCATCAGTATATTGTTACAGAACGAATTAAAGAATTTGAGGACAAGGTTGAAGAAATGCCGGTCATACGTGATCCGTATTGCTCCGCCTACTATAGACAGGATAATAAGTCCGGACTGATAGGAATTTATGAAATGGAGGGTTCCAGAGAAGCTTGGCCTGGTGTTGGGCAAGATTGGGATTCAGAGAGCGAATTATTTGGCGAAGAATTGGAGCCAATACTTCCATGGTTGGAGCGAGTCATGGAGCGAGTACCAGTTTTTGCCGATGCAGGATTTGTTCGGGTTATCAATGGAGCTATTGCACATACACCTGATGACAATCCATTGGTAGGACCTGCTCCTGGAGTCAGGAATTTTTGGATGAGCTGTGGTTCCAGCATTGGGATTGCTCAAGGAGGTGGTGCAGGTAAATATTTGGCACAATGGATGATTCATGGAGAATCAGAAATCAATACGGCCCCAATTGACCCTAGACGCTTTGGCTCTTATGCCACAAAAGAATATAGTGCCGAAAAAGGACATGAAGCATATGCAAACATGTACGTACTACAGCTTCCTGGAGAAGAACGACAAGGAGGAAGACCGGCTAGGACAACACCTATGTACGAACGTTTGAAAGCAAAAGGAGGTGTACATGTAGAGGCTTTTGGTTGGGAGAGACCAAAGTGGTTTTCTCCTGATGGAAGAAAAGAAGAGTGGGGATTCAGACATAATAATGTTTTTGAGGTTGTTGCTGAGGAATGTCGTGCGGTGCGGGAGCGAGTAGGGGTGATGGAGTTGTCTAGTTTTTCGAAATATGAGGTGGAAGGTCCTGATGCTTTGGATTTTTTAAATCGTGTTTGTGCTAACAAAATGAGTGCAAAAGATGGAAGAGTGATATTGGCACACATGCTCACTGAAAATGGTAAGATTGAAAATGAATTTACTATAACACGTTTAGCTGAAGACCACTTTTATCTTTTGTCTTCGGCTGTATCAGAGCAAAGAGATTTCGATCTTTTGAATTTCCGTAAACTGACGTCTGAAAATGTAGAGATTACGAATATCACAGATGATTGGGGGGTGCTGGTGTTTGCTGGCCCACGATCAAGGGAAGTGCTTTCAAAATTGACTTCAACCGATCTTTCAAATGACAATTTCAAATGGTTATCAGCTCAAACAATTGAAGTTTCAGGAATAGAGCTTCGTGCGGTTAGAGTGAACTATGTTGGGGAATTAGGTTGGGAACTCCACGTCCCTATGGAAAAGCTTGAAGAACTTTATGATGCCATTTGGGCAGCAGGTGAGCCCTTTGAAATTGCGGATTTTGGAACATACGCCATGAACAGCATGAGGATGGAAAAAGCGTATCGTGGCTATGGCGCTGAACTAACTACTGAAATCACCATGATTGAAGCTGATATGGAACGATTCGTGAAATATGATAAAGAAGATTTTATTGGCAAGGAGGAACTATTAAAGCGAAAAGAAGAAGAACTGCATCTAAAATTGGTCTATGCTGAAGTTGCTGAAGGGGATTCAGATATTAGAGGTGGAGAACCGATTTACCATGGCGAGTCTGTTATCGGAATGACCACATCTGGTGGATATGGGCACACAGTTAAAAAGCATTTAATTTTCGGGTACGTAGTACCTGAAAAGGCAATACCAGGATCTACTTTTGATATTGAAATCCTTGCAGAACGCTATTCTGCAACTGTATTGGAAGCGCCTATATACGATCCGCAAAATTTGAAACTTAGATCTTAGAGAAATTTCTCAATTATGGACATAGTTACGATTGTTACATTCATAGTCTTTCTGGCTTTGTTTGCCTTTATTGGTCTGTCTTCAGTAGTTGAAAAAAAGAACACTACGGAGGACTACCTTCTAGCTGGCCAAGATGTAAAACCATGGCTGGTAGGCCTTGCTGCAGCAGCCACCTGTAACAGTGGCTATATGTTTATTGGCGTTATTGGTTATACCTACGCGGCCGGTTTGGCTTCTATTTGGCTAATGGTGGGGTGGATCTTAGGTGATTTTCTTGCCTCTTTAGCCGTTCACACACATTTAC
>JAAEPI010001504.1 GCA_024232835.1 Cytophagales bacterium
AATCTTGTCAAAGGTGGCATGACTTAACACTTGCATTTGTGTAGGGGCAGTACAGAATTGCTAGCGAAGACTGAATGCACCTGAGAAGGAGTCGCTTACGTGCGTTCGCAGGGTTGTCTAAAATATGTTTCCTGAACATGCTTGAGACGTGTTTCTTGCTTGCGCGGGAAAATTCTGAGGTCCTGCACTGCCAAGAAGAAAATTATGTACACAGATCTGGATTGTGATTGTGTTCTGATAAGCCGTAAACTGTGCAAGTTGACTACATAAGAGAGAGGTGGAATGGGAGGATTCGAACCCGCATCTTCTGCTTATGTACATACACCTCAGTTGGTCCATCCAAATCAAAGCGGCGCGGCGCGCTACTGCAAGCGACTGCAACTCTGCAATGCCTTCTTCTCTCTTCATCAGACAGATAAAGGGATTTTGAAGTAGCGCTTACTGCGGCACTACGCACACCTGTGTAAGTGTTATGCGCACAAAAGGGCAGAACGCGTCTGAAACACGTTCGGGGGTGAGTCACTTACGCGGCTACGTAAGAACGCACGGCACATGTTCCTTGCTCGCGGCGCGAGAAAAAATAAGAAGAATATTATGCGCTTAATAAAAGAATAAGCTGATGCGCAATCCAAGCCTGCATGGACATGCACCTACACAATTTTGAGTGCCCGCCTTTTGGCTACATGACGCCACCATTCATCGTGAGAGTTCACCTCAGTGTGACTGAGACTACATCGAGATCTTTGTAGAAAACCAAATGCGTGTAATATTTGCGCATGCGAAAGCAACAATTTTAGAAGTGAAAGGGTACAAAAGAATGACAAGATAAGTAGGCAAAAAGACCATCGGGGGGCAAACGAAAAACAATATGAGAATAATGGTGATGAAAATTTGTTTAGAAGAAGCGTGGTGTGAGTGTGAAATGTGAGTTGAGACAGCTGAAGAAGGAAGTGATGATGATGAAACTGAACAGTTTCATAAAAAGTAACCTGCAAACTTTCCAAAGACAATAGAAAATAGATGACGCCAAAAGATAAAGGAAGATTTCGGTACAGAAGGACTAATCTGCTACACACACGATTGTGAGAAGTGGATTGGTTCCAGTAACTGATAAAATTAATTTGATGAATTATTCAGAGTAAGCGTTTGATGAAGCTGATGGAAAAGATAATAGAAGGAAGTGTGTCAACTGATGAAGATGCAATGCAAAGCAGAATAGACTAATGCCGTGACACTATTGGGTAAGAGAACAAATGACGTGAGACATTCTTGAGATGACAAAAAGGTGATGACGTTGGCATGACAAAATGTGATGGAATGAATCAATTTGTTCAAAAAAGGTGCAACCAAAAATTTTTTAAGTCAGTGGGTGAGATGAGAGTGAGGGAATCAATGAGACGACAAAAGCCTATGACAAAAGAGACAATAGGAAATGCGAATTGGAAGCGATGACTTTGTTGGAGTACATGGTCTGGAAAAATTCACAAATGCCCAATTCCACACCTTCCAGTCTCCAACTACACGGTGAGGAATCATCCAAACTCTTGCCTCATGGAACTCTTCAAAATGTTGCATCACCCGCACTTTCGATTTGATCAGTTGGGACTCCGCTTAAGGGTGTCCATTCACTCTGCCAAATCTGCCCTACACTTTGCGCACTGTCCAGGCTGCCCACATCTTCCAGAATAAAGGGAAAGAAATGAATAAGATCGTGATCTTTTTGATAAGGATTTTGAAAATAGTTCATTTTGAAAATTTCTGGTGAAAACACGCAATGAACATGACGCAACGATTCAGGAAAGTTGAAAATTTAGTGCCTCAGGATATTCGAATTCTATTTAGTTCCCGTAGAGGCCTATTTGGGTGGGTTGTAAGACAAATTGGAAAATACGCAATTTGAAAACTGGGAGTTTGTCGTCAGGTGGCTGAGCCAGTCATGAACACGGCCCAAGTACTCCGCCGCTGTGGGCGAATCCCGACCTTGGTGAGCTCAATGTCGAAGGACAAGTAGCGCCCTGAAAGATCTGCCGCCACACGTCACAGTCCTCTGGGTCTCCCATACCTTCTCAAGTTCCTACACCTGCACATTGTAGCGAGCTGGGGGCTCTACACACTGTAGACCCCTAAAGGGCATATAGCACATGCTGTAGTACCTAGGGAGTCCTACACGTCCAGGCTTAGTACCCTGGAAGGGCCTATGCCCAATATGTTGTGGTACCCTGGTTCGTAGAAGGTTAGTACCCTAAAATTTCACGGTCCACACTGTAGTACCCTGGCCCATAGAAGGTTAGTAGGTCAAAAGTTTACGGTCCAGACTGTAGTACCCTGAACCGTAGAAGGTAGTACCCTAAACTTTCGCGGTCATATTGTAGTACCCTGGCACGTAAAAGATTAGTACCCTAAAATTTCGCTGATTATGCATACTATACTACTA
>JAAEPI010001505.1 GCA_024232835.1 Cytophagales bacterium
ACAATGTTCAAAAATAGATCGTACAATGGAGAGGTAAAATGCTCGTTTTTGGCGGATATTTGTTGTGAAATGACATGTTCTCTTTAAAAGGCCCAATTTTGAGTTGGCCTTGTTCACAAGCGATTGACAATGTGGACCCCACAGCAGTTTAGAAGTTATTTCAACTCCTAAGTCTACCTGTGACTGTGATGGCTCATAGTCAATAACTGTGTGATTTAACTCATACAGATGTATATTAAAAGGTAAATTGTCTAATATATTGCGTTGCAAAGTGACCGATAAAGCTTTACACTTCTTAGGATGAAAGGTCATTTTGTTTTCGATAGACCATTTGAACAGACTGTCAATATCATTTTGTAGTATGAGATGATCCTCAGACCACTTTATTTCTCTCCATACCTTAGTATCATCTGCATATAATGCTATATTTGTGCCTTCTGAGACACAAGAGAACATGTCATTTATAAACAATACAAAAAGTAATGGGCCAAGTATAGATCCCTGCGGGACGCCTGACTTGACTGATAATGGTGAGGATGTTGAACCTCCTACAACAACCCTCTGAGTTCTATCTTTAAGGTATGATTTAATAAATTTTAGCATTAACCCATCAATTCCAAATTCATGTTTCAGCTTATGCAGGATAAGATCGTGTGAGACACTATCGAATGCTTTAGCAAAATCGAAGTAAATTATATCTGTTCTTGATCTGTTGTTTAGTGCCAAAGCCAAATCATCAGTGAAAGGTACCATTTGTGTGGTACATGACTTATCATTTACAAAGCCATGTTGGCGATCATCAAGCATACCAACACAAGCTGAATACAGTGTGGTCTTGATGCATCTCTCAAATACTTTCATGATCAGACAGGTCAAAGAAATTGGCCTGTAGTTTTCCACGGAAGCTTTGTCTCCTTTCTTGTGTACAGGTACAACAAGAGCAGCTTTCCATTCAGCAGGAATGCAGCCAGTTGCAAATGACACATTAAAGAGTATACTCAGTGGGTAAGCCAGGCTACCAGCACAGTTTTTAAGGACTTTGCCATGTATACCATCTGGTCCGGCAGCTTTGCTTGTATTTATGGCTTTAAGTATGAGAAATACATCATGACCATCAAATCTCAAATCTGAGAATTGATCGTCATAATAATTAATATCAATATCATATGAACTATCATCTGAGAATTGGTCATAAAAATAATTATTAAACAGATTTGCTTGGTCACTGAGATTACTACGAAAGCGACTTCCATGATAAACTGTTTCTGGAATCCTAGTACATTTGGATTTAGATTTTACATAAGACCAGAATCGTTTGGAGATAAGCCCAGGGTCAGAATCGTCCTCAATATTTAAGCGCATATTTTCATTCATAGTTTTTTTAAATTTTGTCCTAAATGATCGAAATTTTTCATCGCATGACTGGCGTTCATTTTCTTCTGTAGCACCCTTCTTGCGCTTTCTCCAGTATTCTTTTTTCTCTCTAATTTTATCAGCTTTTGAGTCATACCAAGGTGGTTGGAACTTCGACTTAACTGAAATTTTAGGAATATATCTATTACATAGGTCTGTAAGGATTGTCTTGAAGCGGGGCCAAGATATGTGGGGGTCAGTGCAGTCAAGAACAGACAACCAGTTAACATTTCTAAGCGCCCTGTTTAATGCAATCCAGTTTGCCTTGCCATAGTTATATCTAGTCTGCTTAGCAATTTTCTTGTGCTTGATTTTTACACTGACGTCAAAAATCAGGCCAAAGTGATCAGATAAGCACGCATCATTTTCATCCAAGACCCTCAAATTTTTCACCAATTCCGGTATATTTGTAAAGACTAAATCCAAAATATTTCCTGATTTGTGAGTAGCATTACGTATTAACTGTGTGTGCCCAAGGTCTCCAATAAGAAAATCCAGGAATTTTTGCTGTAAGTCGGATGACGAGTTTCCCTCAGGCCAACATACATCTTTAAAGTTAAAGTCGCCAATCAATATGTGTTTATGCAGCTTCCTATTGGAGGCCAATGATTTAAAGTGCCTTTCAAATTCCTGAAAATTTTCAAGTCCTAGAGTACCAACACGGTAAAAAGTTGACACA
>JAAEPI010001506.1 GCA_024232835.1 Cytophagales bacterium
ACGATTCGCCCACAGAGAGCCTTTCTACCGAAACCAGTGATGGTTTCGCAGCAGAGCCAAGTAAAATTTTACAACTAGGAAGATTTCCATCAATGCAATAGCAAACCACTACCACCACAAAGAAAACCTCCATTGAAATCTCAGCGTGCATAACTTAAATGGAGATTCACAGCACAGCCTTGTCAAAGATACAAACTATTGCATGCATAATTTAACTGCATCATGTCACATACATAAGCAATTTCATTTCCCGTACACCGTTCCGCTACATGCACGATACAACACCACTTCTCCAACCGTACCACCAACTTGTAACAAGACAGGTGGATAAATGTAAACGTCTTATATAAATCACATGCAAGCAGAATCAATCTTGTTACAAGATTACATTCCCTTGTAACAAGGTGCACAGAAGCATTTCAAACCACTTCCATATGACTTTCACAGCATCTTGTTACAAGAAGGAAAACTTCTACAATAATGATTTCATTCAGTACAAGGGATCTAAGTTCTACAGAGGGGATTATGTGTTCGCATTCTCCACAGAGGAAGAGTTGGTCTTTGTTAATTGGCTAGATAGCTGCCATGTCATGATCCTGAGCAGCCTCCCCCACTTCACAAATGAGATCAGGGAATGCATTAGGAGAACCACTGACAGTTGTGGGAAATTTGAAAAGGCAACTTTTAACCATCCCATGCTAGTGGGAGATTATTGTGCAAAGATGTTCCATGTGGATCGGGCGTGAGTTCTTGATATCCTTCCAATGCTAATGCAAAATAAATAATTAACCATATGTAAATAGGGACCAACTAATTGATACTCAAAGAAGGAACACAAAACAATATTCCTGGATAAAGAAGCTATTTGAGCACATCTTTTCATTGGCCATAACAAACACCCTCTGTCTCAAAAGACAGTTATCAAAACAAAGTCTTCCTGTTCTACACTTGAAGTGGGAACTGATGGAAAGCCTGAGACAAATTGGAATGGGGCCTCAGGTACCTTGTTACAATGAAAACATCTCCTTGTTGCAAGTCCCTTCAACACAAAAGGAAGCTCAATTTCAATTCCAGATTGTTCTTCCCCCTGCAAAAATGCCCAAGAAGTTGGAAAATTATAAGTCGGAGAACCAGAAAATGTTGCCCCATCTGTGATGTTGCTTTGTGCCCAACCAATTGCTTTGTTCAGTGGCACTTCTTCCATTCGTCTTAGTGATTCTTTGATTAGATTACTTTATTTCATGTCACTTGAAAAAAAATCCAAACCATCTTGTTGCAAAGCATGAGAATCTCACGTCACTTGAA
>JAAEPI010001507.1 GCA_024232835.1 Cytophagales bacterium
AAGAGGCTGCGAACAAGTGCTAGATAAACAGCTCTTTTCTGCTTACGATTTTTCACAAATCGCAGCACTCTTTTCATTAATCCCAATCGCGAGCTAGCTTTTGTGCACAGTGCAACGATATTTTCGTCCCAATCTAATTCAGATCTAACATGGACTCCAAGATATTTTTCACTTAAAACAAATTCCATGTCATCCCCGTTCAACGTATAAATGAAAATTTGAAAAGGAAGCATCCTCAAAGTGCTAATTTCACTCGCTCGATTGGATATAGACAAAACTTTACACTTGTCAGGGTGAAACTTCATTTTATTTCTTTCTGCCCAACTGTGAAGTGAGTCGATATCATTCTGGAGGATTTCATGGTCACTCCAAGAAACTATTCTACGCCATATCTTAGTGTCATCAGCGTATAAAGCAATTTGAGTACCTTCACTAACACAGTCAGACATATCATTAATGAAAAGGACAAAAAATAAAGGCCCCAGTATGGAGCCTTGTGGGACTCCTGATCTTACATCCTTTAGGCTAGACTGAACAGTGAACACCACCAATGACGACACATTGCTTTCGATCTTTAAGATAATTAGTTATAAATTTAAGATCGTGCCATCAATGTCAAACTAGTGTTTCAGCTTCATTAGCATTACATCATGATTAACTGAGTCAAAAGCCATGACAAAGTCAAAATATACC
>JAAEPI010001508.1 GCA_024232835.1 Cytophagales bacterium
GGATAAATAGGCCACAAGATTTGCCTTTTATGGGGTTTTGCGAGAGGTGAATATGAGGGGGTATGTTTACCTTAAATGTCGTCGCAAGAAGAGGGCGTCAAGGGCCTTGTGGGGCCTGATTTGAGCAAGGCGCAAAACCAGAACGAATTTCTACTTTTGCGTATGTTCTGAACTTTTTTCAATTTTTCTTAAAAAAATTACGGCTTATGTCGAATATCCAGTCAGTGCCGAAGCACGAATTCGCCAGAACTTGATTCACGACTGATTGCGTGGTATTTTTTCATCTTGATGGCCTCAACTGGCGCAAAATCACGTTGAGAATCAGTTGCTTCCCATTATTTATGTAGAAGCAATTCGGATTTGGACATAGCATCCCCTTCCCGTCAATATCCCGGGTTCATTTTGTTTGATTCTATTGTGCCTTTTGGATGTCTATATCAATCGAAGCTGAAAGTTGGCTTCAAGGCGTTGTTTAACCAATTGGGGGTCTAGCCATCGACCGGTTAAGGTATCACGAATGAACTTGATAAATCCGCGCACACCAAACACACGCACCATTTTTACAAGACATTCAGAATAAGTGGCTAAGACGTTGATAAAGTGTCCTAATCGCATCAGATAATGGAATCCTTTCATAGCGGTCCAGTTATATGAGAAGACATGTTCATACTGGTAGCCGTGGCGTTTCTCAACAAGGATGCCAGACTCAATACCCCATCGGTGACGAGCGCCTAAATTGCACCGTTCATGCAAATTTGTTTTGCAAAGGGGCTTATCAGAAATCCAAACATGACGCGATTTCCTGGTAACTATTTTAACAGAATCTTTGGCCACTTCCTCCCATTCTTCGTTACAAATCACCATGTGGAAGATTTGTTTTTTCCTTCCGTTTGTTCCATAATAATACTCAATATTATTCACCCACTCAAAACGTTGCTTTCTGTCGCCCCAAGTCATGTGAAAACAATTATTGGTCTCAAGCTTCCTGAGGCCTTCATATTCTTCCCATACACTGGGAAGATTCCCGTCTTGTAAAACGATCATGAAATCCCAACGGTTTTTTCGGCATAGTTCTACAATAGGACCATTGGGATACAACCCGTCTACCAGGACCATAATAGCAAGATGGCTAAATTCTTTCTTTAACCGCTTGGCCAGCCTTTTAAATGCCTTTTGTTCGTCCCGCCTCAGGCGGGATTGTTTTGTCTCCGTATCGCCTTCTTCGTAGTTCGCAAATTCACTCATTAAGGGGATGGACATGCCGTTGGGGAAAACCAAATTTACTTCCAGTACGTTTACAAAATATTGCATTTTGGTGTCTTTCCCATCCTTAACTTCACGTTCAGAACATTCTGCACTCCAAAGAGTATTCCGAGTAAATTTTTGAGTGCCATCAATCGCAACAGGGTAATGATTATCAATTAGACATCGAGCAAATGTCTTGTTCTTAATCAACCTTCGGACTGCTGCGATTAGAGCGGCTTCTATTTCCCCTACTTCAATCTTAGATAGAAGGCGCATTAGTGTATCATTGTGAGGGATATCCTCAAAATCAGGGAATAACAATTTCAA
>JAAEPI010001509.1 GCA_024232835.1 Cytophagales bacterium
ACAAATGAGAAATGGTGGGTGAACGTCATTCAGGCAAAGGACAATGGCTCTTACACAATCAAGAATATAGCTGCGAAGCATCCGGAACACGTAACTGAAAAAATCTATCATCAAAGAACTTTCTTTATGTGGGATTTGAATCCGAAGACAGTCAGTGTTTCGGATGTACCAAATGACTTGGGGAGGTTCGTTAAGGGCAAGTTGGTTCGGATTGAAGGGTTCAAGGGAGAAAATAAAATTGCGACTCGGAAAGATGGGAGAGTGGGGAGCATGGTTTCTTATATTCATATTTCAATCCCAAATTTTTTGGAGGATAGCGTACAAGGTTATTCTTTGAAGGTCAAGGAGAAATTATCGAATGCGCTTTACTTAAATGCACGAGTACTCAACACGAACAACATAGAAGAAAATGTTGATCTATCATTCAAAACATTCAGAGGAAATTATGTGAGTGAGGACAGTACAACCTATTTGAATTTTGAAATTTTTAACAAAAGACTAGTTCGTTTCAAGCTAAAAAAGAACATGAAAATAGAAGTTGGAACAATAGGATATGATGAGGAACAGGAAGTGATTTATTATTTTCAGGCTTCTGGCAATAGCCATATAATTCGTCGATTTAAGTTCGATGAAGAAGCTCGAGATTTAAAACTTAGAGAGGAAAGTGGTGACGGCATTTACGTCATTGGTAGAAACACAATTGAATTTTCCATTAATGGAAAGACGGAGAGGTTTTTTAGATATTAGATGGGGTCTGATGAAAAAGTCTCAGGTGCATTAGATACGGAACGGGTGAAGCGAAGATGTATAGGCATACTTCGAGCTGATGCCCGTGAAGTACCATGCCTATGGCTTGGCAGGAATGATGTGTCCCGGGCTAACAAGAAAAAAGCCGAAGGCGTATTTCAAAGTGCAAGGAAAATCAACAATAAATATTGAAATGTGTGCACGTCAAAGCTTGGAACAGTTATCTTATTGTTTGATAATCAATTTGTTGAGTGTTTTTCAGCAGGCCCTAACTAATGAATAAGTGCCTATAGGCGAAATCTATCACCAAGTCGGGCTATTTTGAATCCTTTTTCTAATACCATCTTTGATTCATCGCTTCCCAAATTGAGCAATGGATTTGTATGATTGAAATGGATAAAATGAATTTTTGACTTCTCTTCGGATGAGAGATTTTCAAATAATCGCATACTCTCTATAACAAAGGGATGTGGTATTTCTGCAATGTCTCGATTCACCTCGTTCGAATCGTAAAACGTGGCATCTAGAAACGCGTAATCGACTTTTGATATTTCATCCACAATGTCCTGCTGCCATTTCGACCATTTGTCAATATCCGGTATAAACAGTGCAGACTTTGATGGACTCGCTATTTTGTAACCTACAGTTTCTGAAAATTCATCTCGATGAGGAACATAAAATGGAGTAACTGTGAGTTCATCGGCCAGTTGAATTGAGGAGTCACTTTTAAGTCCTCTGATTGCAATATTCCTTAATTGAACCAATTGGCTCCATGGACCATTATCAGCAAGAAAATTTTCCATTCTGGGCATGCCATATACAAAAACTGAGCCTGCGTTCATACTTTCTTTTCCTAAGAACATCAGACCCGAATAGTGCCCGATATGAGCATGAGTCAGAAAAATTCCATCAGGTATTTCAGAATCGGATTGTGCTTCTTTGGAGAGTATCTTAATCTGACGTGGGAGATCAGGTGTCGCCTCAAATAGCCAATTAGATCTCGATTTAGGCTCTATGAGCCCAAGAGAAACGACCATTCTATTCTTGTCTGGATTTTCAAATAGTTCTGCACAACAATCTTTACGACAAGCGGCGTGCGGCGAGCCGGCATCTTGTACATTACCCAGAATAATCAAATAGGGTTCCTCAGATACTACAGTATCTAAATCCTCTTTTTGAGGACTTGAGCATTGCATCAAGACCAATAACGGGACCATCAGATATCTCATAAAATCCAAGTTACCCAAATGCGATTACCGAGATATCCTTTTGAGTTAAAAAGTCACTTTTGGATAGCTGATCAAGCGTAATGTTTCCTATTATATATTCAGTGTGTTCATTTTTATATTGTTCTTCAATTGATTCGAAAGCATCAATATTGATTGCTTTTCCACTTTTGAAACTTGCGTAAACCTTTTTCGACCCAACAGGCGCAGGTGTTTGTTTCTTTTGGCCTTTCCTGAATTCATATTTGTAGCCATATCTCAAAGCCGAAATATCACTTAAGACAGCTGACGAAGTTGGAAATCTACCGGCTCCCTTCCCATAAAGTAGCTGTTCGTCAGCCAAAGAAGAGCCAATGAGAACTCCGTTGTATTCATTTTCTACGAAACTCAGCGTGCATTCTTGTTTGAGAAATGTTGGAAAAATGGTTGTGCAGAGACCCGAATCCCCTTCAAAAGTGTTAGCTATCAATTTGATCTTCATACCTTTTTCTTTTGCAAATTTGAAGTCAGCCTCAGTTAGAGACGTTATCCCTTTTCTCATGATTTCGCTTGAATCCACGATTTTACCAAATGCATGAAGGCAAATAATGCTCATTTTGTAACTAGCGTCTATCCCTTCAACATCCAATGTAGGATTTGTTTCTGCGAACCCATTAGTTTGTGCGTCCTTCAAACAATCTGAATAAGAGCTTCCGTTCATACTCATTTGAGAGAGTATATAGTTCGTTGAACCATTGACAATCCCAGTCACATATTTTAAGAGATCATTGTCGAAATATTCTTCCAAATTCCTCACTATAGGAATACTTCCACAAACAGCAGCTTCGTATAAAAAGGAAGCATCACTCTTCTTTTGGAGCTTGATAAGTTCCGTGAGGTTGTCGGCGATCATTTTCTTATTTGCACTAACTACGCATTTGCCAGTTTCGAGAGCATGAACAACAATTTCGTAAGCCACATCTGCGTCATCAATAAGTTCTACAACAACATTGATGCTGCTGTCTTGAAGAATTTCGTTCCGATCGTCTGTGAAAAGTTGATCTGGTGCGTTCCGAGTCTTACTTGGATTCTTAATACAGATTTTTACTATTTCACAATCCATGTTGGATTTTTGGGAGAGTACTTGATAGATGCCTTCACCAACAACACCAAATCCGAAAAGACCAATTCGTAATTTCTTCATTTTGCAAGTACTTTTTGCGTTTGATAGATTTTGCTAAATGCGAACTCCAAATCGCTGATTAAATCCTCGACTTCCTCAATTCCGCAGGACAATCGAATTAACGAATCCTGAATGCCCGACTCAATTCGTTTCTCTCTTGGAATAGAGGCATGAGTCATCTGAGAAGGATGACACAAAAGACTTTTTACACCACCCAGGCTTTCGGCAAGTTTGAAATACTGTGTTGATGTTACAAAAGTATTTGCAGCATCCTGGGTGTCTCCTTTCAAACTAAAAGATATAACTCCGCCATATATTCCATTTTGTTGAGCTTTTGCAATCTCATGGTTTTTGTGTCTAGAAAGCCCCGGATAGTAAACATGATCTACTTCATCTCTCGACTCGAGAAACTGAGCAATTAGCAAAGCCGTTGCACTTTGTTGCTTGAATCTCAGAGGGAGCGTTTCAATTCCGCGAATGGTTAGGAAGCAGTCCCATGGCCCAAGAATTCCCCCAGAGGCATTTTGAATGAACTTAATTTTTTCAGACAATTCTTGAGTGCTTGTCACAACTAAACCAGCGACAAGATCCGAATGACCAGCTAGGTATTTGGTGCCACTGTGAATAACTATGTCTGCTCCATACTCAAAGGGTCGTTGAGCAATTGGGCTTGCGAATGTATTATCTACAACCACAAGAGAATTAAAGCTGTGGGCTATTTCTGATATTCTTTGAATGTCAGAAATCTTTAAAGTAGGATTTGTGGGAGACTCTAACCAAATAAGCTTGGTTTTATCATTTATATGATTCAAGATGTTCTCTGCTTCCGTAGTATCTACATAATGAATTTTGATGCCGAATTTCTCATAAACGTGAGTGAAAAGCCGGTAAGCTCCACCATAGATATCATCTACTGCTATGATTTCATCTCCGGTACTCAGTAGCTTGAGTACTGAATCAATTGCCGCCAAACCAGTTGCAAATGCAAAGGCGTCATGGCCGTTTTCAAGTTTAGTTACCATTGTTTCCAAAGCTTTTCGTGTAGGATTGTTGCTTCTGGCATAATCATATCCTTTATTGACACCAGGAGCTTCCTGTACGAATGTTGAAGTTTGGTAAACCGGAACTGATATCGACCCAGTCAATTTGTCAACTGGGACCGAATGAATAATTTCTGTAGCACTGCTCATTTTTGAAGTTTTTAAATGGTTGTAGTTATCTCAGCAAGAGCAGCTTCAGAAAGAGCCATAAAAAAAGGCTCTCCTGACAAGTCAGAAGAGCCTATATATTCATATAATTTAAAGCTAAATCTGAACTTATCTGTCTCCGAATTATCGGAGCTGGAGTTAGCACCGTCCCGCCAAATTGGTGGGGGTTGCTAAAGCTTCAAAGGGCCATTCCCTCAGCTTTTCTTGATAAGAATTATTTTAAAGAACGAGCGGCAAGATTAACACAGGAATCTGACTTCACAAAATCTATCGTGTTTTGGATCAGTTGGATTCTATATTTAAAAGTAGAAATCGATGCATTATGTGTGCAACTAACCAACCCGCTCCTAAACCAATTATTCCCCCTACAAGGATATCTCCTGGGAAATGAACACCTAAATAAACTCGACTATAGCTGACCAATCCTGCCCATGCAAAGAGCCAGAAATATTTTTTATTTAGAGTTAGAAAGAAAAAAATAGAAGCCAATCCAAAAGTATTTGCTGCATGCGAAGAAGCAAATCCATAATTCCCTCCACATTTCCCAACATTTATAACCAACCCCTCTAGCAAGGGATCACGACATGGGCGCAATCGTTCAAAAAATGGTTTCATGAAACCAGAGGTGGTTTGATCTGCGATAACGATAACTATGACAACTGCTAAAAGCGGTTTCCAGAATTGAATTCCATAGTGCTTGTATAGTAGAAATAGTAATAACCCATAGAGAGGGATCCAAACGAGTTTTGCTGATAGAAAAATCATTATCCCATCAAGGGCTGGATGCCCAAGGCCATTTAACCAAATGAAGAGTTGTTCGTCTATATTTTTAAGTTGCTCAATCATATTATTTTATTATTATTCTAGCTTGAGCGTTGATTCTAAATTCATTGGTTTTTTTGAAGAATCTCTTAGAAGATTCATTATCAATTGTAGTAAAACTGGGGTGCTTTCTATTGCAGGCGTATGCCTTTTTATACTTGAA
>JAAEPI010001510.1 GCA_024232835.1 Cytophagales bacterium
GAGTAGGCATCATCATAACTGGAGGGAACGTGGATTTAAAGAATCTGCCGTTATAATCTGATAAATCCGGTAAATTTGGTGAGTTGAAATCAACAAGCTATGAAGAACCTTTTCATTTTATTATTTCTTTCCTTGACTGTCATGGGCTTCTCACAAGAAAAGCTGCGCGTAGGAATTATTAAACACAAAACTGAGGGAAAAGTAAATGCTACATTCCCTCCATTAATGAAATATGTCGCTGAAATGCTTGATCAGGATAGTCAGGTAAAAGAGGGAGGCTTTAGCAGAATTATGGGTATCCTTAATAAAAAGAGAAACGGCTAATGGGTCGTAAGCTTCTCGTCGTAACCAATCCCACATCCGGAGGTCGAAAAAAGAATCAAAAACTACTTTGTGAACTGACGGCATTCATTACTGCCAACGAACTAGAAGTAGAAATTTATCCGACAACTCCAGATCAAAATGCATGTCAAATCATTGAAGGAAATCTCGATGACTCGTATTCTGACCTAGTAGCTGTGGGTGGAGATGGTACCATCAATGAAGCTGTGAATGGGCTGAAGTACGACATCCCTCTGACGATCATTCCTGCCGGAACCGGAAACGATTTTGTCAAAAACGTGCCCATTGGAGAAACAATACAAGATCAATTTCAAGTCCTTATTAAAGACACAACCATGTCCATCGATCTGGGTATTTGTAATGACCGGAAATTCGCTAACGGAATTGGGGTCGGGTTTGATGGTCAGATTGTGGAAGATATGAATGGAAAGAAGGTGCCATTCTTGAAGGGTCATGCCAAGTACTACTATCATGTTTTGCAAATCTTGGCTTCCTATAAGCCTCGCGATTTCAAATACACACAAGATGGAGAATCCTTTGAACAATCGCTGATTCTCATGACCATCGGAAATGGTACTACGTATGGTGGGGGGTTCAACCTGATGCCTGATGCCAAAGTAAATGATGGCTTGCTTGACATTTGTACCATAGGTCCACTTGCCCCGATTAAGAGATTTCTAAATATCGAAAAACTATCCAATGGAACCCATGGCTCTTTAGATAAAGTGAATTTTCATCAAGTCAAATCTGTCACTATTAAAGAAAACCCACTACTCTTTGCACATGCGGATGGTGAACAAATTGGGAAACCCCCTTTCGATATTAAGGTACTCCCTAATGCCCTCAAACTACGGATTTGAACTAATTTCACTTTTCAAAGAATTCCATAATTATGACCAAAGCCAATTGGACAATCGTCACCAAATACGAAGACATCACTTATCAGAAGTCTGGAAAAGTAGCACGCATTGCCTTCAACCGACCAAACGTGAGAAATGCGTTTCGGCCAAAAACGGTTGGTGAGCTTTATAAAGCTTTGTTGGATGCTCGTGAAGATGTGAACATTGGGGTGGTGCTATTGTCTGGAGAAGGTCCTTCTACCAAAGATGGTGGCTGGGCATTTTGTAGTGGGGGTGATCAGAATGCCAGAGGGCATCAAGGATACATCGATGAAGATGGTATGCCACGCCTAAACATTCTGGAAGTACAGCGGTTGATCCGGTTTATGCCAAAAGTAGTGATTGCCGTGGTTCCAGGATGGGCAGTCGGAGGCGGTCACAGTTTACATACGGTCTGTGATTTGACACTTGCGAGTGAGGAACATGCCATTTTCAAGCAAACAGATGCAGATGTTACCAGCTTCGATGGTGGGTATGGTTCGGCTTATTTGGCTAAAATGGTCGGACAAAAAAGGGCACGCGAAATCTTCTTTCTAGGCAGAAACTATTCTGGCCAAGAAGCCTATGAAATGGGCATGGTGAATGCTGTGATCCCCCACGACGAGTTGGAAAGTACTGCCTATGAATGGGCTCTTGAGATTCTTCAAAAATCCCCTACCTCCATCAAAATGCTGAAGTTCGCTTTCAACCTCACTGACGATGGGATGGTCGGACAGCAGGTATTTGCAGGAGAAGCAACACGGCTTGCCTACATGACTGATGAAGCAAAGGAAGGCCGGAACGCTTTTCTTGAAAAACGGAAACCAAATTTTGATGATATCAAGTGGATACCTTGAGGTGGAAAATTTTCCAATCTCTCATTTTGTAAAGTCATAAAGGATGCTACTTTTGCACTCCCAAAAATCGGGCGCTTAGCTCAGTTGGTTCAGAGCATCTGGTTTACACCCAGAGGGTCGGGGGTTCGAATCCCTCAGCGCCCACTACTTTTTCAAAACCCAGTCTTAAGATTGGGTTTTTTTATGTCTGATTTCGAATATGGACCAAAAGGGGCTAAGGGAAGGCTCCAGCGTATGAAGCGATACCTCAGCGCCCATTTATTTAAGCCACTTTCATAATGGCTTTTTTTGTTTGGCACGTAATTATGGTGTTGTGCTATGGTCTAATTATGAACTATCAATCTCAATACTGACCCTACCTATTCACATGGAGATTTGATGATGCCCTTCTGAACAAATGCTGAAGATAACAAAAAGATTTAGTAGGTGCTCGGCTCTCCAGTAGGGTGTCTAACTGGTAGTGGCAAGGTGGAGATTTATGGTTGTTCCTTTTCCTTCCTCACTTAGGGCCTCAATTTCTCCTCCATGCAAGTCCATAATTTGCTTTACAATAGACATCCCCAACCCGTGAGAATCTTCCCCTTCAAGCTCTGGGCGTTGTGCTTTTCCAAATCTCACAAATATTTCATCGATCATTTCCCGTGGCATTCCTACCCTATGATCCCGAACCTTGAGCAATAAGCGTTTTTCATCCTCATCCTCAACTATAATCTCAATCTTAGACTCGAGATAACTGAACTTTGCAGCGTTGGACAGGAGGTTATCCAAAACTCTGGATATTTTGGCTTCATCGATGTTGCAGATCGCATCGGTGGATATTTTTAAAACTACCTGAATGTTTTTCTGCAGAGCAATTGGGTTAATCGAACCCACATAACTCTCCAAGAATTCCCGCATGACTATGGGTTTAGTGCTGAGTACATACCCTTCGGACTCCATCTCAGCGAGTTCTAGAATTTCCTCTGTGACCTGAAGAGCCTTTGAGCTACTCGCCTTTATCATATCCACCATGTTGGAAAGCTCCTCATTACTTATGTCACCATCTCCAATCATCATTTGAATCAAGTTGACCATTCCGATAATTGATGAAACCGGTGATCGCATATCATACGCCGCAATTGCAAGTAGTCCTATTGCTTTAATTTTTTTTGGTAAAAGTATCCATAGGCTTAAAATGTGATCATCACGCCTTTTGGAACAGCAGATGATTTTAAGGCTACCTCTAAACTTAACTAGCTGAAATAGAGCAATTTATGTTATATTGCATGCAATGTCAAAGAAAACAATAATGAAGTACAAACAGCAAGGTACAAGAGGCCTATTTTCAGAAGATTTCAGATTAGAGAAACTCAGCAGACAAGGAGACCCCTGGGAGAAGCTAAACAAGGTCGTTGATTGAGAATACTTTCGACCCACCTGGGAAAAAGGGATGATCAATCAAGACAAACTGGCGA
>JAAEPI010001511.1 GCA_024232835.1 Cytophagales bacterium
AATATGTGTCTATTGAATATAGAAGATTTGAAAAAATCATCTACTGATGGAGCACCTCAAAACTATCTAGTGATGGCCAGGGCACCACCTCTTAGAAAATGCAGAGTTTGCTAATGAAGTTTATTTCCTTAAGAAACACAGTTAAGACATCAACAACTTTTCTGCAAGTCTCTAGTCAGCATCACATAATAATCACTTTTCTCATATATTATTAAAAATCTTCTTGAAAAGATCGTCCTTTCTTAGTGCTCTTGCAGCTCTGGTAACGTACACAACCTCTTTGTTCACCTGGACCAACAACTTCTTCATTATCGAGTCGAATTTTATAACTTCATCATCACTTAGTATGTGCTTAGCAACTGCTCTCTTTAATGCCCGCTCAAAAACGTGATCAAGTGGGTCAACCCGTTCCTTTGTTTGCCGGTGTCTCTTCATACAATCCCTTCTCCCCAATTTTGAATTGAACGATTTCTTGCAGTACGGACAAAAGAATTTCTTCGTCATTTTTCTGGAAAGTAAACTCACAAGTGCATAATAACACAGGAGCAAGGTATCGATCACTATTTATAGAAAACTGCGCCACATTTTAGCAAGTATTGAATGGGGAATTTCAA
>JAAEPI010001512.1 GCA_024232835.1 Cytophagales bacterium
AGTATATGTAACAAGTGCAACGTTAGGTTGCCCAAAAATAGGCCAAAACTTTTCTGCTGGTGCTGTGACGAACCTAAACATTATCGGTGTCAGGGACTTAGTAAGACCGAAGCACACGAAATTCTGTCTGGTCGTAATGTAGATTGGATTTGTAAGGATTGTTTGTCGGAAATTCTACCCGTAAATGCTTGTAATAAGTCACCCTGTAGAGGTTACCATAATAACAATAAATTTAAATTGAAATGCCATAGCTGTGACCGTATGTGCTATAGTGAAAATAAGGTCAAAACTTGTGAATGGTGCGAAGAAACATGCCACATCGCCTGCATAAATGATACACTTGGGTGTCGGAAATGCTGTATAGACATGATCCCTGGCATGAACGCACACTGCTACGAATTAATAGGGGATCTCCACCTCAATAAGAACACTTGCACGTTTAATCCATACTCTAATCACCACAATACCAATCTAATTGGTGATCAAATTGACCGCGAAGAAGAAAATAACACAATCTGGGCCGAAATCTCGGAGTCACTTGTTAATTGTAGTTATAAGCAGCCCAAACATATTCAACCTTCAAATTCTGATGAGTTAAACATCTTTTCGCTCAACATTCGTTCGCTTATAAAGTGCATCACACCCATTCGTGAAAATATTGCAAATTATGAAAAATACGACGTTCTTTGTTTCAATGAAACCAACTGCACCATTGATAAATTAGCCAACGGGATCGATGACTTAATACTTGAAGGCTTTCACCCGCCCATAATTCAAAAACCAGCTAGAAGCAGTGGTAAAGGTGGTGGTCTAGCGACATACGTTAGCAAACGCATTTGCCAGCCTGAAGATCTAGAAGTAATTGATCTAGACACTGGACTCTCAGACCTAGACGGAGAGTTCCTGTTCATTAAAATTAAAGATTGTAAGTCATATAATAATACTGTAATAGTGGGTAACGTGTATAGGTCTCCTTCCAAAAAGCATAACAAATTCGTAGAACTGCTTGAAATAGCACTTGGTAAACTTGATCGTCATAGTAGGAAACAAATCTTAATTGTCGGCGATTTCAATACGGACCTCATAAAATACGAATCAGACGTACATTGCCAAAGTCTAATAGACACCACCTCTAACAGGGGCTTTGTTCAGGTGATATCTCGGCCTACCAGAATCACTGATCACAGTGCCAGTCTCATAGATCATATTTATACTAACAAAATCGAAAACTTAGTCACATCGTCAGTACTTACCATTGATCTCTCCGACCATTTAGCAACATATGTTCAAGTAAAAATTAGTTTTGATACTAACAACCACCCAAGTAGGCCCCAAAACTTGAATCCTGGCAGGACCACACAGGATGAAGAGGCTCCATCTGGAGACTGGCGAATTTTTAATGCGGCAAACGACGAAAAATTCAAAGAGCTGATTGACATTGAAACTTGGGACATCCCCGAAAATTTGGATGCCGAAGAACAGTACAATCATTTACTACGAATTTACAATGGC
>JAAEPI010001513.1 GCA_024232835.1 Cytophagales bacterium
AAAGGGGGTCATGTATCAAAGCATTGTGGGAGCAGAAAAAGATGGCAATATCATGTAGCTAAACAATTTTTGCATTTTTCCCAGGACCCTCAGTTCAAGCAAAATGATGTGAGCAGGTAATTGTTACTGAACACTGCCCCCATTTCAAGCAATATGAAATGACCAGGTAACCCTGAATTACCTCTTTAAATTGTTGAACATGTTGTTGTCAGTTAGCTGTACAGTGAAATTCAAACAGCTGATAATATGTACATATGACTGTACAGTCTTGTACAGCTTGGCCCAAGCCAATTCCTCAACTTTCCAATAATTTCAACCTAGACCTGATATTTTGGGCATAGGCTCCCGCAGCAAATGATTTTAAGGTGTCACCTCACTGAAGGTCAGTCACAGACTAACAAGAGTAACAGGAAGTAGCTCACTATATCAGCGCATGGAAAGAATTCTATTTCCTGTTTAGTTACAAAACAAAGACGACTAGAGAAATGAAGACATTATTTGGAACACATGATCAGACATCTTATATTTCAAATAGACAAAGATGACAGCTTATTGGGGGGAAAGACAAAGACCGATACCAGTATACGTGAGCAGGAAAGGTCCCATTAAAATTGAGACACCGTGGAGCAGTCATGTCTGCTGTGCCAGATATGAGCGGCTTTGTATTCCGTTTACGGTATTTTTATCTTTAAACTCTCAGAAGGTCTAATTACTAGGTACACCCTCCCATTCCAGCAGAGTGAGAGGAGGGGCAGACATGATGCTGTCCCACCAATGGCCACTAACTCCCCAGCTGCTGTTAGGAAGGCAAGAGAGGCATCCTTTCAGGTCAAGGAGGCA
>JAAEPI010001514.1 GCA_024232835.1 Cytophagales bacterium
AGCCACAAATACAAGCAAGGCTGCTGGACCAGATGGAATTCATGGCAAAGTCCTTAAACACTGTGCTGGTAGCCTGGCTTACCCACTAAGCATACTTTTCAATGTGTCATTTGCAACTGGCTGTATTCCTGCTGAATGGAAAACTGCTCTTGTTGTACCTGTACACAAGAAAGGAGATAAAGCTTCTGTGGAAAATTACCGACCAATTTCATTGACCTGTCTGATCATGAAAGTATTTGAGAGATGCATCAAGACCACATTGTATTCAGCTTGTGTTGGCATGCTTGATACTCGTCAACATGGTTTCGTAAATGATAAATCATGTACCACACAAATGGTACCTTTCACAGATGATTTGGCGTTGGCACTCAACAATAGGTCAAGAACGGATATAATTTATTTCGATTTTGCAAAAGCGTTTGATAGTGTCTCACATGACCTTATCCTACACAAGCTGAAGCATGAATTTAATATTGATGGGTTAATGTTGAAATTCATTAAATCATACCTTAAGGATAGGACTCAGAGGGTTGTCGTACGGGCTTCAACATCCGCAATATTACCTGTCAAGGCTCGCGCCCCCCACCGATCTATACTTGGCGCATTACTTTTTGCG
>JAAEPI010001515.1 GCA_024232835.1 Cytophagales bacterium
AGCCACAAAAGCCATACAAGAACACATGAAAATTAGTGATCCTTACTGGAAAATACCCCGTGTCTATTCCATCAGTATCTTACATTTTGATGTGGCCAAAGGAAATGATTATATCTACCACGGTAAAACCTCTGTGCGTGGGATGAATACAGGCGATATATTGGAGTTAGATGACAGACAATTACGGGAATTTGAACAAGATCATGTCCATGAATACCATCCCGAATATTATTATATTCTCGTTAATCGCTTTAATGATTTAGCCAAAAATACCTTGGATGAATGGATCTATACCCTTAAAAATAGTAAGGTTAAACCCGAATTTAAAGCGCAAGGTATTCAAGAAGCCGCTGAAATATTGGATGTCATGAAACTTGAACCCCAAGACAGAGGTGAGTATAACGCCTATCTTGACTCCTTACATGATGACGCTAGTTTTTATGTCTCAAGCTTTAAAAAAGGGAAAGAAGAAGAACAAATCAAAATCGCTAAAAATCTTCTCAATATGGGGCTTTCTGTTGACGATATAGCCAAAGCAACCGGACTTTCCCCCTCTGAAATTGATTCTCTAAACTGATATTCTCACTTGGCGCGTTGTCACCTCTTCACGCCATGAGAACCTCCGCCCTTTTGTATCCAACGCAAGAGGGCGTTTTTTTAGTCCGTTGGATCGTATGTCATGTGACTGCCGGCGTGATTCAAGTAAATAGGCTGATGTATACCATCACCTTTCTCAAACTGCTCGTCATAATAGTCCCATATCGCGTGAATTTGTAAAGCCATTCGCTGAGCGTAAATGTCTTCGGCTACTTCTCTGGCTGCTTGTTCCTGCCGTTGGGCTTGGTTTTGGATCATCGTGTTCATCAATTGTCCCACATGACCTAACACC
>JAAEPI010001516.1 GCA_024232835.1 Cytophagales bacterium
CAGGCAATCGGAAGTCTTCAGAGCCAAGAGACAAGCAATCCCTGTATCATCAGCCAACATGCAGCTATTGAGGCTAATTGGATGATCAACACTCTCTTCAACTGCAAATGGAAGCTTCGTATTCGAGCCATACACACTGCTTGATGAAGCGTATATCAACTGCTCAACATCGTTATGTCGACATGCTTCCAAGATTGAAAGAAAGCCCACAATGTTTGAATCAACGTAGTCCCAAGGATGTTCAATTGACCATCGCACACCAGCCTGAGCAGCCAAATTGATTACACAAACTGGTTTCGTATTTTTTACAAGCTCAAAAACTTTATCTTTTTCAGTAAGGTCCATTTTTGCAAAAGAAAAGTTTTTATACCCCTTTAAAATCTGCAACCGATCTTCTTTGATCTTCGGAGAATAATAAGCATTTAGATTGTCTAGACCAATGACATCAAAGCCTTTTGAAAGAAGGGCCCTTGAAGTATGAAAACCGATAAACCCAGCTCTTCCTGTAACTAAAATACATTTTGCCATGGATATTTCCTATGAATAAAATTC
>JAAEPI010001517.1 GCA_024232835.1 Cytophagales bacterium
CCATTGCTTCGGCATCATGTTCTGGATTTATTTCATGCTATTGGAGACTGTGAGGAAGTCACAGAATTGTGTGTAACCACGAACGGGCTGTTATTAAAAAAATTTGCCCGTGAATTAAAAAAAGCGGGTGTCACCAGCGTGAATATTAGTATTGATAGCTTGAATGCAGATAAATTTAAAGCGATTACACGTATGGGTGGCTTGCATCATGTTCTGGATGGTATTGAAGAGGTTAAACGATTGGGGTTTGAGAGCATTAAGCTTAATGTCGTGCTGATGAAGGGTGTTAACGATGATGAAATTGAGGATTTTGTGAATTTAACACGGCATGATCCCATTGATGTACGATTTATTGAGTTGATGCCTATGGGGAATACAGCCGGATGGTCGGAGGACAAATACTTATCCAATGCAACAATTTTACACCGTGTACCCGAATTAGTGAAAATTCCAAATCAATCATTTTCATCACCGGCGATGCATTATCAGTTACCCGAAGCGTTTGGACGGGTGGGGGTCATTAGCTCTATTTCAGGAAAGTTTTGTGATTCGTGTAATCGCGTGCGGGTCACGTCTGATGGCAAGCTCAAACTTTGTTTGCATTCTGATGATGAAATTGATTTAAAGCCATTACTCAACGCCAATGAAGATTTGCGTCCGACTTTGATTGATGCTATTTTTCATAAGCCCAAAGAACATCATCTGGAATTAGGACAATATGTGTCGCGTAATATGTCACAGATTGGAGGATAGCCATGACATTTTCACATTTTAACCCGGAAGGGTTACCTCGTATGATTAATGTGGGTCATAAG
>JAAEPI010001518.1 GCA_024232835.1 Cytophagales bacterium
TTTCATGAAGTGATTCCCGACTTATTTTATTTCTTATAGCATCGACCATGCCTGCAAGTGATGGATGTTTCATACCACACTGGCCTACCGTCATGAGTGCTAAGGAACTGTCGCAAAATAACATTTACAACTATTTACTTGTGCTCTGGTGAAATAGTATAGTTCCACTCACCATGAAAAACATGTTTTTTGATTTTCACTTTTGATAATTCTTCATCAGATACTTGAATTCCTATTGGGTATTCATTCAAATCTAATTTGGCCTTAATTGTCAATCCCTTTCTGGTCTTAGTGCTTCCTATCAAGTTTACAATAACGGATCTACTAATCAAAGGCTTTCCTCGCCAATTTTCTGTTATATGACAAAACATCCGATGTTCTATCTTATTCCATTTGCTCGTCCCAGGAGGATAGTGGCATACTGAAATTCTAATTCCTAGCTTATCCGCAAGTTTCTGAAGTTCAATCTTCCACAACCGTGTCCGGTATCCATTACTTCCTCCACAATCTGCGGTGATGAGTAGTTCTTTTGCATTTCCATAAACTTGCGACCCCATGTTTCTCCACCATCTATTTATTGATTCAACGGCAAACTGTGCTGTATCGTGATCGATCCCAACACTTACCCATCCTTTATTAGCTGTTATATCATACACGCCATAAGGAGCCACTTTTCCCAATTCCTTATCTGCGAAATCCTTAGTTCTCACCATTGGTGATGAACCCTTCTTGTGCCATTGCTTGCCTTGATTCTTAAAGTCTCCCACCAGCTCTTTCTTTTTTGTATCAATTGAAATTACAGGATGCTTTCTTCGTTGATGCGATTTGACTTGTTTGGCGATATATTCAAATTGAGTATCACGATCTTCGTGAGATTTTCCATCTTTTGTTTTCCTATTTCCTTGAATGCTATATTCCATTTTATGCAACAGTCTAGCTACAGTATGATGGCTTACATCGTGACCATTCTTCTTTAATGCATCAGCAAGATTGCGAGTGCTTTTACTTGTCCACAAAAGGGGTGACATTGGATCTCCAATTGTTGATGCCTCCAAAAGTTCTTCTAAGTCTTTGATCAACGTAAGATCTTTTTCGCAAAGAGGTTTATTACCACCTCCAGTTTTGCGGCATCTTTGAATACCCTCGTTATCGTCAAGCTCATCATTCTCTTGCAACCCCATAGATATTTCTGAAATCCCTCGATGGATAGTTGGTCTCGATATTCCAGTGGCTTTGCTTACAGCGGAGACCCCTCCCCAATTTATGCTGTTTGCTTCACATGCTGCCCATATCCTTCTCGACCTCTCATTTAGATCAAGACTAAGCACTTTGTATTTGCTTTGAAGATCTAATATCAGGCTTTCATTTTTCATAAATGCATTATGGCATTTATATCTTAATTTGTAAATGTTATTTTGCGACAACTCCTTACTATCGGCAATGAAAGAAGCGCTATGCAATATCTTCTTATGCATTCTTGGGAGAGCTTAAATATTTCCATTGAATCAAA
>JAAEPI010001519.1 GCA_024232835.1 Cytophagales bacterium
GAAAATGTACACATAGGCGAATAAGGGAATAATGAGCATTAAGAGGAAGTAGCAATAAGCTCCCAACATGCACATGAATAGCATAAAAGAAACCGAGAATAAAGAGCTACATATTTTCTCAAGAGAAATTATAATATTCTGAATGGACGGTATGTTCTCAATTTGACTTTTAAACTTCGGGCTTAGTTTAAGATTGCTGGAATTAATGCCCTTTGGAAAGGTGAAACTCAGGCCGACCATACCGACCCAGATTCCTCGGCTTATCAAATGCAAAATCAGTCCAAAAATGAGCCAGTAAATGGCAACTTTTAATAGTGAGATAAAATTTTTGATGTCGTTAACATTTTCACTGAGATTAGTTTGCGCAAAAGCATATAAGCTGTCCAGAAGTTCAGGGGTTTTGAACATTCCATAGAGCACAATGCCCGATAGTAGAATTTCGGGTTCCCAACTATTGAGTTGCAGCTTTTTCAGCCATTCTGGGCTTTCTTGATATTCTAAGTTCATGTTGGATTCAGTTGCTTCAAAAGCTAAAGATCGATTAATTAAGAGTAAAAAAACACAAAGTCCATCGAGAAGGCACGACAAGCAGAAACCATATTTACGTGACATGCCTACTTATCAAAGACGTTTTATGGTAGAATCTACAGGCCGGTGACGCCCAAGCATTGTGTGCTGGCCGAGCACCTGTCTGAGGTAGGCAGGGCTACATTAATCAGGGATAGAACGGATATTACAGATGAACAAGGTGAGGGCGTGTAGAACGGAATTCCCTTAACACAAGGTGATTAGTACACATCTCCACCACCGCCTAAGTCTACGCTTTGTAGCCTGTCTGCATAATCCCAAGTCAATGTAGCCAGATGCAGCATGGCCGTCATATTTCCATGTGCATCGTAGGCGAAATGCAACTTCTCCTGATCTCTAATTTTGTATTTCCTGCTCACCTGGCTAAGATAGCTCTATTGCTTGTAAGCTCCTGATGCAATTGTTCAACAAAACAAAAGCCCAAGCGGACGCTTGAGCTAGTGGGAGTCAATAAAAAATCCCAATCTTCTCAGATTAGGACTTTGTTTCTCAGGTCTTATTTATTCCAACCGCACAAGTGAAAAACATTTGCATTATAAAGGATCCTTTCTACCGCCCCAATGGCCTTGCTGAAAAGTGACCTGAGTGGGGGTAAAGTTCATTTAATCTGTCTATTGATTTTTTTATCTCTTTTGATCTTCCGCCTTGGTTCGTGTCCTCACGAACCAAAAATAGCCATATTATATAACTTACTGGTATGAATGGATTCTCAGCTCCGAGAAACTCTTCCATGGAGTTTGATAAAATCTACTTCTGGACTGCCACCATACACAAGTGGGACAAAATGCTCTTGCCAGCTGCTTTCAAGGAAACTATTACCGATTCGCTAACTCACTTGTCAGAACTAAAGACCATTGATGTATTTGGATTTGTGATCATGCCCAACCACTTGCATATGATCTGGAGAATGAACGACATGAACGGAAAGGAAACTCCTCGTGCTTCTTTGTTGAAAGATACGGCTCATCAATTCAAATCCATGCTTGAACCAAATGAACTGCCAAGATTTAAGGTGACAGCCGCAAATAAGAAGTGCGAATTTTGGCAAAGGGATGCACTGGCCATTGAACTTTATACCCCTGAGGTAGCCTACCAAAAACTGGATTACATTCATCTAAATCCTTTAGCCGAACACTGGAATTTGGTTAAACCCGAAATATGCAATAGGAATTCTATTCCGATCCAAAATAACTGTGAATCAGTTACTTCGTTCGAGTTATGTCCTTAACCATAGCGGTGCTATGCTTTTCATCCATAACTCAATGATTCTTTGTTCTTTTGAATCTCATAACGAAACCTATCGCATAATTCGGGTTAAAGATCCGTGTGATTACGAATTTTCATCTGCTTCGTTTTATGCGCACGATGATTCTCGGTTCGGGTTTCTTAAGCATATTGGTGAAGAGTTTTGAACGCACCAACTGACAAGTGCCTTATTCAAGTTTCCGTTTCGTGAGGACACGAACCGAGGCGATGGCATTTAGTACCACCATCACTCCGATAAGGAGCATGACAAATAAGGTTCGTTTCTTTTTCATTGGTTTGTTTTTATTTCTTTTATTTTCTTTCTGCTTACCGTCACTCGGTACAGCCAAGCGACTGCTGGAGATCATGAGGACACGAACCGAGGGAGACTATCACGTACGGTTCTGTGAGAGGTTTGGGGTGAAATCCCCCTTACCTACTCGACCCTTCAATCATTTCAAAAACAAAAAAATGAACAGCCGTGACGAGGAGCGGATGGCAAGCAAAGGGAAGAAAATGCAAATAGGGTTTTTCGTGCGGTGGCTAAATATGCGCTGCTCGCTGATACCGATTTCACCTGCTGTAGCTTTTCGCAAAGCTGGTAATCCTTCATCCAACCATCAGTGTGTAGCGCATGTTTTAAGGCGTGAAGATTTGCATTTTTCTGGACAGCAGCCTTGCCAACGCACCGCAGATGCTCCGCTTTTCCTGTGAACGTTCCTTTTCAACTGCACGTTAATGTGGCCGCCATAAGCGGCCAACCAACTAATCTATGAAGCCTTCCAAGCTTTTGGTTATTTCCTCGGGTGAGGGCAATAGTTCTTTCATGGATTCTGGTAACTTTTCTTTGATCGTATAACTAGCCACTCCCATTGGACTGTTCATGTCCTTCAATGCATATTCTACGGTTGTCCTGTTCTTCTCCTTACAAATAATGATACCAATTGATGGGTTTTCATCTTCTGTCCTTTTGGTCTCATTTAGTGCGGTTAGGTAGAACTGCATTTTGCCTGCATATTCGGGCTTAAACTTGGTGGTTTTTAGCTCTATGGCAATCAAAGATTTCAGCCTTCTGTGGTATAGTAGTAAGTCAACATAAAATTCTTCTTCTCCAACTTCTAAACGATATTGATTTCCCATAAAAGCAAAATCTCCTCCCATTTCCATTAGGAACTTTCTGATATTCTTGATTAACCCCAGCTCCATTTCTCGCTCTCCATAGTCTTCACTCATTTCTAAAAAGTCAAAACTGTAACTGTCCTTTACTGCCAGCTTGGCTTGATGCCTGTACTTTTCTTCTAAGGAACTATCGAAGTTGGTTTGGTTCATTAGAAAGCGTTCATAGGCTTTGCCTTCTACCTGATGGATCAACACATTTTTTGTCCAGCCGTACTTCTTCACCATCTTAATGTAGAACTCCCGTTCCTGATCTTTTTTGCATTTACTGATGATCACTAAATGTTTACTCCAACTAATTTCTCCAACCAGTAGTTGGAGATTTTCATTTCCTTCATACTCAACATAGAACTGACGCATGTACCACAGGTTCTGAACCGAGTAACCACGTACTCCTGGAAACTCATTTTGTAAGTCCAAAGCCAGATTTTCTACCACCGATTTACCCCAACTATACTCCTGTTGCCTCTGCACGATGTTCTTTCCGATAAACCAATAGAGCTGGATCAACTCTTTGTTGACTTGCTTCAAAGCTTCATATTGAGACTGGTAAATCCGTTCTTTGATCTGTTCCAGAAACTTATGATATGCTTTTTGATGGGTCATTCTCATAACGTAAATCTAATTTTAATTCAACGGATGATATTGATTTATTTTTTCGATCAGTCCTTCCATGTCATTTTCCTGATAGCTTTCGGTGGAGCCAATAAAGCGGTGACCAGCGAGGTATTGCGCCTTTCTGAGGTTGTGGGTTTTGACCCATTTGGTAATGACAGA
>JAAEPI010001520.1 GCA_024232835.1 Cytophagales bacterium
AAAAAAACTGCCCCCGAAAATTTCTTCTCAATAATGACATCAAGCTCATCACACCAAAGCACGATTTGGAGCTATACAATGCCAATAATCCAGATGAGTATGAAAAGGCCAAAGAAATTTTGAAATGAACACAGAGCGCTATCAACGACAAATTGTACTCCCAGACTTTGGTGCTGAAGGGCAAAGGAAACTCGATACCTCAAAAGTGCTCATTGTCGGATCTGGTGGATTGGGCGTACCAGTGATGCAATATCTGGTTGGAATGGGGGTAGGCACAATCACTGTAATGGATGCTGATGAGGTCAGCCTCAGCAATCTGCACAGACAGGTTGTCTACACCACAAATGATATTGGCAGAAAAAAAGTGGAGGTGGCAAAGGAGCGTTTGGGCTTACTTAATCCTGAAATTTCAATCATTGCTATCTCTGAAATGCTGACCTCAGAAAATGCCGAATCTACAATTGGTGAGTGCAATATTGTAGTTGATTGCACAGACAACATTGAATCAAGGTATATCCTAAATGACACTTGCGTGATGTTGGATAAGCCATTTGTATATGGAGCACTATATAGACATGAGGGACATGTTAGCGTGTTTAATCATCAAGGGTCGGTGAGCTACCGCGATGTGTATCCTGATGATTCGGTTAATGTACAAAACTGTAATGAAGTTGGTGTCTTGGGAGTGTTGCCAGGGATCATCGGTTGTTATCAGGCAATGGAAGTGGTAAAGATCCTGACAGACTTTGGCGATCCCCTCGTCGGGAAATTGATGGTTGTTAATGCGATGACTTCTGAGCATCATACATTTTTTCTAGGCAGCAAAAAAGAAAAAGTAGAACCAACTAACCACGTAGAAAATAAAAAGTTCCAAACTATGTCATGGGAAAAGCTGGAAAACACAGATCTCACAAAATCCCACCTCATTGATGTTCGATCCGCCCAGGTATTTGACGAATCCCATGATTCGCGCTTTGAAAATATCCCTCTTCAGATGATAGCTGGATTTGAGCCAAATCCAAACTATGAGGTAGTTCTGGTCTGTGATCGTGGAATAGCAACGAAGCAAGCTGCGGCTATTTTATCATCTTCTTTCCCTGATATTCAGGTCTATCAGATAGAGGGTGGCTATCAAGTATTGGCACAATGAATGATTATCTGATCGTTCTGCTATTTTTTTTGATTGCCCTATTCTATTCATCCATAGGTTTCGGTGGGGGTTCTAGTTATCTCGCTATATTGAGCGTACTGCTTACAGACTTTTATGAAATACGAAGCTTGACCCTGATACTAAATCTAGTGGTCGTTAGCATCGGCACGATCATGTACATCCAGAAAAGGGTTTTTGATTGGAAGCTTTTCTGGCCTTTTCTGGCTTTTAGTATTCCAGCTGCATTCCTAGGTTCGCAACTAAGGCTTTCGGAAAAATCTTTTTTCATCACCTTGGGTGGCGCCTTACTCCTGTCAGCAATCATGCTGACTATACAAGCGTTTTCTGCCTATCGAACATCCAAAATTTTGACTTTCCCTAAAAGAGGATTGACTGGATTTGGAATAGGATTCCTGTCTGGGCTCACCGGAATTGGTGGAGGTATTTTTCTTTCCCCAGTACTCAATCTATTTCGATGGGCCAATCCAAAAACTATTGCGTCGCTGGCATCAATTTTTATTCTTGTGAACTCAATAGCCGGATTGACTGGCTTGGCAATCGGAGGTTCATTCGAAATGAACTGGGAATTTGCTGCAAAGATTATTCTGGCCGTGGGAGTTGGTGGGCTTATTGGATCATTCGTATCGAATTCTTCGATCAACGTAAATGTGATCCGTGGCTTAACAGCACTGCTAGTCACCTACGTGGGATTGCGAATTGTACTAATTCATGGGTGGGGGATCAGGATATAATCCCCGACTTGGATTGAACATAAAAAAACCCATCAACACGGATAGGTTTCATTATCTAATTCAAAAGCTATTTAGGCCATTTTTACATCAACCGCGTTCAAGCCTTTTTCACTTTCTTCCACTTCAAAGGAAACTTTGTCTCCTTCTGCTATGTCAACGCTCAAATCATTTTTGTGTACAAATACATCCTTACTTCCATCATCTGGAGTAATGAATCCAAATCCTTTTGAATTATTGAAAAATTTTACCGTTCCGTTCATGGTTACAGGTTAAGTTATTAATAAGCGGCAAATCTAGGCATATTTCGCTAAACAGGCTTTTCGTAAGCGATTTTTTTGTAACTGGAAAAAGTTCCTACTAATGAGCCACCTCATACAACATGTCCAGATACGCTTTGTTTGCAATTATATTTTCGTTTTTATATGGTTTAGCAGCATCAGAAAATCGTCTAACATATGTAAGAAATTAACTTAATTTGATACTAATTAAGTGTACTTTCATGTGAAATTAATTGATTTTTAAACGGCCATTTGAAATAGTCACACCATTTCATAAAAAGAGAATATTCTCAATAGACTAACCGTGGTTGGTGCAGTGCGGGTTGCCTTGTAGACATTTCATAATCGATGAAGAAAAAATATTCAGCATTCGTAAGAGCCTTCCTGATCGTAGTGATCATTGGTCTCGTGTCCTTACTTGCACTGAAGATTGTGAACAAGGAAATAAATCCCGACCTTCTCATATCTATCGATTTGGCCGAAATTGGTCAAAAAATCCTTAATGCTGCTGTAGATTTTATACTAGATTTGATCAATCCCGAACGTAGATAGGGTCTGCTGAAAAACACATTACAAATTGATTATCAAAGAATAGGACAGTTGTTTCAAGCTTTGTCGTGCACGCATTTCAAGATTAATTGTTGATTTTCCTTGCATGTTGAATTACACCTTTGGCATTTTTCATGTTAGCCTCATGCACATCATCCCTGCCAAGCCACAGGCACGGTATTTCACAGGCATCAGGGAATAAAACCCACTGGTGGGATTAAATCCTTCGGTACACTTCCACATGCCAGGGAAAGCTCACGGAAGAATGCACTGATTTAAATCCTTCATCCAAAACTGTTTGACGAATGGAGCTAACCGGGTGAATATAGGGGCGGAAGGAGTTGCCAGACAATTTCAAAAATAAAATAACAAAGAAGGCTACAAACTTAGCAATAGACCCACCCATTGGATAGACCATACCGATGGTATGATTGGTTTTATTGAGTGCTTTAGTCAATAGACCGTGATAATCCGGATAGCAACAGATCACTTTGTCCAAGGTCACATAATCATGATTTTCGATTGAATCTTCCTCTTCCAAAAAATCCCCTTGTCTAAAGACAGTTTGATCACTCCATCCGTTCTCTTTAGCATATGATTTAGCGACTTCCAAATACCCGTCAGAGTAATCCATGTCCGTTGTTTGCTTTCCACCGTTTTGCAGGAAGTCCCATTGTATCGCTCCAATACCTCCCCCAATATCCAATAGGGTTTGTCCTTTCGATTCAGAAGCATTTAGTGAATCAATCAACGCTTGGGTGGGTTTCCCTGCACCTGATTTCCTATATTTCTTCAGTTCTTTTTTGGCCGCCTTCAAATTAAAGAGGCGCTCCGCTCCACAACAATTACATGACATAGGATAAAGATAGAAGGAATATCTTTGGACTATGCACTCCTATACCAAAACGATTACGGTGGAACATGAGCACCTAGATGAGCTGAACCATGTGAACAATGTGGTCTACCTTCAATGGGTGCAGGACATTGCGAAAGAGCATTGGTTTTCAAAAACAGAAGATGATATCAACAATATGTACGTCTGGGTGGTTGTGAAACACGAACTGGAATATAAAAGACCCGCCTTCCTTAATGATGAGTTGAGTGTGACCACTTACGTCGAAGATTTCAAAGGTGCATTATCGGTGAGATGTGTTGACTTCAAAAAAGGAGAAGACTTAATTGTTTCTGCCCGTTCTCAATGGTGTATGATAGGTGCTAAAGATCAAAGACCGAAGCGGGTTCCGAAGGAAATTTTCGAGCTTTTTCTGCCCAAGTTATAACTTGGCAGAAAATACAAGCAAGAATAATTATTTAGCAAAGAGCCTGAATCCTATTTCAAAATGCTCCACCACCGTTGCACGGGTTCGGGTAGAATTGCCTCCAACTATACCAGGCCCTACACTCAACCCTAAATGGATGCCGCTGGCATAATTCCTTTCCATACCCCAAACTGGTCCAATTGTGTACGTCTTGGAGGATGCCCTATTGTCCTCTGGACCAATAGCTTTGAAACGATAAGAACTGAATAGTCCGAAATAATTGCCTGAATTATTTCTTAAATTGGATTTTTTTATTCTCTTTCTTCCATAATAATTTCTAAAACCCCCATAAACCACTGGGTCTACACTAACCCCCCCTTTTTTCCATCGACATTGTAGCCGGAGGAATTGGTGAGGCTCACGATACCGCCACCAAGAGTGAAAGACTTATTGTCATCTATTTTTCTTTCATAAGAAAATGTCAGTGGAAGAATATTGATGTTTAACTGGTTATCAGACAATTCAACGTTTTGAGCTGTCGATGGGATAGATGCAAGAACCAGAGCAATTAAGATTATCTTTTTCATAGTAATTTTTGTTAAGAATTTTGAATTGTAAATGTGTAATTCAAAAAAGATCTTCCAAAAAAACTACCGTTAAAAAACTATAAAGTCGAGTGTATCAATTTCTGCCATCTATTATTGGCTGAGA
>JAAEPI010001521.1 GCA_024232835.1 Cytophagales bacterium
AAAGATCAGCCCCCCTGGTATGATTGTGACACTCATAAGCTGTGTCTCAGAAAGGAACAACTAAGGGCTAAATATAATGATACCGGCCTTGCTGAAGATTATGCTAAATTTTCCGAATGTAGACGCGACTTTAAAAATCTGGTCGATGAAAAAATGGTGTCAAATTTTAAGGATGATGATGATCCTTCTTTGATATCAAAGAAATTTTGGACTCATGTGAAGTCAACATCTAAATCAACTCGTATACCGGACACTGTTAATTACCATGGCAGATTCAGGAACAATGCAAACGATCAAGCCGAATTATTCAATGAATATTTTGAAGATCAATTTTCTGATGCAAGTTGTTATGACATTGATATTGACTACAGTAATGACATTGATAATGATATTGATTTTAGTATCTGTAGAGTCCGGAAAATATTGAAAGATGTCGATGTTAATAAATCTGCTGGCCCAGACGGCATCCATGGCAAAGTTTTGAAGAACTGTCGGGAAAGTATTGCATATCCACTCTCGTAC